>JAFWFZ010000027.1 GCA_017515345.1 Oscillospiraceae bacterium | reverse complement strand
TGGTGGAGATAAGCGGGATCGAACCGCTGACCTCTTGAATGCCATTCAAGCGCTCTCCCAGCTGAGCTATACCCCCATATGAACCGGCGGAATCGTCCGCCTGTATCGCGCAAAAAGTATGCTACCACATAGAAGAAGAAATGTCAAGTGCAGATTTCGTTTTTTTCGAAATCTGTTTTTTCGTATCCTCTGCGCTCATTTCCGCCGGAAACGCCCGCGCATGTCAAACGGCGACTGCACATATACTCTACTATCATTGACGGACCGGGCAGGCATAAGCGCAGCCGCGCCCGACTGTCCGGCATGCAGAGGGAGCGATGGACATGGAGCGGGACCGGGGCATGTTTCTGAATACCATACTGCTCACCGCCTCCTCCTTCCTGATGCGGGCGACGGGCATGGCCCTTCAGGTGTTCCTGTCCCGCAGGATCGGAGCCGCCGGGCTGGGGCTCATGCAGCTCATCACCTCCGTGAGCACCCTTGCCGCCACCTTTGCCGTCTCAGGCATCCGTTTCGCCGCCACCCGGCTCGTCGCCGAGGAGCTGAGCCGGAGCGGACGGGGCGGCGTTCGGTCAGCCGTCCGGCGGTGCCTGATCTACGCCGCATGCTTTGGCCTGGCCGCCGCCGCGATCCTCTTCTTCGGCGCCCGGATCATCGGCGAGCGGCTCGTGGGGAACGGAGAAACGGTGCTGCCCCTGCGGATACTGGCCTTCAGCATGCCCCTCATCTCCACCGCATCGGTGTTCAGCGGCTATTTTACCGCCGTCTGCCGCATCGTCAAAACCGCGGCCGTGCAGCTCACAGAACAGCTGTTTCAGGTGGCGGCCGTCATCGCCGCCCTGTCCCTGATCGGCAGCGTATCCGCGGAGGTGAGCTGCGCCGTCATCGTCGCCTGCGGCGCGGGGGCGGACCTTCTCTGCCTCTTCCTGCACTATATCCTCTACAGGCGCGACCGCCTCCGCTATCCCGGAGAAAGCTGCCGCGGGAACGGACTCACCCGCAGGCTGCTGGGCATCTCCCTGCCGCTTGCCCTCTCCACCTACGCCCGCACCGCTCTCTCCACCGTACAGCACCTGCTGATCCCCAGGGGGTATCAGAAATACGGCATGACGGAGGCAGAGGCGCTGGCCAGCTACGGAACGGTATCCGGCATGGTGTTTCCCATCATCCTCTTCCCTTCCGCGCTCTTCTACGCCCTGGCCGATCTGCTGGTGCCGGAGCTTACCCGCGCCCAGGTCCTGGGACAGGCCGCCCGGATCCGCCGGGTCGTGAGCCGCACGCTGCGGCTCTGCCTTCTCTTTTCCTTCTGCGTGGCGGCCGTACTGTTCCGGTTTTCAGGCGAGCTGGGCACAGTGGTCTACAGGAGCGCGGAGGTGGGGCGTTACGTGCGTCTCATGGCGCCGATCATGCCGATCATGTATCTGGACAGCGTCACGGACGGGATGCTTCGGGGGCTGGGCGAGCATATGTACACCATGCGCGTGAATCTCATCGACTCCGCCGTCAGCCTCGTCATGGTCATCCTCCTGCTGCCCCGTTTCGCCGTTTACGGCTATCTGTTCATGGTCGCCTCCACCGAGATCTGCAACTTCGCGCTGAGCATCGCCCGGCTCATCCGGGTCAGCGGCCTGCGCCCCTGCCTGCTCATCCACGGCAAAGCCATTCTGTGCGCCGCCGGGGCGGTGGAGCTTGCCCTGCTCCTGCTGCGGACGCTGGGGCTGCCGCTGGAAGCGTCCACCCTGAGCCTGGTGCTCCATATCACCCTCACCGCGGCGCTCTATGTCCCGCTGCTCACGGCGGCGGGCTGCATCCCGCGGGAAGACGCCGATTGGGTCAAAACGTTGATAAAGGGGCGCTGAGGCGGTTCAGTTTTTGACAAACTGACGCATCGATGGTATAATGCATCCAAACGATCACTCAGCATAGGAGGAATTAAAAATGGCTGAAAAATATCTCGGTGAATCTGTCAAAAAGCTCGGCTTCGGCTTCATGCGTCTGCCGAGGCTGGAAAACGGCGAGTTCGATCTGGAGCTCATCAACCGCATGGTGGACCGGTTCCTGGAGTCCGGCGGCACCTACTTTGACACGGCGTATGTCTATATGGGCTCGGAAGAAGCGATGCGCAAGACGCTGGTGGAGCGCCATCCCAGGGACAGCTTCACCGTCGCCTCCAAGATGCCCATGGTGGACACCAACGATCCGGCGGAGCTTCCGGTGAAATTTGAGGAATCCCTGCGCAGGCTGGGCATCGACTATTTCGACTTTTACCTGCTCCACGCCCTGAACGGCGAGCTGCTGGAGAAGTCGGAAAAGCTGGGTGCCTGGGACTTCATCAAGGCGGAGAAGGAAAAGGGCCGGATCCGCCATATCGGCTTTTCCTTCCACGGCCCCGCCGAGGAACTGGAGGCGATCCTGAGCCGCCATCCGGAGACGGAGTTCGTTCAGCTCCAGATCAACTACCTCGACTGGGACGACCCCAAGGCGCCGGCAAAGGATTGCTGGGCCACCGCGAGAAAATACAATGTTCCCATCGTGATCATGGAGCCTGTGAAGGGCGGTATGCTGGCCGCCGACGAGAGCCCCGTGACCCCGGTGCTGAAGGCCTGCGCGCCGGACAAGTCCATCGCCTCCTGGGCCATCCGCTTCGCCGCCACAAGGGAGGGGCTGATCACCGCTCTCAGCGGCATGAACACCATGGAGCAGCTGGAGGACAACATCAAAACGGTGGAAGCGGCCGCCCCGTTCAACGAGGCGGAGCAGGCCGTCCTCACCAAGGCGGTGGAGGTGTTCCGCAGCATTCCCCGCGTCCCCTGCACCGGCTGCGCCTACTGCGTGGAGAACTGCCCCATGGAGATCAAGATCCCCATGCTCATGAACGTCTACAACGACTATCTCGTTTACAAGACGGTGACAAACAGCATGTTCCCCTATATGCACGCGACCAGGGAGGGCGGCAAGCCCCATGACTGCGTAAAGTGCCTGTCCTGCGAGGAGCACTGCCCCCAGAAGATCAAGATCAGCGACGTGATGGGCGAGCTGGCGAAGCTGTTCTGAGCGATCCGAAATAACTGACGGGAGGTGGCCGTATATGGCCGACGTGAAGCTGCTCTCCGGCAGGGAGATCGGCGCGATCTTCGCTCCCCTGGCAAAAACGAAGCTGGACGTCTCCGGGATCCGCAGGAAGTTCCTGAACTGCCCCTATGGCGAGGATCCCCGGCAGGCGCTGGATATCTACCTCCCCGCGGAGGGAGACGGGCCCTACCCCGTGGTCTTCTTTGCCCACGGCGGCGGCTGGTCCGGTGGCAGCAGGGCCGACGCCCAGGTGCTGCCCTTCATGGACGGGGTGAACCGGGGCTACGCCGTCGTCTCCGTCGGCTACCGGCTGCTGCCCCATATCCGGTATCCCGAAAACCTGTTCGACATCAAGGCCGCCCTCCGCTGGACGGCTGAGAACGCCGAGACCTATCTGCTGGACCCGGATCGGTGCGCCCTCACCGGGGCCTCCGCCGGCGCGCATCTGGCCATGATGGCGGCATTCACCATGGGACAGGCCGTGTTTGAGGGAGCCCCCCTGGGCAAGACCTGCCGCATCCGCGCCGTGGTCAACCAGTTCGGGCCCACGGATTTCCGGAAGACGCACACCTATTATGACGAGTCCGGCTATGCCCGCGCCGCCGACCCCAACAGCGACGCCCTGTCCGAGGCGGAGCAGATGTTCGGCGGACGCTTTGACGAGCTGGGCAACCTGGTGCGGTTTGTGAACCCCATCGACCAGGTGCATCCCGACGTGCCCCCGGTGCTGAGTCAGCACGGGCGGTACGATCCCATCGTGGCATACCAGCACGCCGTGGACCTGACGGAGAAGATCCGCCGCGTCGCGGGCGAGGACCGGGCGGAGCTGGACCTCCAGGAGAATATGAGCCACGCGGACCTGGGCTTTGCTTCTCCCCCGGAGGTGGACAGGATCTTCGCGTTCCTGGACAAATACTTAAAGTGACAGTCAGGCAAAAAAAGACTGCGTCGGCCGACGCAGTCTTTTTTCTTTTTTCATGTCATAGTCCCAGCAGGGCCGTGGCCACCTTGAAGTAGATGAGAAGGGACACGGCGTCCACGATGGTGGTGATGAACGGGCTCGCCATAACGGCGGGGTCCAGCTTCAGCCGCTCCGCCAGCATGGGCAGCATACAGCCCACCAGCTTGGCGCACACGATGGTGAGCACCAGGGTGACGGCCACGGTAAAGGCCACCATGGCGGTGACGGCGGGATTGTGCATCAGCAGATGGTCCACCAGCATGATCTTGCCGAAGCAGACCACTGCCAGCGTGGCGCCGCAGATCAGGGAGACCCGCGCCTCCTTGAGCACCACTTTGAAGAAATCAACGAAGCCGATCTCCTGCAGGGCGATGCCGCGGATCACGGTGACGGACGCCTGGCTGCCGGAGTTTCCGGCCGTGTCCATGAGCATGGGCACAAAGCTCATCAGCGCCACCTGGGCTGCCAGAGCAGTTTCAAATTTCGTGATGATGAGCCCCGTGAACGTGGCCGAGATCATCAGCAGCAGCAGCCAAGGCATACGCGCCTTCCACGTCTCGATCACGCTGGTCTTGAGGTACGGCTTCTCCGACGGGGTGATAGCCGCCATCTTCTCGATATCCTCCGTGGTCTCCTCGGTCAGAACGTCGATAGCGTCGTCGACCGTGACGATGCCCACGAGCCTGTCCTCCTTGTCCACCACGGGCAGGGCCATGAAATTATACTTCGAGAACATCCGGGCCACGTCCTCCTGATCGTCCGTGGTGCGGACGGCGATGATGTTGCTGTCCATGATGTCCTCGATCCTGTCATCCTCTTCGGAGAGGATCAGGGTCTTGATGGAGAGGTAGCCGATCAGCGTCCGGTCGTCCTGGGTCACGTAGCAGGTATAGATGGTCTCCTTGTCCACGCCGGTGCGGCGGATGCGCTTGATGGCCTCCTCCGCCGTCATCTTGGGCCGCAGGCTGACGTACTCCGTCGTCATGATGCTGCCGGCCGAATCCTCCGGGTAATTGAGGATCTCGTTGATCATCTTCCGGGTCTCGGGATCGGCCTGCTTCAGGATCCGCTTGACCACGTTGGCCGGCATCTCCTCCACGATGTCCGCCGCGTCGTCCACGTAAAGCTCGTCCACGACCTCCTTCAGCTCGTTGTCGGAAAAGCCGCGGATCAGCAGCTCCTGATTGTCGGTGTCCATCTCCACGAACGTCTCCGCAGCCAGCTCCTTGGGCAGCAGCCGGAACAACAGGGGCAGCTTATCCTCCGGGATTTCCTCGAACAGGATGGCCACGTCCGCCGCGTTCATGGTGGACAGCACGTCCCGCAGGGTGGAGTACTTTTTGCTCTCCAGCAGGGCGTTTATGGTTTCTTCCAGTACAAATGTGTTGTCACGCAAATTCTTCCCTCCTTTTTTCATGCCGCAGCCGCCGGTACGCTGTCCGGCGGACGCGAGGTACAAACGCCGATCGCCCGTGCGCAGCCGTCCGGTACAGCGTCTGTAAGAGGGGAAGCATCAAACGGTCAGAAATCGGGAGCGCGGCATAAGTCCGCAGCTTCATCCCCGTATCTACTTCGGCCTGATGCTCCTCCGGTGCTTTCCGCGTCCACTTCCTCACCTCCAAAAAACAAAACAGATATAAGGCCACCTCATGACCCAAGCAAGATTTTAATCTCATTTCCCTTTTTTGTCAAGAAAAAAGCCGCCCCGGCCCTTGACTTTGATCGCATCAGGGCGTATATTTTTGTTGTCATATTATTCCTACTATTCCTACTATTCATATTTACAGGAGTTGATACCATGGAAGGACCCAAGGGAAAATACATGTTCGGCATGGTCAAGGTGGGCGAAAAAGGGCAGATCGTGATCCCCAAGGAGGCGCGGGAGGTGTTCGGCATCAAGCCGGGCGACAGTCTCCTCATGCTGGGCGACATCGAGCGTGGGATCGCCATCATGAATCCCAAGGCGCTGAAGGCATTCGCCTTCGGGGAGTCCGATGAATAGCCCCGCCATCGAGGTCCGCGGCCTCACGAAGCGATACGGCGCCAGGGCCGCGGTGGACGGTCTCAGCCTCACAGTGGAGGACGGAGAGCTGTTCGCCCTGCTGGGGCTCAACGGCGCCGGGAAGACCACTACGATCAAAATGCTCTGCGGGCTCACCGAGCCAACGGACGGCGCCGCCCTTGTCTATGGGCAGAGCGTACAGGACGGCGGCGCCGAGGAGCGGCGGATGGTGAACCTCTCCCCCCAGGAGAGCGCTTTCGCCGGGAAGCTGACGGTGCGGGAAAACCTGGAGCTGATGGCAAGGGTCTACGGCGCGGACAGGGCCGCAGCGCGGGACCTGGCTTCGGACCTGATGTCGCGGCTCAGCCTCACAGACCGGGCCGGGGATCAGGCGCGGAAGCTCTCCGGCGGGCTTCAGAGGCGGCTCAGCATCGCCATGGCCCTTATCACGGAGCCGCGGCTCGTGTTTCTGGATGAGCCCACCCTGGGGCTGGATATCCGCGCGCGCCGGGAGCTGTGGAATACCCTCCGGGAACTGAAGGGCAAGATGACAATCGTGCTGACCACCCACTACCTGGAGGAAGCGGAGGCCCTGGCCGATCGGATCGGCATCATGCACGACGGCGCACTCACCGCCCTCGGCACAGCCGACGAGCTCAAGGCCCTCAGCCGCACGGACAATATCGAGGACGCGTTCCTCGCCCTCACGGGGGCAGATGAGATGGAGGTGGAGAGATGACCGCGTTTGCTGCCCGCAATTTCAAGGAGATCGTGCGCGATCCCCTGACGCTTCTCTTCGGCGCCGGCCTGCCGGTGGTGCTCATCCTGTTCATCTCCCTCCTGCAGCGGAGCCTCCCCGGCGGGACGAACGCCGCCTTTGAGATCGGCAGCTTCGCGCCGGCCATGGCGGTGTTCAGCTTTTCCTTCGTGGCGCTGTTCTCCGGGCTGCTGGTGGCGGGCGACCGGAAAAGCGCTTTCCTCATGCGGCTCTTCGCCTCCCCGCTGACAGCGCGGGATTTCATCTTCGGTTACGTGCTGCCGGTCCTGCCCATCGCCCTGGCGCAGGCGGTGATCTGCTTCGTGTTCGCGGCCTTCATGGGGCTGAAGGTCACAGGATGGCTGCTGTTCGCCCTGCTCCTCCTGATTCCCACCGCGCTGATGTACACGTTTTTCGGCCTGCTGTTCGGCAGTCTCCTTTCCGACAAGCAGCTGGGCGGCGTGTTCTCCATCTTCGTGAACGTGACCACCTGGTTCTCCGGTACCTGGTTCGACACGGGGCTCATCGGCGGCGCTTTCAAAACCATCTGCAATCTGCTGCCCTTCTCCCATGCGGTGGAGATGGCCCGTGCCGCCGCTGCGGGCGATCCGGCGGGCATTTTCCCCCACCTCTGGTGGGTGCTGGGGTATGCCGTTGCCGCGGGCGCTGCTGCCGTTCTGGCGTTCCGGGCAAAAATGAAGGCTTGACACGCCTCCGGCGTTGACAAATCGCCCCGCCTGAAATATAATTTTTAAATACACATCGAATCAGGAAGGGGCGTTATCTATGGTAAACGACATTTTCGGCTCAATGGTCTTTTCGGATGCTGTGATGAAGCAGCGCCTGCCCAAGGAGACGTACAACGCCCTGCACCAGACCGTGCTGGACGGGCGTCGGCTGGACATCGGCATCGCACACGTGGTGGCCAACGCCATGAAGGACTGGGCCATCGAGAAGGGGGCCACCCACTTCACCCACTGGTTCCAACCCATGACCGGCATCACGGCAGAAAAGCACGACAGCTTCATCTCCCCCACCGGCGACGGCCGGGTCATCATGGAGTTCTCCGGCAAGGAGCTCATCCAGGGCGAGTCGGACGCCTCCAGCTTCCCCAGCGGCGGGCTGCGCGCCACGTTTGAGGCCAGGGGCTACACCGCCTGGGACCCCACCAGCTATGCCTTTGTGCGGAACGATACGCTGTTCATCCCCACCGCCTTCTGCTCCTACGGGGGCCAGGCGCTGGACAAGAAAACGCCGCTGCTGCGATCCATGGAGGCGCTGAACAAGCAGGCGCTGCGGATCCTGCGGCTCTTCGGCAACGACGACGTGACCTCCGTGCGCACCACCGTCGGCGCGGAGCAGGAATACTTCCTTATCTCCCAGGAGATGTTTGAAAAGCGGCCCGACCTTGTCTTCACGGGCCGGACGCTGTTCGGCGCGCGGCCGCCCAAGGGCCAGCAGCTGGACGACCACTATGCCAGCTCCATCAAGCCCACCGTCCTCGCCTTCATGAAGGAGGTGGACGAGGAGCTGTGGAAGTTGGGCGTCCCCGCCAAGACGGAGCACAACGAGGCGGCCCCCTCCCAGCATGAGCTGGCGCCCATTTTCTCCACCACCAATATCGCGACCGATCACAACCAGCTCATCATGGACATCATGCAGAAGGTGGCGCGCAAGCACGGCATGGTCTGCCTGCTCCATGAAAAGCCCTTTGATTTCGTCAACGGCAGCGGCAAGCATAACAACTGGTCCATGCAGACGAATACCGGCGTGAACCTGTTCGAGCCCGGGGAGACCCCCCATGAAAACGCCCAGTTCCTGCTGTTCCTGTGCGCCGTCATCCAGGCGGTGGACGATTATCAGGATATGCTGCGCGTCTGCGTCGCCAGCGCCGGAAACGACCACCGTCTCGGCGCCAACGAGGCGCCGCCCGCCGTCATCTCCATGTTCCTGGGGGACGAGCTTGCGGAGATCCTGGACTCCATCGAGCAGGGCCGTCCCTACGACGCCAGGGAAAAGTCGACGCTGAAGGTCGGCGTCCACGTCCTGCCCCGGTTCCCCCGGGACACCACGGACCGGAACCGCACCTCCCCCTTCGCCTTCACCGGCAACAAGTTCGAGTTCCGCATGCCCGGCTCCTCAGCCTCCATCTCCGGGCCCAACTTCGTCATCAACACCGCCGTGGCCGAGTCCCTGCGTCAGTTCGCCGACCGGCTGGAGCAGGCGGAGGACTTCAATTCCGAGCTGCACCAGCTCATCATCGACTGCATCCGCCGGCACAAGCGCATCCTGTTCTCCGGCAACGGCTACAGCGAAGAGTGGCTGGAGGAGGCGGAGCGCCGGGGGCTCCTGAATCTCAAGACCACGCCGGACTGCCTTCCCTACTACATCGCGCCCAAGAACATCAAACTCTTCACGGAGCACAAGGTCTTCACCGAGAGCGAGATCCACTCCCGCTACGAGATCAAGATGGAGGGCTACTGCAAGGTCATCCGCATCGAGGCCCACACCATGAGCCAGATGGTCCATCGGGACATCCTGCCCGCCGTGTCGGCTTACGCGAAAAAGCTCTGCGACGCGGCCGCCGCCAAGGAGGCGGTGCTGGGCATCGGCGCGGAGAACGCGTTTGAAAAGGAACAGGCGGCGGAGATCTCCGCGCTCACCACCACCCTCTACCGCCGCTGCGGCTACCTGGACGAGGCGCTGAAGGAGATGGAGAAGATGGAATCCCCCATCGACCAGGCAAACTTCTGCCGGGACAGCATCGTCATCATCATGGACAAGCTGCGCGAGACGGTGGACAGGCTGGAGAGCCTCACCGACCGGGCGGACTGGCCCTATCCCGACTACGGCACCATCCTGTTTTCCGTAAAATAAAAGCAGCCCGCAGTGCGCGTCCGTTCGGCGGGCAAATCAAATATGAACGGAGGTATGACCATGACGATCCCTGAAGGCGTTGCATCTCTGGCATTCGATACCAGGGAGATCGAGGAGCTGAAGAACGGTATTCCATTCGTGTACAATATCGACGAGGAAAACATCCACGCGACCGTCAGCCTGCACCTGAAGGGTGCGGCAGAATACCGGGTGGCAAGCCCGGAGCAGTACGCCCTCGCCTATGATCCGGAGGGGCTGATGCGCCGGAGCCTGTCCGTCATGCTTGCCCCCGCCGTCTCGGGCCTGCGCTGCCGGCCGGAGGAGATCCCGGAGCTGCTGTCGGCCTCCGACGTCTTCGCCCCCGGCGGGGAGGCGGACCAGAGCTTCCGCCGCTACGCCGGCGCGGAGCTCGTCTCCCTCACGGTCACGGAGTGCGCCCTCCGGGAGGAGGATCAGGCACAGATCGACAAGCTGCTCCGCATGGCGGCGCTCCGGGATCCGAAGAAGGCCGCCGAGATGCTGCAGAAGGCCATGGAGGAGGCGCAGGCCGCCGCAAAAGGCGCCGCCGCGTCCGTCGTGCACAAGACGGAGACCTGGACCTGCGTGTGCGGCTCAAAGAATACTGGCAGGTTCTGTCCCGAGTGCGGCAGAGGCCGGGAGTGGTCCTGCTCCTGCGGGCAGACGAATTTGGGCAATTTCTGCACCGCCTGCGGGAAAAAGCGCGGCTGACCATAGAGCCCGGTCCAATCACCTGATAAAATATAAAAACGGAGCCAAGGGCACGCTCGCCCAAGGCTCCGTTTTTTTATTCCATGCTACTTATTCTTTTCCTGTCTTGAACAGGGTGAACCAGGACGCCGCGATTCCGATCACAGTGAAAATGATCGGGAACAGCGTCGCTGAGATGGAGTGCCTGTTCCCGAACAGGGCTCCCTCCCGCATCCTGGTGGCCGCCACCAGCGGCACAGTAAGAAACGACTCGTGGGTCTGGCGCACATAGACGGCCGCCCGGCACATGAGCGCCGCGATGCACATGCCCAGGCCCGCGAAGATCACCGTGACGATCAGGGCCCGCACGTCCCGGCAGCCGCCGAACAGGGCGATCGCCAGGCAGATGCAGATCGGAACGCAGAGGAACATCAGCGCCGGTATCCCTTCCAGCAGCCCGGCGACGACAGCGGGCGGGATGCAGCCGACGATCATACCGATGATCGCAGCCGCCACGGTGACGACGATGCTGCCGGAGCCGGACCGCTTCGCCGTCTCCTCCCCGCCGTCCTCCTGCTCCGCATCCGGTTCCTCCGCCTCCGCGGGGGAAAGCTCCGGCTCCTCCGCCGGCTCCTCCGTGTCAGCGGCGGCTTCCTCCGCCTCCTCAAACACGATCTCCGAACCGTCCGGCGTTTTCAGGATCTCGTCCGTTTCGGTGTTGTCCACAAATCCCATATCAGCCTCCGAATCTCATGCCGCGTGACCGCGGCGGTGCGTCATGCTTTTTCGACCGGCTCGGCCACCGCTTCGCCGACCTTGTAGATGTCGCCGGCGCCCACGGTGAGGATGATGTCCCCCTCCGAGGCGAGCTCCCGCAGCCGGGCCTCCATCTCCTCGAATGTCGGGAAATACTCCGCGCCCGGGATCGCCTCAGCCAGGGACCGGGAGGATATCCCCTCCGTGTTCTTCTCACGCGCGGCATAGATCTCCGCCAGAAGCACCTTGTCGGCGCGCCGAAGCTGGTTCACGAATTCATCGAAGTGGGTCTTCGTCCTGCTGTAGGTGTGGGGCTGGAAGGCCGTGATGACCCGCTTATAGCCCATATTCAGCGCCGCGTCCAGCAGGGCGCGCAGCTCGCCGGGATGGTGGGCGTAATCGTCGTATATTTCCGCGCCGTTCAGGCAGCCCTTGAACTCAAACCGGCGGCCGGCGCCGCGGAAATTCTTCAGCCCCTTCTCCACCGCGTCCGCGGGGATGCCCATGGCGATGGCGGCGCTGACGGCGGCCACCGCATTGTACACATTGTGCCTGCCGGGGAGCTGCAGCTCCAGATGGAGGAACTGCTCGCCCCGGAACGTCACGTCGAACCGGAGGTGCTTCCCCTCCAACGTCACGCGTTCGGCGCGCACGTCCGCCCCCTCCTCCAGACCGAAGGTGAGGATGCGGCGCTCGATCCCGCGCATGGCGTCCACCGTGTTTTTGTCGTCGTGGTTATAGATGACCCACCCATCCTCCGGCACCAGCTCAGCAAAGGTGCGGAAAGACCTCTTTACATTTTCTATATCGCCGAAAAAGTCCAGATGATCCGCGTCCACATTGAGGATGACGGCGATGGTGGGGAAAAAGCTGTGGAAGGAATTATAATACTCACAGGACTCCAGGACGATGGTGTCTCCCTTGCCCACCCTGTGTCCGGCGCCCAGCAGAGGCAGGGTGCCGCCGATCATGACCGTTGGGTCCTTATCCGCGGCCATGAGGATATGGGTCGTCATGGACGTGGTGGTGGTCTTTCCGTGGGTCCCCGAGATGCAGACCGCATTCTTATAATTCTTCATGATGCTGCCCCAGGCCTGGGCCCGCTCAAACACGGGGATCCCCGCCTGACGCGCCGCGGCGATCTCCACGTTATCCTCCCGCGCAGCCGCTGTGCGGATAATGAGATCCGCGCCGGCGATATTGTCGGCGCTGTGGCCGACAGCGATCCGGATCCCAAGGGCGCGGAGCTGATCCAGCACCTCGCTCTCTCTTATGTCGGAGCCCGTGATCACAAGCCCCGCGCCGTGAAGCGCCTCGGCCAGGGGCGACATGCTCACGCCGCCGATGCCCACCAGATGCGCCCGCATACCGGGCTTCAGATATGTTTCGATGTCGTATATCATATTAACTCCATTATCAAGAAACTTCACATACAGGCGGAAATACGCCCTAAGACAGTATTATAATACGCCCGCTCGAAGAATACAATGGTTTCTCCATAAAAATAAGGGATAACCAATGGTTATCCCTGAATATGCCCGGTAATTTCCGATGGTGTGGTGTACCGCCCGAAATTATTTTGTCCGAGGCGGCGTGCGCCGTGTTAGCCCGCGGCGCACGCCGCATATATCATTGATGCTATATTATCTCATACCGGGCAGTTCGTCAAGGACCGTGAACTGTTCGTAACAAAACAGTAATATTGTCACTCGGCCAGAGCGTAGACCCAGGTCTTCCTGACATCCGTACCGGCAATGGACGCCTTCCAGTTGTTATAGTCGTTGGTCCTGAGCTTATCCTCGGAGATCACGTCGCTGTACTGTCTGCCGATGCCCTTGAAATAGAGGATGTACTGGGTCGTGCCGCTGGACACCAGGGCGTGGTCGCCCGGCTGGCGGGCGGGATCGTACAGCCAATTGTCCACACGGCCGGGGAACTGATCCCGGCAGATATTCTCGGCATAGCCCTCCTCATACGTATCATCCTCCGAGTTCTCGCTGAACATGGTGATGAACGCATCCTCCGAGGCGCCGTCGGCGGTCCAGTTGTCGTAGAGCGTCTTCGCCCTGGTCACGGCTTCCTCCTCGGCGTCCTTGACAGCCGTGTCGTAGGCGGTGGTGTCCTCATCATCCGCATACCTGGAGTAGTCCACTGTCTCCGGTTCGACGGTGAGCACCCGGGCGTTTACCGTTTCATAATGGTTGTCGGAGCGGCTGATGAAGTAAACCACATAGAAGCCGGTCGTCGTCTCGGCGGTGGTCACGTCGCCCTCCTTGCGGCCGTCCTCCCGGAGCCAGTCGCCGTAGATGCTGCCCAGGAGCTCGCCCTTGTAGGCGCGGAAGGTGGAATCGTCCTCCTTGAAGGTCTCCGCGTCGTAGTCCCTTGCGGCGGCGATCATATCGGCCTCGCTGTGGATCCCCTCCATGTAGGCGACAGCCTTTTCCATGGCGGCGTCCATGGCCTCCTGCTCAGCCGCCTCGAGTCCGGCCTCATCCCCCTCATACAGGGTCTTATCCACCTCCTCGGCATAGACGAGGAAGTAGCGGTAGTTGAACACGTCAAAGGTGTTTCTGTTGTCCTGATAGTTGGCTTCCAGCTGGTCCGGAGTGTAGGTGAAGGAGTCGCGCACATGGTTGGAGTACTCGTCCACGATGTACTTCATCTCCGCAACGCGGCGGAAGCTCTCCTCATCCATGCCGCTGCCGTAGTATGCCTCCAGATAATCGTCGTACGTCTTGAAGGTCCCGGCGTCGGCGACGGTCTGCTTCATATCCGCGATCTGCTTATCCATCTCCTCCTGCTTCTCAGCGGAGAGCTGATAGCCGACGCTCCTGGCCTCGGAGAACACCACGGCGTCGTCCTGCATGGCGGACATGGCCATCTGCTCGAAGAAATCAGCCCAGGTCTCCCCCGTCTCCTCATCGTGGATCTGGCTGCCGAAGGGCCTGGAGTTGTCCGGCAGCAGGGCGCTGGCCGAGTCGCCGAAGTTCTGGTACACGGTGTTCACATAATCGAAATAGGTGGTATAGTAATAGTAGTTGCAGTCCGTGACGGTATAGTTCACGTCATTGATCCGCAGCGCGGTAAGATTGCGCCGGACATATTTGGAGTTGATGAACAGCGCGGCTGCAAGCAGGACCACAACGACGGCCGCGATCACGATCGCGAGTGTCCTGACCTTTTTATTCTCCTGCTTATTCTGCTCTTCCCTGGCGTTTTTGACGCTGACGCCGGAGGACTTGTTCTCCTGCCGTTTTCTCTTTTCCTTGGATGCACTCATTTCATCGGTCAATCCTTTTCCATTTAGTTCACTGGGGTATGCTGACAGGCTTTGAAATACAGCGGTAGATATTATACCCGAAACGTCCCTGCCTTGCAAGTCAATTCTTCCGTTTTTAACAGAATATTTCAATAATGGGATCGCCGCCGCTCCGGGATCTGCGGAGCGGCGGCGGCGATCGTTCAGTTGTAGCGCGCCATGGCCTCGTCGATCCCTCTGGAAAGCATCGTCTCCAACGCGTCGGCGGCGGTGCGGTACGCCTCCTCCATGAGCTCGGCGTCCCTGTTCCTGAAGGCGCCCAGGACCCAGTCTGCCATGTCGTAATCCGGGTGCGGCGGCGCGCCGACGCCGACCTTTATCCTGGGGAACCCGTCGCCTCCGCATTTTGCGATGATATCCTTCAGGCCGTTGTGCCCGCCTGCGGACCCGCTGCGCCGGATGCGGATCTTCCCCACCGGGAGCGAAACGTCGTCAGACACGGTGATGAGGTGGTCCGTGGGCGTTTTGTAAAAGCGCATGGCCTGGCTCACCGCGTCGCCGGAGAGATTCATGTAGGTCTGCGGCTTCATGAACAGGACCTTTTTCCCGCCGTACTCACAGACGCCGGTCAGCGCCCTGAAGCGCAGCCTGTCCACCCGGGCGCCCGCGTTCTTCGCCGCGGCGTCGCATACCATGAAGCCGACATTGTGCCTGGAATACGCATACTTCGGGCCGGGATTGCCCAGGAACGCCACGATGTATTCGACCCCCGGTCCGCTCTTCCTGAAAAGGCCCATTATTTGAACATGCTGGAGATGGAGACCTCTTCATATATCCTCTCGATCGCTTCCGCAAACAGGGGGGCGGCGGAGAGGTACTGGATCTTCTCACAGGGCTTCTCACCGGAATAGGGGATGGTGTCGATGCACATCAGCTCCCGGATCGGGCTGTCCTGGATCCTGTCGATGGCGGGGCCGGAGAGCACGCCATGGCTGGCGCAGGCGTAGATGTCCCGTGCGCCGGCGGCGGCAAGCGCCCTCGCCGCGCCGCAGAGGCTGCCGGCAGTGTCCACCATGTCGTCCAGAAGGATGACGTTCTTATCCGCTACGGAACCGATGATGTTCATGACCTCGGACTCGTTGGCGCGCTCGCGGCGCTTGTCCACGATGGCCAGGTTCATGCCCAGCCGCTGGGCAAAGGTGCGGGCGCGGGCCACGCTGCCCACATCCGGCGAAACGACGATGGTATCCTCGGGCTCATAGCCGAATTTCTTGATGTAGTAGTCGGAGAACAGGGAGCTGCCCAGCAGGTTGTCCACCGGGATATCAAAGAAGCCCTGGATCTGGGAGGCGTGGAGATCCATGGTGAGCACCCGGTCCGCCCCCGCGCTGGTAATGATGTTTGCCACGAGCTTTGCGGAGATGGGATCCCTGGCCTTCGCCTTGCGGTCCTGACGGGCGTAGCCGAAGTACGGGATGACCGCTGTGATCCTGCCCGCGGACGCCCTCTTGCAGGCGTCGATCATAATGAGCAGCTCCATAAGATGGTCGTTGACAGGGCGGCAGGTTGGCTGGATGATGAAAACATCGGAACCGCGAACCGTTTCGTACAGGGATACGGAAACCTCCCCGTCGGCAAAATGGGTGACGGTGGAATCGCCAAGCCGTGTGCCGATGGAGCGGCAGATCGCCTCCGCCAGCGGACGGTTTGCGTTTCCGGCGAAAATTTTCAGATCCTTGCCGTGAGATATCATATCAATTTCCCCCTAATATCCTTAATTCGCTGTTGGTGTGATTCAGTGCGTGCCTTCACTGTCATTATAGCAGATACTTTGACAAATACCAGTGGTAAGTTGTTTTTTTTGAAGGTTTTCCCGAGGCCCGGAGGGGAAACCCGGACCGTGCCGGCCGTCGGCGCGTTCTGCGGGCGGGCCCGGGGCGAAAACGGCCCGCGTCTCTTTTTTGCTTTACAATCCGGACGCGAGCGATTATTATAGGAGCTGCGGACAGCGATACGCGTCTGTCGAGCACAATACTGACGAATGATGGCGGAGGGCCCGCGCCTTCCGCGTGAAAGGAAAGCCATGTCCCGACCCAGTAAGAGATTCTCGCCGCAGCTTCTTGTGTTCATCCCTCTCTGCCTCGTGCTGATCGTGGCGGTGTGCGTGATCCTCACGGACCGGCCGGCCCCCTCCCCCGAGGAAAAGGAGGAGCCGCCCGCGGAGGATCGCTTTTACGCTCCCCCGCCCCAGACCTATACGGGAGGCGGCATCAAGCAGCGGTTTGCCACCGCCGCCGGCTACGATACGGAGGATCGGCCCGCCTTCAGCCTCTGGGATCCGGATACCGTCCTCACGGGGGAGGCCTTCGGCATCGAGCGCGTCACCGCCTCTGTGGATTTCGACGGCGACGGGATCGACGACCAGTCCGACATCCTCCAGGGCGCCCACATAGAGGCGGACATGAAGCCCTTCTACGATATCAACTACTACCCTCTGGGCTACCCGCCGGAGGGCTACGGCGTCTGCACCGACGTGATCTGGCGCGCCTTCCGCAACGCCGGCTACAGCCTCAAGCGCATGATCGACGAGGATATCGAGGAGAACCTGTGGGACTATGACGATATCGACGAGCCCGATCCGGGCATCGATTTCCGGCGGGTGTGCAACCTGCACGTGTGGCTGGAGCGGTATTGTATCTCCCTGACCACCGACACGAACGAGATCGAGGAGTGGCAGCCCGGCGATATCGTCGTCTTCGAATCGGACGAACACACGGCCATCATCTCCGACCGGCGCAACGGGCTGGGCGTGCCCTACATCCTCCACAACGGCGGCACCGGCGTATTCGAGGCCAACACACTCGTCCACCCGCAGCTTGATATCCTGGCCCACTACCGGTTCGACGCCAGCAAGATCGATGAGGACGTGCTCATCCCCTGGGACGACGAGATCGACGTGGTCAGCACCGAGATCCTCTATGAGGAGGATCAGGCGGGGGACGTCGGCTATCTCGCCGAGGAAACCGATGGATAAGGGCGGCTTTTCCTCCGACGGGTACATCGTCGATCAGAAACAGCTTCTGGGCTTTCCCTACGGCAGATACAGCTCTGACTGGAACGGCTGCGGCTGGATCGCCGCATACAATCTCCTGAGAAGCCAGGGGCGGGACGTATCCTGTGAGGAGATCCGCCGTGAAATGAGCGACCGGCTCCGGTTCGGCGGCTTTTTCGGCACGTCGGTGGGAAACGTCCGCTCCTGTCTCAGGCGCCGCGGACTGAAGACCGCGCTCATTCTGGGCAAGCGCCGCGCCCTGTCCGCCGCCTCGAAGGCGCCCGGCGGCGTGCTGCGCTTTCACGACGGGGAGTATCCTCACTATGTGGCCTTCTCCCGGGAGCGGGACGGCCTCTGCCGGTTTTATAACGCCGACTCCGAGGAGGAGCGTTACGTCCTCTCCATGGAGGATTTTTACAGGATCCACGTCACGGGGCGTTTCGTTCGCGCGCTCATACTGAATAAGACATAAAAAAAGTGCCGACTCAGTCGGCACTTTTTTTATGATTGATGTGATCAGAACTTAATGACCTTGGGCTCCGCGGTGAAGGAGCTGATGGTGGCGGTGGCGTCCTTCATGTAGAAGACGATGTTCACGCCGTCGCCGGGCGCGTAGCGGCTCTTCAGGCTGGGATAGTTGTCCAGCATATGGACCTGGGGCTCGATGCGCTCATCGGGGACCAGGGTGCAGGCCACGCGGATCCACTCGCCGCCGGCCATGCCGCAGATCTCCACCTTGGGGTTTTTCATGATCTGCTTGGTGCAGTCCTTGGGCTTGCCGGTCTGGATGTAGAGCTTGCCCTCAAACATATCGATGGTGCCGAAGGGACGGACCCGCGGCTGATCGCCGTCCACCGTGGCGATATAGTACGTGCCGCACTTCTTCAAAAACTCATAGACTTCCTGCATTGTACTGCCTCCGTTTCTGTAGTTTGGGTTTATTTACCATGCCATTAGTATACCATGAAATCGGGAATAATCAAGCCGTTCCGTCAGAAGTATTTTCTGATCCCGTCGGTAGCCAGGTTGATATCGGCGCTGATGGTGAAAGTGAACTTTACCTTTTCCCGCTCGCTGAAGGACTCGCACCAGTCCAGGAAATCCTCGATCCTGGCATCGACTCCCTCCTCCACGATCTTCGTCAGGCTGTCGATGAAAATATGGGTGATGTCGTAATTGCCCGCGTGCAGGCCGCTGATGAAGCCCTTGAGAAAATCGTAGCCGTTGATGCCGTACTGCCTCGCCTCGATCAGCCTCGCCGTATAGGGGATATCGTACGTCAGCTTCGGCTCCTTCTCTATCACGACCACATCGCCGTGCTCCTCGGCAACGGCGGCCTTTACCAGTTCAATGAGATGCTTGGTCTTGCCCGAGCCCTTCAGGCCCATAATCACCTTAACCATGTAAGCTCTCCTTTCGGGTTTTTGTGTACCTTTATTCTAACAGTTCCGCGCCGCACTGGCAACCCAATTTTGCGATTTTATGTGATTTAACGAATTATTCGTCTTCAGCTCCCGCGCGCCGTCACAGGCCCAGCGCCCCCCGCAGGTTCCGCTTGTACGCCTCCACCCCCGGCTGATCGAAGGGATGGACCCCCTGCATCATGGCGGAGACGGCGCAGGCCGTTTCAAAGAACATCAGAAGCGCGCCCAGGCTCTCCGGCGTGAGGGCTCCGGCGTCGACGCCGATGACGGGCACGCCGCCGGCCATATGGGCCCGCTTCACCGCCTCGACCGCCGCGCCGCCCAGCAGGGACAGCTCCCGGCCGGCCAGCGGGTCCAGCCCGTCCCCGGGATAGCCCCACGCGGGCAGCGCAAGCCTCTCCCCGGGCGTGACGCGCACGAACGTTTCAAAAAGGTTCCGCTCTCCCTCCTGCACGCACTGGCCCAGGGAGTGGAGATCGGTGGTATAGATGGCGCCCGCCGGGAAGATGCCCCGGCCGTTTTTGCACTCGCTCTCCCCAAAGAGCTGCTTCCACCATTCGCAGAGGCTGCGCATGCGCGGCTCAAAAAACGCGCAGAGCTCGATGCTCTTCCCCTCCGCGTAAAGCCGCTGGCGCGCAGCGGCGTATCGGAGCGCCTCCTCCCTTCCGGAGGCAAGCTGTTCCTCCGCTCCGGCGATCAGGCGGCAGGGGTCCTCCCCCGCCACAGCCGCGGTGAGCAGACCCACCGGAGTCAGCGCGCTGAACCGTCCCCCCACGTCGGGTGGGATCGGAAGGCTGCGCAGTCCGTTCTCCTCCGCGAACGCCCGGAGCGCGCCCTTTTCCGGATCGGTGGTGACGATGACGCGCGCCCGCGCCCCCCCGTCGCCGTACCGCTCCCTCAGCAGGGAGTAAAACACCCGGAAGGCGGCCGCCGTTTCCAGTGTGCTCCCGGATTTTGAGACGACGTTCACGGAAAAGTCCCTGTCCTCCAACAGGGAGACGACGTCCGCCAGCTCCGGGGCAGACAGGGAATCCCCGGCGAAATAGATATTCGGGGAAGCCTTTTTCTTCAGATTGTAATCCGGGGAGCACAGCGCGTCCAGCACTGCGCGCGGCCCCAGCCCGGAGCCGCCCACGCCCACGACCACCAGGACGTCGGAGCTCTCCCGGATCTCCGCGGCCGTATCCTTCAGGCGGCGGTCCAGCGCCCCGTCATAAGCGCGCCCGGGCCGCAGCCAGCCGTCGTATCCCGCATAGGCCCCGGCCATGAGTTTATCGTATGCCCCGGCGGCTTGCGCCAGATCGGGCTGCCCGCCGATCAGGCCTTCAAGCCCCGAGAGGTCGGTTATTATCATGTCCATCCTCCGATACCGTGCGCCGTCAGGCGGCCCACGATATTACTATACCGTATTTCCGTCCGCTTTACAAGCGTCCGGCAAAGACTCCGGCAAGGATTTTTAAGAAAAGCTCGCTCCAGCCCAGCCGCTCGGCCCCGTCCGGCGACACCACCGGGAACGTGCCAAGCGTTTCCCCGCCGCTTTTCACCGTCAGGGTGCCGATGCGCTGCCCCGGCTCCACCGGGGCAGTCAGCTCCTCCGGGAGGGTCAGTTCCCGGGTGATATCCCCGGCCTGGGCCTTCGTCACAAGAAGCCTGCCCGCTCCCTCCGCCACCGGCTGGACATAGGGCGTCCTCCCCAGGCGGACCGGCAGGGGCGGGATGGGCTCCTGCGGCGCGGCGCTGGTCAGCGTGTAATTGGCGAAGGCGTAGCTCAGCAGCGTTTTCGCGCTTTGGAAGCGCTCCGCCGACGTCTCCTCCCCCATGACCACGGCGATGTATTCCACCCCGTCCCGCTCCGCCGTGGCGGACAGGCAGTACCGGCTCCGCTGGGTGAAGCCGGTCTTGAGGCCGGTGGCCCCGTCGTAGTAGCGGATGAGCTTGTTCGTGTTGGTGAGGCCGAATTCCCCGTCCCGGACCGTATCCGTCCAGATAGAGGTGAACTCCTTTACCAGGTCGTGGCGGATGAGCTCCCGGCTCATGGCGGCGACGTCCCTGGCGGTGGTCACGTGCTCCGGGTCGTCCAGAAGGCCGGTGCAGTTGCGGAACACGGTATTCGTCATGCCCAGCTCCCCGGCGCGCTCGTTCATCCTGGCCACAAACGCCTCCTCCGAGCCGCACAGATGCTCCGCCGCAGCCACGGCCGCGTCGTTGGCCGAAGCCACCACGATGGACTTCAGCATATCCCGCAGGCTCATCTCCTCCCCTTCCTTCAGGAAGATCTGGGACCCGCCCATGGAGGAGGCGTAGGTGCTTGTTCGGACCGTGTCCTCAAGTCCGATCTCGCCCCGCTCCAGCGCCTCGACGATCAGAAGGATCGTCATCACCTTCGTGACGCTGGCTGGCTCCCGCACCTCGTCGGCGTTCTTTTCCCACAGGACCGTCCCCGTCTCCTTCTCCGTCAGGATGGCGGAGGGCGCGGTGATCTCCGGCAGGACGGCGGAGGCGGGCCCGCTCTCGGCGAACACGGCCTCCTCCACCGGCTCCTGGTCCGAATACCAGATCACGTCCACCGCCCCGGCGCTCTGCGCCAGCGCCAGCAGCGTCAAAAGGATCGCGGCTGCTCTTTTCATGGTATCACTCCCCTCGTCCCAGAGATATGAGCCAAAAAAGGCGGATATGCCTGATTAAACACGGCGCGGACGGGCTATACTCCCGGTAGAACAGATCGGGAGGCTTTGCAATGATCGTTTACGATGTGATGAACAAGCACGTGGTCACCATCTCCCCGGAGGAGAGCGCGCGCCAGGCGGCGAAGCTGCTGTTCCGCTACAACATCGGCTCCGTGCCCGTGGTGGCGGCAAACGGCCGGCTCCGGGGGATCGTGACGGACCGGGACATCCTGCTGCGGTGCATCGCCGCCGACAGCGATCCGGACGACACGCCGGTGAGCGAGATCATGACCCGCAGCATGATCACCGCCGCCCCGGATACGGAGATCCCCGAGGCGGCGCGGCGGATGAGCGTGGGCCAGGTGCGGCGGCTGCCGGTGGTGGACGGGGGCCGGCTCGTGGGGATGCTCTCCCTGGCGGACATCGCCCGCTCCCGCCCCGTGGCCATGGAGGCGGGCGCCGCCCTCTCGGAGATCTCCGCCGGCGTGGTGAGAAAATAGGACTCCGGCAGAAGCCCCCAGCCGGAAAAAAGCCGCGTTGGCGTCCCGCAGCGATCGGGAAGCCAACGCGGCTTGTTTGGTTTGTGGTGCGAGGAGCGGAGCGGTATATTATGTAAACCATCTTGCATATATCTATCATGTTTCCACCGACTACATCCTCGGCCTCACGGATAAGCCGTAAGCGCGGGCCGCTGTCCGGCACGGGCGGCGGTTTTTTGCCGGATTTGCGGGAATCATAAAAAGTATTGACAACGGCGGGCAATATGGTAAAATGCTTTGGTAAACGCTTTGACGAAGCGAGGCGCGGGTACGCCCCCACAGCGAGAAGGGAACGGTGGAAGCCCTTCGGGAAACGCCTGAGCCGGCCACTTCCGAGCGGCCCGGGACGACCGGGACGGCTGTCCCCGTTACAGGACGACCGAGACGCCGCAAGGCAAATTAGGGTGGTACCGCGAGCATTGCTTCGCCCCTATATGGGGTGGAGCTTATTTTTTTGATTTTTGGAGGAGATACGATGAAGAAATTCGGTCTGAACGAGCTGCGGGAGATGTTCCTCTCCTTTTTCGAAACGAAGGGCCATCTCCGGCTGCCCAGCTTTTCCCTGATACCCCAGAACGACGCGTCCCTGCTGCTGATCAATTCCGGCATGGCGCCCATGAAGCCCTGGTTCACCGGGGAGCAGGAGCCGCCCCGTCACCGGGTCACCACCTGCCAGAAGTGCATCCGCACCGGCGACATCGAGAACATCGGCAAAACGGCGCGCCACGGCACCTATTTCGAGATGCTGGGCAACTTCTCCTTCGGCGATTACTTCAAGAAGGAGGCCATTCCGTGGGCCTGGGAATTCCTGACGAGCCCCGAGTGGGTGGGCCTGGATCCCGACCGGCTGTATCCCTCCGTATTCGAGGGCAACGAGACCACCCCCGCCGACGACGAGGCGTTCCGCATCTGGCGGGACGAGATCGGCATCCCCGAGGAGCGGATCTTCCGCTTCGGCAAGGAGGACAACTTCTGGGAGCACGGCTCCGGTCCCTGCGGCCCCTGCTCCGAGATCTACTATGACCGGGGCGAGGCCTACGGCTGCGGCAAGCCCGACTGCACCGTCGGCTGCGACTGCGACCGCTACATGGAGGTCTGGAACGTGGTGTTCTCCCAGTTCGACAACGACGGGAACAACCACTACACCGAGCTGAAGCAGAAGAACATCGACACTGGCATGGGCCTGGAGCGGCTGGCCGTCGTCTGCCAGGATGTGGACAGCCTCTTCGACGTGGACACGGTGATGAACATCACGAACCGGGTCTCCGAGATCACCGGCGCCCGCTACGGCCAGAGCCACAAGACGGACGTGTCCCTGCGTGTCATCACCGACCATATCCGCGCCTCCGTCATGATGATCTGCGACGGCGTCCTCCCCTCCAATGAGGGGCGCGGCTACGTGCTGCGGCGTCTGCTGCGGCGGGCCGCCCGGCACGGGAAGCTCCTGGGGGTCAGCGGCACCTTCCTCTGGGACGTGTGCGCCACGGTGATCCAGGAGAACAAGGGCGCCTATCCCGACCTGGTGGAGAAGCAGGATTACATCACCCGGGTCATCCGCGTGGAGGAGGAAAACTTCAACAAGACCATCGACGCGGGCATGAACATCCTGAACGGCTTCATCGCGGAGCATCGCTCCTCCGGTGAAAGCGTGTTCTCCGGCTCCGACGCCTTCCGCCTCTACGATACCTACGGCTTCCCCATCGATCTGACCATCGAGATCGTGGAGGAGCAGGGCATGAAGGTGGACACCGAGGCCTTCGATGTGCTGATGAACGAGCAGCGGGAGCGCGCCCGCGCCGCCCGCGCCGCCCTGGGCGATCTGGCCTGGGCGGGCATCGAGCTGGGTCTGGACAACACTCCCACCGAATTTACCGGCTACAGCCGCTTCACCGATACGGGCAAGGTCCTCGCCATCGTCACCGACGGGGAGATCTGCTCCTCCCTCCGCCAGGGGGAAGAGGGCATCGTCGTTCTCGACAGGACCCCGTTCTACGCCGAGATGGGCGGCCAGTCCCCCGACTTCGGCACCCTCTCCCTGGGCGGCGCGGTGTTTGAGGTCACCTCCGTCCAGAAGAACAAGGGCGACAAATACCTGCACCACGGCGTGATGAAGTCCGGCGCCCTTCATGTGGACGACACGGTGGACGCCGCCATCGACGCCGACCGGCGCCGCGCCATCATGCGCGCCCACTCCGCCACCCACCTGCTGCAGAAGGCCCTGCGGGACGTGCTGGGCGACCACGTGCAGCAGGCCGGCTCCCTGGTGGAGCCCGACCGGCTCCGCTTCGACTTCACCCACTTCTCCGCCGTCACCCAGGAGGAGCTGGCAGCCATCGAAAAGCAGGTGAACGAATCCATTCTGGAGGGCTATCCCGTCACCATCAATGAAATGGCCATCGACGAGGCGAAAAAGCTGGGCGCCATGGCCCTGTTCGGGGAGAAGTACGGCAGCGTGGTCCGCGTGGTGGACATGGGCGGCTACTCCATCGAGCTGTGCGGCGGCACCCATCTGGACAACACCGCGAAAGCCGGCGCCTTCCGCATCCTCAGCGAGTTCTCCGTGGCCTCCGGCGTGCGCCGCATCGAGGCCATCACGGGGCTGGAGACCATTTCCTTCATCCAGTCCATCCAGAAGCGGCTGTACAATATCGCCGCCGCGCTGAAGGTCAACAACATGTCCGAGCTGGAGCAGAAGGCCGCCCAGGACTTCCGGGAGCTTCACGAGCTGCAGAAGCAGGTGGAGCAGTTCAAATCCCAGGCCGCCGCGGGCGAGGCGAAGAGCTTCCTGCTGGGCGCCAAGGACGTGGGCGGACTGAAGGTCATCACCACCGCCCTCAACGACGTGGCCGCCGACAGGCTGCGCCAGATGGGCGACGTGATCCGGGACAAGGAGCCCGCGGCAGTGGCGGTGCTCGCCTCCGTCACCGGTGAAAAGCTCACCTTCCTGGCCGTCTGCGGAAAGGACGCCGTGGCCCGGGGCATCAAGGCCGGCGAGCTCATCAGGCAGGTGACGGGCATCTGCGGCGGCTCCGGCGGCGGCAAGCCCGATTCCGCCATGGGCGGCGGCAAGGATCTGCTGAAGATGGATGACGCCCTGGCCTCCGTGGACGATTTCGTCTCCGGGAAGCTGGGCCTGTAACGTGAAAAGGAGGATAAACCATGTCTGACTGCTTATTCTGCAAAATAGCCGCCGGGGAGATCCCCTCCACCGCGGTCTACGAGGATGAGGACGTTTTCGCCTTCCGGGACATCAATCCCCAGGCGCCCACCCACATCCTGGTGATCCCCAGGGAGCACATCGGCTCCGTCGCCGAGATCGGCGCGGATAACGCCGCCCTCGCCGCGAAATGCCTGGAGGCAGTGGCGAAGATCGCAGAGCAGGAGCATCTGGATTCCGGGTTCCGCGTCATCTCCAACTGCGGCCCGGACGCGGGGCAGACCGTGTTCCATCTGCATTTCCACATCCTCGCGGGGAAACCCATGGGCGAGAAACTGGTATAAACGGATAAAGCCTGACGGACCGGCAAAAACTTTGTCGGTCCGTCAATTATTTTGTTGAAAAATCGGGGCCCAGCATATATAATTATTATGTTTGCAGAACACTGCGTCATCCTTGCTGGGAAGTGATCCCTTTGACATATAAGAAAACAATGATCCTCGCGGCCCTGGCGGCTTTGGTCCTGCTCCTCGCGGGCTGTGCCGCTCACTGCGCGACGGACGATACGCTGGTGCTGACCGCCCTGGCCAAGTTCCCGGAAAAAGCCGTGCCCGTGGAAGAGGCGGCGCTGGAGGAGCCCGTTGAGGAGCCGCGGCCCGAGCTCATAGTCCGATGGTCGGTGGACGATACCGGGCTGCTCACGCTCATGTGGAACGACGACGGCTCCGGGGAGTATACGGTCACCCGCACCGCCCGCGGCGAGACGAGGACGGTCGCCGCGGTGTCCGGCAGCGAGACCCGGATGTGCACCGTGGCGCTGCCCGACGTCAACGGCGAATACTTCTTCACGGTCACCGGCGACAGTGAGGAACGGGCTGTGGAAGTTCCGATCAAAAACGGCATGATCGTGGAGGATGCCGTGCTCCGCTGCTATAAAAACGGCGAGCCTGTTAAAAACGCCGATGTGAACGGGCTCCGCTTCAACGAAAACGGCATCTACACCAGCGGCGACAAGGCGCTTGACAACGTCGTCACCGCCATTCTCCGGCAGGTCACGGAGCAGGGCATGTCCCGGCTGGAGATGTTCCGGGCAGCCTACGACTGGATCGTCGAAAACTACGAGTATGAGACGATCCGCTTCCCCGACACGGAAAAGGACGGCTGGCAGATCGCGTACACCAAGGACCTGATCGCCACCCGAAAGGGCAACTGCTTCTCTTACGCGGCAGCCACGGCGATGTTCGCCAAGGCCCTGGGCTTTGACGCGCGGACGGTATACGGCTCCTGCAACCAGACCTATGAGTGGTGCGACCACTGCTGGACAGAGGTCACCGTGAACGGCACCGCCCTGCTGTGCGACGCGGAGATGGAGGGCGTGTTCTCCGCCAACCGCGACTTTGGCTGGAAGCTCTTCATGCGGGAATTCGGCACGACGCCCACCCAGTACATCGCATATTAGGAGGCGGCCATGGTTTTCAGCTCGGCGCTGTTTCTCTTTGCGTTCCTGCCCGCCGCGTTCCTTGGGCACCTTCTCATCGGGGATATGCGGGCGAAAAACATATTCCTGCTGTGCGCCAGTCTGCTGTTCTACGCCGCCGGAGAGCCGATCTACATTTTCCTGATGCTCCTCTCCATCGCCATGAACTACGCGTTCGGCAGGCTCATCGATTCCAAAAGGGCGAGGTCATTCCTCGCCCTCTCTGTGATCTGCAATCTGCTGATCCTGGCGGTGTTCAAATATGCCGACCTGCTCATTGAGACCGTGGACCTGATCCCCGGCGTGGGGCTCCGGCCTCTCGGACTTCCCCTGCCCATCGGCATCTCCTTTTTCACCTTCCAGGCCATGAGCTACCTCATCGACATCTACCGGGGGCGCACCGCCTGCCAGAAAAACATCCTGGACCTGGCGCTGTATATCTCCCTGTTCCCCCAGCTCATCGCGGGACCCATCGTGCAGTACGCCGATGTGGCGGACCAGATCGAACACAGGACCCAGACCGCCGGCGACATTGCCGACGGCCTTCGCCGTTTTATCGCCGGTCTCGCAAAAAAGCTCCTGATCGCCAATACCCTGGGCAAAGCGGCCGACGCGGTCTTCGCCATGGACGGCGGGGTCGCCGCCGCAGCCTGGGCGGGGGCGATCTTTTACTGCCTTCAGATCTATTTCGACTTCTCCGGCTACAGCGACATGGCCATCGGCCTGGGACGCATGTTCGGCTTCCGGTTCAGGGAGAATTTCGACTACCCCTACGCGGCTGTCTCCCTCCGGGATTTCTGGCGGCGGTGGCACATCTCCCTCTCCTCCTGGTTCCGGGAGTACCTGTATATCCCCCTCGGCGGGAGCCGCCGGGGCGAGGGGCGGGCCGTGCTGAACCGGCTCATCGTGTTCTTCCTCACCGGGCTGTGGCACGGGGCCAGCTACAACTTCGTCATCTGGGGCATGATCCACGGCGCCGCCTCCACCTGCGAAAATCTGGTGACGCGGCGCGTCCGCGTGCCCAGGGCGGTCACCCGGATCTTTATGCTGCTGGTGGTGATCGTCTCCTTCGTCTTTTTCCGGGCGGACACGCTGGGCTCCGCCGCGGCGTATATCGCCGCCATGTTCACCCGCTTTACCTTTTCGGGGCCGGAGATGCAGGCGTTCCTGGCGCTCCTCGATCCCTGGCTCCTGTTCATCGCGGGGCTGGGCGTGGTGCTGTGCCTGCCGGTGCGGCGGCTGATCTCCCTGGAAAAGCCCGCCGCGCGCTATGCCTCCTACGGGCTGAGCTTTTTGCTGCTGCTAGTGTGCATCGGGAGCCTGGCCTCCTCCGGCTACAACCCGTTCATCTATTTCCGGTTTTAAGGGGGGCGCGTGATGGAGAAACGGATCAGGGTCCTGTTTATCGCGGCTGTCATGGCGCTGTGCCTGGCGGTCCTCATCGCCACCGTCGTTCTGCCCCGGGCGGAGCCCCTCGCCAACGAGGTGCTCACGGCCCCGCCGACGCTGGTCAGCGGCGGACAAGTGAACATCGGCTTTTTCTCTGAGCTGGGGGACTGGCTCACCACGGGCTTTGCCTTCCGGCATGAGGCCATCGACCTGAGTTCCCGGGTAAAGGCGGGGCTTTTTGCCTCCTCCAACACGGAGAGCGTGATCCTTGGCAAAAACGGATGACTCTACTACGCCAGCACCGCCGACGACTACATGGGCATCCCCGCCGTCACCCCCCGGCAGGCGGCGAACATCGCCATTTCCCTGAGCCTCGCCCAGGAGTACGCGGAGAAAAACGGCGCGGACTTCCTCGTGGCCGTGGCTCCCAACAAGAATACAATCGTTCCGGAGAATATGCCCGCCCGCTACCGGCAGAATGGGAGCGGCGGAACGCTGGAGCTGCTGTACGGCGCCCTGCGGCGATACGGCGTCGCCTTCGTTGACCTGCGGGAGACGCTGACCGGGGAGGACTATCACCGGCTGGACTCCCACTGGAACAACCGGGGCGCGGCCAAGGCCGGGCAGGCGATCATGGCCGCCCTGGGCCGTACCGGCGCCGACTACTCCGGCATGGGCTACGGGGAACGGGCCGACTTCCCCGGCGACCTGTACGGGATGCTCTATCCCCTGGGGAGAGAGCGGGATCTGCAGCAGTATTTCGAGCTGCCCGGTTTTGAGGAATCCGGCACGCCGGAGGACATCCGGTATGAGACGGCAAATCCCGGCGGCAGCGGCTCGCTTCTCATGTACCGGGACTCCTTCGGCAACGCGCTGTCGCCGTTTCTGGCGGCGGAATTTGAGAGCGCCCGGTTCTCCCGCTCCGTTGTCTATGATCTCACCGGCGCGGCGAAGGACGGGCGGGACGCGGTGATCCTGGAGATCGCCCAGCGGAACATCCGCAGTCTGGCGGGCCGGGAGATCGTGATCGAATCACCGGTACGGGAACTGCCGATCCCCGATACGGCGCGGGAGATCGGGTTCACGGCGTCTGCGGAGCAAAAGAACGGCCTCACCGCCGTAACAGGCTCCTTTGATCCCGCCTGGTGCGGCGAGGGCGAGCGGATCTACGCCCTTGCGGGCGGCACGGTGTACGAGGCGTTCCCCGTGGATGAAGCCTCCTTTGCCCTGTATCTCCCCGAGGGAGCATCTGCCGACAGCATCAGACTGATATTGACATCCGGCGGCGAGTGGTTTATAACTGAGGAGAAATCGCTCAGCTAACGGAAGGATGAACACAATGAAGAAGATCGTATTGCTCCTGTGCGCCGTGCTCCTGCTTGGGCTCTGCGCCTGCGGAGGAACGCCGGAAGAAGCGCCCCCGGCGGCATCCCCCGCCGCGGTGGGATCCCCTGCGGCGGCGGAAAGCGAAGCCCCGGCAGCTGCTTCGGCGGAGCCGGCCGCTCCGTCCCGGGAGCCCTCTCCCATTCAGGATACGCCGGAAGCGCAGGAGGCGCCCACGCCCCGGGAGATCGCGGAGAGCTACGTCGGCAGGGATGTGGAGGCGCTCATCGCGGAGCTCGGGGAGCCGGAGGCCCGGGAGTATCAGGACAGCTGCGAGAAGCCCGACACGCAGGACGGTTTCCTGGATTATGAGGGGTTCACCGTGGTGACCTCCAAAGACAGCGACCGGGAACTGGTGCAGCGGGTGGACGACCGGTAACGAAACGCTCCCGGCCCGGCAAGTACCGGCGTCGTTTCCGGCCAGCCGCCGATCCCGCGAACGAGAAGCTCCGGGGGCCAAAAAACCTCCGGCGCCGATCCGGGGCGGGCGGCAAAGCCCTTTCCCATCATGATCTGAAGAACCCCCGGATGCGAGGCATCCGGGGGTTCTTTCCATTAAGCGTCAGCTCGAAGCGGGCGCCGTTCCAGAATCAAGTCTTCTGCCGGGAAAATGCGGTCCGGCCACTTCCGGGGCAAGGGAGAAGGTCCGCGCTCCTCCGCCGATCGCGGTTTTGGCGCGGAGGCGTTGAATTCTTTTCCGGGCTGTGGTATAATAAATTATTCTATAAAATGATCCGGTGGACCGCGCGGATCGCGGACCGGAGAATGAACGCCGGCCGTTTTTGCGATCGACGGCAGGGAGGTAGTTATGTTTACACTCAGAGAAAACGCTATGGCGATCTATAATCGGCAGCAGCCGGATTTTTACGGGGATCTGATGGACGCGATCGAGATCCTGCCGGACCCCGTTCTTCTGGGGAACGCCTGTCCCCAGGACGGGCTGGAGCACAAGGACATGTGGGGGACCACATACATCTTCAAGCCCGGCGCCCCCGGCGCGCACCCCCACGTCACGGCGGAGAACGCGGTGATCAAGGATATCGAGCACTGGCAGGACGACCTGGTCGTTCCCCCCTACGAGGGGCTGGACTGGAGCCTTGCGAAAAAAGCGGAAGCCTCCGTGGACCGCCATGAGAAATTCGTGGGGATCATGTTCGGCGGCGGACTTTTTGAACGGTCCCACCACCTGATGGGCATGGAGGCGGCGCTCTGCAACTATCTGGAGTATCCGGAGGAGATGGCCGACCTTCTGCGGGTGATCGCGGATTACAAGATCGGGTATATACGCGAGATGGCGAAGCAGGTCCACCCGGATATCATCTTCTACCACGACGACTGGGGAAGCAAGCAGAACGTGTTTCTCCCGCCCCGGGTCTGGCGCGAAATCATCAAGCCCCTCCAGCAGGAGATCTCCGACGCCATCCATGAATCGGGCATGATCTACATGCATCACGCGGACTGCATCTGCCAGCCCATCGTGACCGATATGGTGGAGCTGGGCATCGATATCTGGCAGGGCGTGATCGCCCAGAACGACATCGTGGAGATCCAGCGGATCACCGAGGGGAAGCTGGCCATGGTGGGCGGCATCGACGGGCCGAAGGTGGATATCGAGGGGATCTCCGAGGAGGCGATCCGGGCCGAGGTCCGCCGCGCCATCGATTCCTACTGCCCCGCCGGCCGGTTCTATCCCTCCATCCCCAACGGTGTCTGCTTCCGGCAATGGAACGATTCCATAGTCAAGGACGAGCTGAAGAAATACGGACGCGAATTCGCGCAGAAGCACCCGATCTGACAGGGGCCAAAGCGGCGTCATGAAAACGCGATCTCCGAAACGCGGCGTTTCGGAGATCGCGTTTTATTTCCCTGTCTGAATATACTCTTATTTCCTTATTCTGATTCAGCCCCAACTTCGTCCATATTTAATCTTATTCCTTATGCAGCTTCCAATGTTCATCCATATACCACGTTCTGTCGGGGTCCCTGGCCTGACCGTGCGCCGGCCGCATATCCACAATTCCCGCATCCAGCAAGATCCAGGCGCCATGCCTGAATGTATAGTACATATACACACTGTCGTATTCACGTCCGCTGAAAGATCCGCCGACCAGAACCTTGTTATACCCGCTCCGTCCCAAATAATAGATGGAGACCAACGCGCAGTCTTTATCGGGATTGAACAAAGCATCA
>JAFWFZ010000002.1 GCA_017515345.1 Oscillospiraceae bacterium | reverse complement strand
TTGTGGGCGATGGCGTCCTGCAGCGACCAGCGGTAAAGGGGCTTATGATCTGCCATAGAGACCACTTCCTTGCACACGATCCCATTTCAGCTTGAGATGGGCGAAGGCCGCCTTCTGCTGCTCGTCGGACAGGCCGTTGAGGAAGTCAAAGAGCGTGATGGTGTCTTCGGCCCCCTTTTTCTGCGGCTTTTCCGCTGCGCAGTTGTCGCAGATCTTCTCGCGCTTGACGATCACGGTTCTGCCGTCCGGCGCTTCCGTGAAGGAGAGAACGTCGTTGTAGGAGAAACCGACGCGCTGGCGGATCTCAAAGGGGATGGTAATGCGTCCACGCTTACCAAGGATTCGGAACATCTGGATCATAGTTATCGCACCTCGCTTCTTTCACAATTATTCTTACAGGGACAGGCTTCGCAGCCGCCAATACAGTCGAGCAGGAGCATCGGGCAGTCCTGGCAGTTCCCACTGCAGACGATCTCGATTTCCTCGGGAACGAGCCGCTCCATCGTGATCTTTCCTTCTTCAACCGTGAACTGCAGAGGATCGCCGATCTCAATGCCTGCGTCCACAAGCGCCTCATACGGCACGGGAACCAGCGCAAAGAGGGGCTGGTTTTTCATCTGATTTTGCATGATATAATGCTCTCCTTTAATATTTTTTCGTAGTCGTAGTTCTCGTCGCCGTAGATGTCGAACAGCGTGAGCTGCTTGGGCTTTGCGTTTTCGCGCTCGTAGTAATCGTAGTTGGCAATGAGAAGCTCCTTGAATTCCTTTCCGGCTTCATACCGCTGTGCCATCGAATGGGTGCGGGAGAAGTCAAAGAGGCTGAATCCGTCGTACAGTTCACGGATCTCGGGACAGTCGTTGTAGGACAGAAGGAACTTGCCTTTGATCCTGCCGAGGGTTTCTCTGAGCCTGACGTGGTCATCCCAGCCGAAGCCCACCTCGTACATATCTTCTGTTGAAAAGTAAGGCGGATCGGCATAGAAGAAAGCGTCAGGACGGTCATAGTGGCGGATCAGCGTCTCGAAGTCCTGGTTCTCGATGACCACGTTTGCCATGCGGTCTTCCAGCTCCTGAATCAGTCCGAACAGCTTTCGGATGTCAAAGGGCTGGGAGGCAAAGGATTTTCCGCTGCTGGAGTAGCTGTTGCGGAGAAGCTTTAGGAACATGGCCGCTCTGCGCACGTCGTGATCTTCGGTAATCCGCTTACGGATTTCTTTTAGCTCCGCGGCCTCGGGAGGGGGAAGCATGATCTCCGTGAGCATCAGTTCCTCCGTCAAGAACCTGTCATCGAATGTCTCGTGATCAAAGAACTTGCGGATCGCAATGAAATCCTCTCTGGAGTTGAGATTGCAGAAGCCGAGCTCTCGGATCGTCGCCATCGTCCGTTCCTTCATACATCGGAACAGGTTGACCAGGTTTCGGTCAAAATCGTTGTAGACCTCGAAAGTGTCAATGGTCGGTTTGCCGAGAAGGACGCTGCCGCTGCCGCCGAACACGTCGATAAAGCGTCCATAGTGCAGTGGGAACAGAGCGTAGAGAATGTGCAGGATCGCAGTCTTGTTTCCTACACGGGATACAGGGGTTTTAATGTTGATCACCTCGCTTTTCACGAGGTACCAACCGCGCCATAAACGAAAAAAAAGACGGTACCAATCGTTATGGGGCGATTGATACCGTCTTCGGAATTACTTGTTATTCAATTGTGAGCGGAGCTTTCGAAGCTCGGCTTCGTATTCATTGATGCGGTTGATCTGCAGGCAGCACAGCACCAGGGTTGACACGATGCCGCCGATAAAGAGCCCGACAAGGAACCAAAGGAATTCGGTCATGACAGCACCATTCCTTCCTCATCGTCGGGGAGCCATGCGTTGTCCATCGCATCCTGACCGAGTCCGCGGAGAAGATTATTGAAGTCCTCCGCATCCTCACATCTGCGGATGCCGTACTCGGCGCAGGCGTCCAGAATGTCTTTGGCCTGATCGTCGGGCAGATCGGACATCATGAAGTCATTGGGAGCGAGCCATGCTTTGCCTTGCTCCCAGCAGACGCAGAGCGAGGTCGGAAAGCCGAGCGTCTGATCGCACTGAAAGTCTGGGGACACGTGGATCATCAGCGTATCCTCATCCTCGATGATGCGGTCAACAGCTTTTTTAAATTCATCGTATTTCATAGCTGCATGCCCATTCCTTCCTCGAAGTCCTCTCCTTCATCCGGAACGTCATCCACCGAAGTGATGTTGACGTACTCTCCGATGACGCCGAGCGCCTTGTAATAGTCGCCGGACTCACGGATGCGGTCGCACATCTCCTTCGCCTGGTCTGCAAGACCGTTCTGCTTCAGAGTGCGGGACGCTATGCCCATCAGATTGAAGATGTTTCCGTCCTGACCGATCAGCGGACAGTCGGGCTTTTGTACTGCCTCTGCGGTCTGCTCCTTGGAGATGAAGCCGCCGAGCTTGTTCGGAACGTAATCCGAAAGCCAGGTGCCGCCGAAGTTTCCGTGCGTCTGGAGCCGCCACATGGCGAGCTTTCCCACGTCGAGTTCGACGTCATCCTTGAAGGGAAAGAGCAGGCAGGTCGAACCGTCATGCTCAAAGGTGGAGCAGTCGTGGAACCTTGTGCCGTTCAGCAGAATGCCGTCCTCCGTGAGCATATCATTGATGCCGTCAACCCATTCGTCGAGGCTGCCGCCGCAGCCCTGAAGGATCAAGCCTTCGGAGCCTTCCATCCGGCGAAGCTCATCTTTGGATATGGTTTTCACGCTCATAACTGCATGCCTCCCATCGTCTGAGATTCATCTTCGTCCTGGCTGAAGTCCGTATTGAGGAATTCCTCGAGGGACATCTCGTCGCCAAGGAAGTTGGGAGAGGAATCATCGTCGAATTCGATATATCCTTCCTCCCCGAAGATAATCGGCTCTTTGGTGATGATCGTTCCGGCATGGTTGACGACAACGCTCGGCTCGACAGTGGCAAAGGCGATGGATTCGCCCTCGCGCAGATCGTACTTGTAAAGACCGTCCGGCAGCTCCTTCTGCGTCACACGGCCGTTGGTGAAAAGAGCCGTCTGCCCGAGCACCTCGACGACCTCGAGCTTCTCGTCGGTCATTGCCTGCGTCTTCAGTTCTTTGGCTTCCGGCGCCTCTACGGGGACAGGCTCGAACAAGTGACCGCCACGGGCAGAGAGAATACCATAGTCGGTGATGCTTGCTCCGAGCCGCTCAACCAGCCGCTTGCCCTCGTTCTGTGTCAGAAGCGTATCCAGCCAATGATCGTCAAAACGGACGTCGAGGTTGTGGCACACGTGGGTTTTGAAGAAGGAAGCGGCGTCACTGTCGAAATACGACAGCTCATATTCGTTCAGCCTGTCTGCGGCCGCCATCGCACCGTCCGCGTCATGAATGTTCTCCGCTTCGAGAATTGCCTTGAAGCGGAGCTGCGCATCGGTTCCAATTGTGAGGTACCGGTTTGCGACGGCATTAAGCGCGTCAAAGGAAGCCATATTCTCGACGGCGACAGCGGTGATCTGCGGAATGCCAGATTCAAAGTCAAAGCAGGAGCAGTCCTCAATGGATTCTACGCCAAAGGCGTCCTTGACGATGGCATCCGCGTTTTCTCTCGGAATCGGAAGTGCGAGCCACACGGCACCGGCTTCCGCTGCTTCGGGATCGTTGAGATTAGCAAGGCCGACCTTCAGCCTGAACACGCCGTCATCAGCCGCGACAGGGATATTCTGTCCGTCGTAGACCTCGGGGATTTCATAATCGCCGGCGACCACATAGAAGCCGCCCCACAGTACGCCGCCTTCATTCTTTCGCTGAAGCTCTCCGATCCCGCGCTTGTCCAGCAGGTAAAGGGAGTTATCGGGGATGGCAGCGACGTCGGGATGGAGGTCGTTCTCAATCACGAACTGGCCGAGCTGCTCGTCGTTATGGATGTTCGAAGCGACCATCACGCTGTCGAGCCCGTAGGTCATGTTGATGAGATCCTTGACCGACAAAAGCTCGTCGGAGTCCACGTCGCCGAACCGCTGATCGAAGAGCGCCTGATAGATGATGAACTGCTCGTCGGAGAGAGAATCCAGGCGCTGGGCAAGGTAGTTCAGTTCCTCCACGGTAGTGGTGTCGAGCCGGAGGTGTTCGAGATCGGGAAGCGGATCAAAGCCGAGGAAACTGATCTCTTGATAGGTCATATCCTCTCTGCCGGTGATTCTCGCTTTCTGCCTGGCGTCTTTGATCTGCTGGGCTGTGGCGGGAAGATCCAGCACAGCGTAGAAGGGTTCCCAACCGAGCCTGTTTTCCGAGGAAAGCTCGATTCTGATTTTGTCTCTCATAGGCAATTACCTCACTATTTCATACTTTTCGTTGACTGCTTTGATTCTCTGCCCGATAGCAGAAATGACCGGCACAGATACGCTGTTGCCGGCCATCTTGTACAGGTGGCCGTCCTTCAGTCCGCAGGCGGCCGCCTTATTGAATTGCTCGTCGGAATATCCCTGCAGACGCCAGCACTCAATGGGCATGAGTTTTCGGATTCTGCCTTTGTGCAGGATTCCGTGCCTGTCCTGAGCGGTGATCGTAAACATCGGCTCGTCCGGCTCCTTGATCCGGCGGCCCTGCTGACGCACCTTTTCTCTGTCGGGCGTGAGGATCGCTCTCGGAGCATCCTCGATCAGCACGGCGGAGTGCTCGCCTCGGTGCTTGCTGACGCCGGAATCCTGACGGGCGGTGATGCATCGGGCAACGTCGGTCACGACGGGATCGGCGTTCATATCGATGAAATACAGACCTGTTTTACCGCCCCAGCCTCCGCTGGTCGCCGCTTGGGTGCAGGCTACTCCTTTGGGATCATAAACCCTTTGCCCTTGGGCGCCTCCGATAAGTTGCCGGAGATGCGCCGCATTGCCGCCGCTGAGAGGAAATATTTGTCCGGCACATTGGGGATCAAGATATCCGACAATATACAGGCGCCGTCGCTGCTGGGGGACTCCGAAATATCTGCTGTTATGCACACACCACTCAAAATGATACCCCATTTCAATAAGCGTGGCGTAGATGGTTTCAAGTGTCTTGCCCCCGTCATGCGATAGCAGCCCTGGGACGTTTTCCAGAAGAAAAAATGCAGGCCGTTTGGCTGCAAGGAGTCGGGCAACTTCAAAGAACAGAGTTCCTCTCGTGTCTTCAAATCCAAGCCGCTTTCCCGCAACAGAGAAGCTTTGGCAAGGAAATCCGGCACAGAGCAGGTCGAAGTCGGGCATTTCGTCGGGGTTGATTTTTCTTGCATCGTCACAGTAATATTCTCCTTCCGTGTCATAGATGGCGCAGTACGCCATGTTTGTGCGTTTGTCGATCTCACAGTGACCAATGCATTCAAACCCGCCGACAGCCTCCAAGCCTGACCGGAAGCCGCCGATACCGGCGAACATATCAAAAAATCGGATTGCCATAGGGCATCCGACCTTTTCCTATTCTACTTGGTCACCTCACATTCCCATAGTGAATCCCTGGCCTTCATCCTCGGATTCGTCTTCGTCCTCGTCGGAATCGGCTCCGGGATCGTCAAGAGCGGCGTCTTCGTCCTGCTCGGGATCATCCTCGTCCTGGTCGGGATCGCCGCTCACATCCTCGTTCTGGCTCTCACGCTCGGTCTGATCCCGTTCCAGCTCGTCCTCAATGAGTCCGATGAGGAACTGCCGCTGAGTCATGTTGTTGCGCTGCAGGTAGTCCTTGATCCGCTGGAACAGATCCTCCGGCACCTGCACGGCGATGGTTCTTGTGTTTGCCATAGTGTTTCCTTCCTTCATCTGATTTTTCGGGTGGAGCTCGTCATCCAGTGCCAGACTGACGAACTCTGCCATAGTCATGCTGTGATCCCGCAGGTACTGACTGACCTCCGCGTGAAGGTCTGCGTCAATCCGCACGGTGATCCCTTTCTTTTCGCCGTTAGGCATTGTCCTGGCTCCTTTCCAAATAGTTTTTGAGAGCGGTTTCTACGATGTCCTCCACGGGAAGCTCCGTTTCAGAGGCATACAGCAGAAGCGGTTCGGTAAGCTGGGACGGGATTTCGATTTCGAGTCTTTCTCCCATAGGCGCCTCACATTCCCATGACGGGGCCGCTCTCGTCCTCGTCCATGTCTTCTGCCTGTTCCTCGGCAAGTTCCTCGTCTGTCAGCTTGCGGAAAGAGTCTTCGCCGGGGACGACGCCGAGGCTTCTGCCATTGTCGAAATCGCAGTGCAGAGTGCCGATGTCATCCACGACTCTGACCGTTCCTCTCGTGCCGCTTTCCACGGGGTTCGGATCGTTTCCCATGCCGAGAAGCATGATCCTCGTTCCGGGGGGATAGGCTTCCTTGTATCGCTGTGCCTGTCTGTGCAGGCGTTCCCATTCGTTCATGTCGGGTACCTCCTTGTTCTGTTCTGACATGCTTTGTCTGCCGTCGTAGAGTTCCATCTCATAGAGAACGCTGCCGTCGTTCTTTCGGGTGTTGAGTACTTGGACGGTGGAATCTGTGAAGTGATAGGCGTTGGCCTTGTTGAAGGGCGACCAAAAGCCCATTCCATGATTGCAAGTCGACCATTTATGATCCGGTTGATCCTTGATTTTGGAATAGAAGCCATTGGTCTGCACCTTCGTCACCACACGAGTGAGGCCGACGATATCAGGGTGGTATTGGTGCGCCGTTGCCACCAGCTCGGTTCCGAGCTTGATATGCCGCTTGAGGTCTGCAAGGTTTTTGATGCGGAGCGGCCTGCGGTCTTTCTTTTCTGCCGTCATAACTCCAACTCCACTCCGTACAGCTCGTCCGGCGACCAATGGATGGTGAAGTCCGCGTCCTCAATGTTGTCGCAGTGGTCGTGCAGGAATTCTTCGTCTGCATCCGCTCGCATCTTGAAATACGCCACTTCCTCGGGCGTTGCCTTGAAAGTTTCACCCTCGCCGTAGAGATAGGCTTCCACATGGACGCTGACTTCCTGCTCGGAATCCAGCTCATCCATAAAGTTCTCATAGGCAGTCCAGCCCTCGAGATCGTCGGTGTCCCTCGGAATACCGGCAGCGAGAAACTCTGCTTGGTTATTGCCTGCGGTAAGCGTTACCGCCGAAAAGAGCACAGCCATATATCACATCCCTCCCATCGTCATGCCCTGATTATCTATATACGCATCCAACTCGTCATGAGTCATGATGGAATAGTTGTCGCCGCTGTTCCAGAAGGAGACGTACAGATCGCCGTCTTCGGTGTCAATCGGCTGCTGCTCGAAGTGCTCACCGTAGCCATCCGAGTTCTGTCCGCTGATCCAGTCGGTGAGGATTTCGGTTTCTGCATCGGTGAGTTCTTCCTTGAGGCTGCACTCGATCCTGCCGAAGAGCCGTCCACGGTAGGTTTCCACACCCCATTTGGCTGATACGAGTTTTGCCTTAACGCCATCATCCTCGTCGAAAAACTCAGCCATGTCCATTTCATCATCGGCAGTATCGGCTTCCAGGGCATTTTCGACCGCCCACGCATAGCTCTTGAGAAAACGACCGTCGACGGGAGAACTGAAGCCCTCGTCATCGGTTACCTCTCCGACGAGGGGACAATAGAAAACAGCTTTGACCGGTCCTGATTCATAGAGCATCTGCTTGATGGCGTCTGTGACCTCCTGCATGGAGCCGTACTGATCGTGAAGTAGATTCTGTTCGAGCTTGGAACGGAAGTCTGCCTTGGCGTTGTCCACCATGAAAGCCAGCAGATTGGCATCTGCCAACGAGTTCTGCTCGTTGAGCGTCAAGAGGAGGTGCTTTCCGGCCTCGTCCTCGGAATACAGCTTGACGCGCACGTCATCGCCTTCCTCATCGGAAAGAGTGATCTGATGCGGGGACTTTCTGATGCCCACCGACTGGAGCTTTACGTACACGTCGTAGATGCTTCGGGGAAAGTCCAGCACGAGTGTGCCGCCGTCTTTGCTTTCGATCACCGCATTGATTTTCATGCTCACATACCTCTCATATCCATGCCCTCGTCCTCAGACTCGAGTTCTTCGAGAAACTCATCGAGGGATCTGTCGCTGTCAAAATAGACGAAGCCGCCGTTCACAAACTGTCCGTCGTGTTCCTCGGCGAAATACTCTCCGAAGCCGGAGAAGTCGAAGTATTCCTCCATTTCGATGTTCATCTCGTATTCTTCCACGTTGTCCACAAGGAAGTGGCCAACGTCGGATTCGCTCTTTGCGTCGGGAATAAAGGCAAACTCGCCAAGATGCTCTGCGACGGCGGCAATGTTGGCGGCGCTCTTTACATCTGTGAGCTCGACGGCGGCAGTAAGCTTGCCCCAATCCATATCGCCGGTGTCCAGCGAGCGGAGCATTTTGTTCGCCTCATACAACCCCTCACTGCGGATGATGCCTTCGATGCGTTCTTCCCAGGCGTCATCCTCTCCTTGGTTAAGGCAGAACTTGATTTCACAGTCGCTGTCGGAGGGAGCGCCGAGACGGGCAAGCGCCTTTTGAATTGCGAGTTCTTCGCCGGGGAGCAGGAGCAGCTCGGTACGGCCGTTGTAGCTGACCTCCGCGCTGGCAAGGGTATTCTCGTAGTAGTACTCGGGGAAGGTCTGACCGTCGTATACTTCGGTCAGCTCGTCGAAGGGGTTGTAGATGAGAAGACCTTTCCCCGTGATCTGTGCAAGTCCTTTATCGATAAGTTCTTTGCCGATGGCGGCGTATTTCGGATCGTCCTCGTCGTTGGCGGGAACGGCGCCCTGCGTGTTCATCACATACTCTCTGCCGATTTTCCCGTAGCTGCTGACGTCCTTGCACAGAGTGAAGTGATCGAGGTTGAAGGTCAGATTGATGAGATCCTTCTCGGTGGGGTTTTCCAGCTTGGTAATGCCGATAAGGAACTGGTCGTATTCGTGGTAGTCGAAGCTCTCCATCCTCCTGGCGAGGTAGTTTAGCTCGTCCAGATTTGCGAAGCGGTCTTTCAGCATGGAGAACTCCTCCGGCCAATAGACGTCTGTCACAAAGGCTGACTGCGGAGCGTCTCGGCCTTCGATGGCGTGGATCTCTGCCAGCTTTGCGTACAGTTCGTTCTCGCTGATCGGGAAGCGGATGTCGATCTCGTGATCGGCATTCTTGATTCTGATTTTGATCATGGTGCTCATTCCTTTCATAGAAAATAAAAAAGGGCTGACTTCATAGAATTACATCTACAAAGTCAGCCCTCAGATTATGGTGTTATTCTGTAGGGGAGGTCATCCCTACATTTTAGGGAAGACCTCCGAAAAAATTTTTTTCATATTTTTTCTGAATAGCAAAAAAGGCGGCTTTCGGGAGAAAAAATCTCTCAAAAGCCGCCTGAAAACGTTGGGGTCGGTAGTTCAAGTCCTCTCAACAGAGGAAAATATCTTTTTGTTTGCACTTGAAAAATAGGGTACGAAAAAACCCAGAAACCGTTGTGGCTTCTGGGTTTTCCGGTGCCATATCTTTTTTGGTGGCACAAGATGGTTGCGGAGGAAGGATTTGAACCTACGACCTTCGGGTTATGAGCCCGACGAGCTACCGGACTGCTCCACTCCGCGATATCTTGCCTGAAAGCCTAATTATAATAACACAGCGATCCGCATAAGTCAAGGGGAAAAAGAAAAAATATTTTCAAAAGCAAGTTTTTGATTCAGTTTTATCTTGACTTTCCTCCCGTTTCGTGTATAATTAACTGGCCTATCCATGCGGATAGGGAATCCTTGCTCCCGGCGCGACCGGGGGCCATTAGTCCAAAAGGAGGTGCAAAAATGGCGAAAGTATCCGAGAAGTACGAGGTCATGTACATTATCGACGCCGACAAGACCGAGGAGGAGACCGCCGCGATTGTGGAGCGTTTCAAGGCTCTCATCGAGGCCAACGGTACGGTGGATGAGCTCGAAGAGATGGGCAAGCGCAAGCTGGCCTACGAGATCAACTACAAGAGCGAGGGTTACTACGTGCTGGTGAAGTTCACTTCAGCGCCCGATTTCCCCGCTGAGCTGGACCGTGTGCTCGGCATCACCGACGGTGTGATCCGCTCCCTCATCACCGTGGTCGAGGAATAAGGAGGCAGCATGAACCGAATCATCCTTATGGGACGCCTCACCCGTGATCCCGAGCTCAGGCAGACCCAGACGGGTACGCCTGTGGCGTCGTTCACACTGGCCGTGGACAGGAGGTTTTCCTCCAGAGACGGCGGGGAGAGGCAGACCGACTTTATCGACATCGTCGCGTGGCAGAAGACCGCCGAGTTCGTCAGCAAGTACTTCGCCAAGGGCCAGATGTGCCTGGTGGAGGGCCGGCTTCAGATCCGCGACTGGACCGATAAGGACGGCAACAAGCGCCGCAGCGCCGAGGTCGTTGCGGACAACGTTTATTTCACAGAGAGCAAGAGGGCGAGAGAGAGCGCGGACAGCAATTACGCGCCCGCCGCCCCCCGGAACGATTTCAACAGCGGCTATTCGACGCCTGTCAGCGGCTCCGATTTCGCGGAGCTGGACGATGACGACGGCGACCTGCCGTTCTGATCGAGAAGCCGAAATGGAGGTAACTTACGTTGGCTAACGAGAGAGACAACAAGAACCGCGGCCGCAAGCGCAGGAAGGTTTGTCAGTTCTGCGTGGATAAGTGCCAGCACATCGATTACAAGGACACCGCCAAGCTCCGGAGATACCTCTCCGAGCGCAGCAAGATCCTGCCCAGGAGAACCACCGGCACCTGCGCCCATCATCAGCGCCAGCTCATGCTGGCCATCAAGAGGGCCCGCCAGATCGCGCTCCTGCCCTACGTGACCGATTAAAAATGATTCAAATGCGACCCGCTGCGCCGGGCTCGCATTTGAGGGGACGAGGGTGACGACTCGCTTTCCATCGCCCTCGGCTTGCGGGGGAACGCCTCGGTTGGTCGAAGCGAGAACTCGCACAGCTCGTCTGAGTGTGTTTTTGACGGGGCAAAGCTCCGCCAAAAACGATCACAGTTTCTTCGCGCCGACTGCGCGAACTCGGTGAGACAGAATGATGAACCGCCGCTTCCCGACCGGGAAGCGGCGGTTTGTTTTGGACGGGGGGACAAAAAGCGGCAGTTCTTCGAGCCGCCGCCCCTGCTGATCTGTATCCTTGGGGGAAGCGGCGGTGACCGACCCGCTTGATCCGGTATCATCCGTTTTGGGGGCAGGCGCCCGTGCCCTGTGCCGACTGCGGCCGACGCAGGAGCGACATTTGATAATTCCCGCTGTTTTTCCGGCGGCGGGTGTGCTATGATAGGGGCAGAACGATCGGGGGGCGGTGCGCGCCCCGGCATACTCAAGGAAACGGAGCGATGAAAATGGAAACCTACGAGATCATTCAGGCATGTGAGGGCGTCCGCGTCATCCGGGAAAAGGACATGGTCAACGCCTTCCTCATCGAGGGGGAAAAGCAGGCGCTGCTCGTCGACAGCGGCTTCGGCGGCGGGGATATCGCGGCGCTGGTGCGGTCGCTGACGGATAAGCCCGTGATGCTGGCCAACACCCACGCGGACCCGGATCACACCGGCGGCAACAGACAGTTCGACGCGGTCTTCCTGCACCCGTCGGAGTACACCCACTACCGCAGCAGGCCCGAGCAGCGGGAGGATCGGCTCCTCTCCCTGCGGGAGGGGGACCGGCTCGACCTGGGCGGCCTGACGGCGGAGGTCATCCTCACCCCCGGCCACACGCCCGGCAGCATCGCGTTCCTGCTGAAGGAGCGGCGGCTGCTCCTCTCCGGCGACAGCGTGGCGGAGCGGCCCATCTTCATGTTCGGGGAGCGGCGCAGCATAGAGGCGTACATCGACAGCATGGAGCGGCTGCGGCAGCGCGCCGGGGAGTTCGATACCATCTGGCCGTCCCACGGCGGGGAGCCGCTGAAGCCGGAGATCCTGGACCGGCTCATCGTGGCGGCGCAGCTCCTGCAGGGCGGTCAGCTTGAGCCCATTGACCCGCCCATGGAGATCCCCGCAAAGCTCTACACCCACAACGGCGTCAGCTTCTTCTATGAATAAGTCAAATGCGATCCACTTCGTTGGGATCGCATTTGAGGGGACGGGGAAACGACCCGCTCTTCATCGCGCCCGCCGCGGCGGAGCTGCGTCAAAAAGGATCGCAACTGATTCGCGCTGAAGACGCGAGCTCTGCTGAGAGCATTGTAAGCAGTGTGAACGCCGCGCGCCGGAGGTACCGGGGCGCGGCGTTTAAGTTTTAATGAGGCTCATCACATAGTCCAGGTCCAGGCCGACGCCGTGGTACCAGGCGCCGCGGCTGTTCGTTTTTTCGATCTCATTGATGAGTATGGCGTTCCGGCACAGGGTGAGGATCGCCGTCCGCCCGGAGCCGAACCGGCAGGTGACGGTGACGCAGTCGCCGTGGAGGGGCAGGCTCCCGGCGGAGAGGTACAGGGGGAGCCCCGCCAGATACTCCCTCAGCGCCGCTTCGTCGGCGCAGCTTCCCTGGGACACCGCGCCCGTGTCCCGGTCGCTGACGGTGATGCTCCGGAAGCTGACGGGATCGGCGCCGGTAAAATACCGGTCGCCCAGCCGCCCCTGCTCCACGGTGGGGCACCACACGCCGTAGCTCAGGACCAGGGCGAAGACCAGGACCGCGGCCACGACGGCCCCCGCCGCCTTCTTCCCCGGCGCCATCACCTGGCGCAGCCGGTACCGCAGGCCGGAGGCCGAGGCGGAGAGACAGGTGGTGAAGCCCCGGCCGTCTCCCGCCGTTTTCAGCAGCAGGTCCGCGTATTTCCGGCGGGTCTCCGCGTCCGTCCCCTGCAGCACGGTCTCGTCGCAGCCCAGCTCCGTGTCCTCCCCGGCGCGGCGCATGGCGATCCACACCAGGGGATCGAACCAGCACAGGGCGGTGAAGAAGGTCATGAAGAACTTTTTCCCGCTGTCGCGGCGCTGCACGTGGACCAGCTCGTGGAGGAAGATGAGCCGAAGCTCCTCCTCCGTATACGCCCGGTCCGGCAGCGCCATGACGTGGGAGAAGAGCCCCGCCGTCAGCGGCGAGGCGATCACGGGCGTGACCACAAGGCCCCGGACCCGGTCCTCGCCCAGCTGGGCGAGGGACGCCCTCCACAGGGCCGACACCTGCTTCGGTACGGGCACGGCGCCGCGGATGAGCCGACGCCGGAAGCGCAGGTGCTCCGCCGTCCGCCAGAGCATCACCGCGGCAAAGCCCGCCAGCCACACCAGGGCCGCTGTCCGCGCCGTGCGCTCCGACATCCTCAGCAGGAAGAGAGGGCCGTTCGATGTGTAGGGCAGCAGCCGCAGGTGCAGCACATTCGGAAGAAACCACAGCGCAGCGCAGACGGCGGCGCTGATCCGCCTCCGCAGCAGCGGCAGCAGGAGCAGCATCACCGCGTCGAAGACCGCGACGTGGGCCGCGATCATCATCGCCTCCATAAACGCGCCCTGCCAGTTCAGCGCCCGATCAAAGGCGGAGGAAAGGAGAAAGCGGAATACCAGGTAAAACGGCAGCATCTGGAGCCCCAGGACGGACGTGTAGGCATAGCCGCGGAGCCTCAGGGGCTGCCGCTTATCCTCCCGGGAGCGGTTGTACCGGATGAGGCCCGCCGCAGCGACGGCGATCACCGCCGCGAACAGGAGCCTCCCGCCCGGGCCGGTCACAGCTCCCCCTTATCCAGCAGCGAGCGCAGCTCGTCGATCTCCTCCCGGCTCAGGCCGCTGTCGCACAGGGCGCTGGCAAAGGCGGCGATGCTCCCGCCGCAGACCTGCTCCACGAATCGGCGGCTCTGCACCGCCCGGTAGTCGCCCCGGTCGACCAGGGGGATGTATACGCTGCGCCGCCCCAGCTTTTCCGTGCGGAGGAACCCCTTGTCCTGCAGCCGCTTCAGGATCGTCAGCAGGGTGGTCTCCGCCAGGGCGCCGCCCCGGACCCGCGCCGCGACGTCCGCCCTGTCCGCCGGCGGCTCCAGATCCCACACCGCCTGCATGACCTCCAGCTCCAGATCGGGGAGCTTTTTGATGTTCTTTTTCATGCGCTCACTTCCTCTATTATTGTAGAACAATGTTATTCTACAACGATAGAACGGCTCTGTCAAGCTTTTTTGCCCCATTTCAGGAAATCGTGGGTGACAGGCGGGGAAAAGTGTGGTATACTGCCCCTTGAGGTGTGTGCTTTGAGCAGGAAGAAGGACTATCAGGGCGCCATGGAGCGGGAGCTGGAGGCCCTGCGGCGGGAGGGGAGGACGCCCTCCCTGCTGCTCCAGGACTGCTGCGCCCCCTGCGGCAGCTACGTGATCGGGCTTCTGGCACGGTTTTTCCGCGTGACCGTGCTGTTTTACAATCCCAATATCTATCCGGAAAGCGAGTATGACAAGCGCCTGGGGGAGGTCGGAAGGCTCCTGGCGCTCATGGAGACGCCGCTCCCGGTGGAGCTCATGCCCTGCGGCTATGACGACGCGGCGTTTGCCGCCTGCGCGGCGGGGCTGGAGGAGGAGCCGGAGGGGGGCGCCCGGTGCGAAAGGTGCTTCCGGCTGCGGCTGGAGAGGACGGCGCGGCTGGCGAAGGAGAACGGCTTCGAATATTTCGCCACCACGCTGACGGTGAGCCCCCACAAGGACCCGGACGTCATCAACGGGATCGGCGCGGAGCTGGAGCGTGCGTACGGCGTCCGTTTCCTGGAGGCGGAATTCAAAAAACGGGACGGCTACAGGCAGTCCATCGAGCTTTCCAGAAAATACGACCTGTACCGCCAGGACTACTGCGGCTGCGCGTTTTCCCTGCGCGACCGGCAGCTCCAGAAGGCGGAAAGAGAGAAGGAGGACGCAATATGACTATCAGGAAGATCGCTTTTTCCGGGGTGATCGGCGCGATCTACGCGGTGCTGACCATGGTGCTGGCGCCCATCAGCTTCGGCCCCCTGCAGCTCCGGGTGGCGGAGGTGCTGTGCATCCTGCCGTTCTTTTTCCCGGCCTCCACCTGGGGACTGTTCGCCGGGTGCCTCATCGCCAATCTCCTTTCCACCTACGGCCTGTTCGACGTGGTATTCGGGTCCCTGGCCACGCTGCTGGCCTGCCTCATCACGGCGCAGATCGGCCGGGCGGACAGACAGAGCGTTGGCTCAAAGCTGCTGGCCTGCCTTCCGCCGGTGATCATGAACGGGCTCATCATCGGCGCGGTCATCGCCTGGATGACGGCGCGGGATACGTTCTGGAGCGCCATGATCTTAAACGGCGCCACCGTGGCCCTGGGCGAGTTCATCGTCATGTACGTCATCGGCTTCCCGCTGATGCTGATCCTGCCGAAAACGGGGATCTTCACGTTTTTGAAGGAAAAATACGGGCTGTAAACGCCCGCGTCACAACAAGCGAAACGAACCTCCCGCCGGCGGCGGGAGGTTCGTTCTGTTTGTTATGCAAAGCGCTCGGCAGAGTTCGCGCGGAAAGCGCGAAGCAGTTTCGATCGTTTTTGTTGTAGCTTTGCCACAACAAAAACACTCTCAGCCGAGCTGTGCGAGGCTCGTCCTCGCAAGCTCCGTATCGTTCGTTCCGCCGCAGGCGGCAGAACTCATTCACTCCGCTGCTCGTCCTCTTCGATCCCGACCCGCTGCGCTGGGCTCGTGATCGAGAAACGGGAGACGGAGAGTGGGGCGCCGTTTTCGCAAGCTCCGTATCGTTCGTTCCGCCGCGGCGGGCGCGATGGAGCGTGGGTCGTGCCCTTCGTCCCCTCAGATTGAAGCCCAGCGGAGCGGGTTCAATCTGAAGAATTTCCTATCGTTTTTGCCGCAGCTTTGCCGCGGCAAAAACACTCTTAAACGAGCTGTGCGAGTTCTCGCTTCGACCAACCGAGGCGTTCCCCCGCGAGCCGAGGGCGATGGAAAGCGAGTCGTTTCCCTCGTCCCCTCAAACGCGAGTCCAACGAAGTGAGTCGCGTTTGATCATTCCCCGGCGTAGCGCTTCCTCGACTGGATGTACAGCTCCTCCCGGAAGGCGCGGGGGATACCCTGGATCTGCTCGGTGGCGTTGATGATGGTGGGCTTTTTGGGATCGCAGTAGCGGCGGGCGAACTCCCGCGCCAGCCGGCGCTGCTCCTCCTCGCTCTTGCCCCGGGGGTCCAGCTCCCGGAAGTACTGGCCCGCCAGGATCCTGTCCCCGTAGAGCTCGTGGATCTTCGCCATGTCGTTCATGGGCTGGCCGCTCCAGAAGTCCCAGCCGGCGGCGATGAAGTTGGGGATCTGCTTGAGGGCTTGTCCGCAGCTGTGCAGCTCGCAGAATTTGCCCTGGCTGTGGAGGAAATCGGTGACCCGGCGCATGTAGGGCACGATCATCTCCTCCGCCACGGCGGGGGAGAAGAACGTCTCCTTCTGGCTGCCCCAGTCGTCGTGGATGCAGAAGGCGTCCAGCCTGGGGAAGTACTTGATGTACCGGCCCAGCATGTCGATGTAGAAGTCGCTGAGCTTGTCGAAGAAGTCCTTCACGTAGTCGGCCTGGTCCTCGTCGAACAGGGCCATGATGGCGCCCTCAAAATCCATGAAGGAGATGAGCCGCTCATACCAGCCGTTGAGCACCCAGGCCACGTTGAATTTCTCGTCGGTGAGGTAGTCCCGGTTGGCCTCGGCGGCGCCCTCCCAGTCCCAGGTGTCCAGGTCGGGGAAGACGATCTTCTCCGGCAGCTCGCTGGCGTCCTCGATGAAGGGCTTGCCGGGCCGCACCATGGAGCCGCGGGCCATGGGGATATACTCCCACTCGATGCCGAACATGTCGGGCCCGCCGCCGTCGTTGGGGTCCATGGCGCGCGCCTCAAAGACGAAGGAGCGGGCGATATTGTCGGGATTCACCCGGGGACAGAACATCTGCTGCTCGAGATAGCTGATCTCCCACACGGGCCTGCGCTCCAGCAGGGCGCGGAACGCCTCCTTCTGGGAGACGGGGTAATCGAAGATCGGAACGCTCTCGCCGCCGAAGGCGGGCTGCTCCCGCACGACCTTCAGCTCTTTCGGATCGAATTTCGGAATAGACATGGCAGACCTCCGTAATGATATCTTTTTACCGATATGATTGTATTTGATTTTTCGGCGCTTGTCAATCATGCCGGCGGCCGCCGGAGAAGAATTCCGAGATCCCGGCGGCGATGAGGAACACGCCGAACAGCCGCCGCAGCAGCGCCGTATCCGCGGAGGAGGCCAGCAGGGCGGCGGCCGCCGCCGTCGCCCCGCCGCAGAGGACGGCGGGGAGGAGGGCGCGCGTTTCCACGAAGCCGTTTTTGAAGTGGGAGATCAGCGCGGTGCAGGAGGTGGGCAGGAAATAGAGGAGGTTGATCCCCTGGGCCTCCGCCCGGGCCGCTCCCATGAAACCGGTCATCACGATCATCAGCAGGGTGCCCCCGCCCACGCCCCAGCCGGAGAGGACGCCCGCGGCCGCCCCGATCAGCAGCTTCAGCACAGGATGCTCCTGATCCCGCCGCAGAGAATGAACAGCCCCAGGAGCCGGTGCATCAGCGCCGGCGGGACCTTTTTGAACACCCGTCCGCCGATGAAGCCGCCGATCAGTCCGCCCAGGAGATAAGGCAGCGCCCCGCGGATATCGAGCCCGGCCCGGAACCAGAAGACCGCGGCTGAGATCGCGGACAGGGGCAGGATCACGGCCACCGCGGTGGCCAGCGCCCGCCGCCCGTCCAGCCGGACCCACCGGAGGAAAAGGGGCACGAGCACCATGCCGCCGCCCGCGCCGAACATGCCGTTCACCGCGCCCGCGGCCGCCCCGGCCAATGCGTATTTGAGCGTATTCTTCATGGGACCCTCCAAAGTCGGATATAGCCCTTGGCGTTGAGCTGCCGGAGCACCATCAGCGCCAGGGGAGAAAGGATCATGCCCGCCACGCCCACGGCCCGGAAGCCCGCGTACATGGCCGCCAGGGCCGCCGCCGGGGGCAGCCCCGTCTGGCTGCCCACCAGCTTCGGCTCCGCGATGCTGCGCGCCAGCGTCACGACGGCATAGGTCACCGCCAGGGTCAGGGCGCGCAGGGGCTCCCCCGTGAGCAGATCGGCCAGCGCCCAGGGGATCAGCACCGTGCCCGTGCCCAGCACCGGCAGCATGTCGATGAGCGCCGTGACCAGCGCCAGCAGGACCGCGTAGTCGATGCGCATCAGGAGGAAGGCGGCGCTCAGCTCCGCGAAGGTGAGGGCGCAGAGGATGCACTCCGCCCGCAGCCACCTGAGCAGCACGGCCAGCACGTCCCGCCTGACGTTTGAAAGCGTCCGGCGCTTTTCCTCCGGGACCTGACGGGCCAGGAAGGCGGCGATGGACGGATAGGAGCCGCTGATGAAAAACAGGCTGATGAAAAACGTGACCACGGACAGCACGGCCCCCGGGGCGTGGGACAAAAGCTCCGGCGCCGCCGACATGAGGCGCCCCATGAGCTCGCCGGGGACGGCGCTGAGCCGGGCGGAGAGGCCGGAGATCACCTCGCCCAGCCAGGCCTGCACGTCGGGCGGCGCGGCGACGACGGTCCGGACGACGGCGCCCCGGAGCCGTCCCAGCAGGCCGGACACGTTCCCCAGCAGGCCGGGCAGCTCCCCGGCAAAGGCGCTCAGCTCCCGGAGGCCGCGGCTCACGGCGAAAAACAGGAGCAGGAGGATCGCCCCGGTGACGGCCAGGCAGCACACCGCGGAGACGAAGCCCCGCCGGAGCCGCAGCTTTGCGGAGAGGAAGCGGACGGCGGGCTCGATGAGCCTTGCCAGCAGGAGGGAGAGGAGGATCGGCAGCGCGGGACCCAGGAGGTATTTCGCCGCCAGCCACAGGGCGAGGAGGATCGCGGCGGTTTTCAAAAGCCCCGTGATGAACCGCGTGCGCGCGCTCCCCGCCGTTTTTCCGTCCCCCGTCGGTCCCTGCGCCGGATAATAACAATTTTTGCTGTTTTTGGGCATAAAAAGATTGCTAACCCTCCGGGAATGTGATAATATCAAGTATCATCGTCTTTTGATGTGCCAATGATAGTATATACAGTTTTATCTGTTTACAGACACAAAAGGAGGTCATGGCGTGTTCATTGCAATTTTGGGCTTTGGTACCGTTGGCTCCGGTGTGATGGAGGTTATTGAGAAAAACGCGGACAGGATCGCCCAGAACGCCGCCCAGGAGATCAAGGTCAAATACATCGTGGATGTGAGAGATTTTCCGGGCAATCCGTACGAATCCCTCATAGTGAAGGACTTCTCCGTCGTGGAGAACGATCCCGAGGTCAAAACCGTGGTGGAGACGATCGGCGGCACCGGCGTTGCCTATGATTTCACAAGGCGCTGCCTGCTGGCGGGGAAAAACGTCGTCACCTCCAACAAGGAGCTGGTGGCCACCCACGGGCACGAGCTGATCGAGATCGCGAAGCAGAAGAACATCAACTACCTGTTCGAGGCCAGCGTGGGCGGCGGAATCCCCATCCTCCGGCCCATCACCCAGTGCCTGGCCGCCAACAAGATCGACGACGTGTACGGGATCCTGAACGGGACCACGAACTATATCCTCACGGAGATGATCGCCAACGGCACCTCCTTCGACGATGCGCTGAAGGCCGCCCAGAAGATGGGCTATGCCGAGGCGGACCCCACCGCCGATATCGAGGGGCACGACGCCTGCCGCAAGATCTGCATCCTCTCCGCCCTGTGCTTCGGGCGGCACATGTATCCGCAGGACGTGCCGACCCAGGGGATCACCGGCGTCAAGGCGGCGGATGTGGAGAACGCCTCCCGGATCGACTGCAAGATCAAGCTCCTGGGCCGGGCCATCCACTATGGGGACAAGGTCGCGGCCTATGTGGCGCCCCATCTGGTCAGCCGCCGGAACCTCATCTCCAGCGTGGAGGGCGTGATGAACGGCATCGTCGTCCGGGGCAACGCCATCGGCGACGTGATGTTCTACGGCGCGGGCGCGGGCAAGTATCCCACCGCCAGCGCGGTGGTGGCCGACGTGATCGACGCCGCCAAGCACCTGGCCGCCAGGAAGTACATAGGCTGGGAGGACGGCGGCCCCGAATACGTGTATCCGGCCGAGCTGGTGGAGAGCCGCTGGTACGTCCGGTGCGGGGCGGAGGAGAGCGCCGTGAAGGCCGCCTTCGGCGACGCGGAGTTCATCGACGGCGCCGCCGGCGGGCAGTGCGCCTTTGTGACCGGCTCCATGAGCAAAAAGGCGGTGGATGAGCTCGCCGCCGGGCTCGACGCGCGGACGGTCCTTCGGATGCTGGACTGATTATTTGAAACACCATCGGCGGCTCCCCGCCGCCGGTGCGAGCAGGGCCGGGTCACCGGCCGCTTAGATCGGAGGAAATAGATTTATGGCATTTATCGTACAGAAATTCGGCGGCAGCTCCGTCGCCAACGCGGAGCGGATCCGCCGCGTCGCGGGCATCATCGCCGACACCTACGTGGACGACAACGACGTGGTGGTCGTGCTCTCCGCCCAGGGCGACACGACGGACGATCTCATCGAAAAGGCGAAGGAGATCAACCCCAACCCCTCCAAGCGGGAGATGGATATGCTCCTGTCCACCGGCGAGCAGATGTCCGTGGCGCTCATGGCCATGGCGCTGGAGAAGATGGGCCTGCCCGTCGTCTCCCTCACCGGGTGGCAGATCGGCCTCTCCACCAACTCCGAATACGGCAGCGCGCGGATCAAGAAGATCGCGGGCGACCGTATCCGCACGGAGCTGGACCGGCGCAGGATCGTGCTGGTGGCGGGGTTCCAGGGCATCAACAAATACGACGATATCACCACCCTGGGCCGCGGCGGAAGCGACACCACGGCGGTGGCCATCGCCGCGGCGATGCACGCGGACCTCTGCCAGATCTACACGGATGTGGAGGGCGTGTTCACCAGCGATCCCCGGAAGGTGCCCAACGCCAGGAAGCTGGACGAGATCACGTACGATGAGATGCTCGAGCTGGCCTCCCTGGGCGCCCAGGTGCTGCACAACAGGTCGGTGGAGATGGCAAAGAGATACGGTGTGAATCTGGAGGTCCTCTCCAGCTTTGAGAGGAAGCCCGGCACAAAAGTCAAGGAGGTAACGAAAAAAGTGGAACAGACAAAGATCAGCGGGATCGCTAAAGATACAAACGTCGCACGCATCGCGGTCATGGGCCTCAAGGATGTGCCGGGGATCGCGTTCAAGGTGTTCCAGGTCATGGCGAAAAAGAAGATCAACGTGGATATCATCCTCCAGTCCATCGGCCGGGGCGATACCCAGGATATCAGCTTCACCGTTCCCCAGTCCGACACCGAGACCGCCCGCGCCGCCCTGCTGGAGGCGCAGGAGGCCATCGGCTTCTCCGACCTCAGCGTGGACGAGAGCGTGGCCAAGGTGAGCATCGTCGGCGCGGGCATGATGACCTCCTCCGGCATCGCCGCCCTGATGTTCGAGGCGCTGTACGACGCCAAGGTGAATATCCAGATGATCTCCACCAGCGAGATCAAGGTCTCCGTCCTGGTGGACGAGAAGGACGCCGACCGGGCCGTCACCGCCATCCACAGTAAATTCTTCGACTGATACGCGTCAAATCGCAAACACTACGTTGGTTTGCGATTTGATGGGACGGGGGAGACGACTCGTGCTCCATCGCATGCGGCGCAGCGGGAGAAGCGCCGCATTTGGTCGGCACGAGGACTCGCGAAGCTCGTCAGAATGTGTTTTTGACGGGGCGAAGCTCCGTCAAAAACGGATTGGATTCTATTCGCCGCGGGGCGGCGAACTCTGCCGGGGGCATTCGGCGCGAACTCCGCCGGGGGCTTGAATATGATCAGGGAGGGGCCGCGGGTAATAAGCCTGCGGCTCCCTGTTTATTGAGAGAGGTGTCGAAATGAAGAAACAGGATCTGAGCGGGCGCGTGCTGCGCTATATCGGGGAGGACTGCCTCCGCACGGAGACGCGGGGCTGCACGGTCTTCCGCCACGGGGAGAGCGGCAGGCGGTTCGCATTTCTGGAGGGGGAGACCCTCACCGTTCGGGTGGAGGATCCGCTCCTCCGGGATCTGCTGCTGCGGCAGCCGGGTTACGCGCCCGGCGTCCGGGGCGGCCTGGGATGGCTCTCCGTCGCCCTGGACGGGACGGTGCCCTTCGACGAGCTCCGGGACCGGATCGACGCCAGCCGCCTGGCCACGGCGTCCCCCCGGGAGCGGCAGACCCTCCGCCCGCCGAAGGAGTGGCTGATCCCGGCCAATCCGAAGTATTACGACGTGGAGCGCGCCTTTGAGGATACCGATACGATCCTGTGGAAGCAGGGGAGCGGGATCAAAATCGGGGACACCGTTTATATGTACGCGGCGGCGCCCGTCTCAGCGATCCTGTACCGGTGCCTGGTGCTGGAGACGGACATCCCCTGCGACGACCGGGGCGAGCTGCACATCACCAGCCTGATGCGCATCAGGCTCCTGCGGCGCTACGACCCGGCGGCGTATCCGTTCCGGGTGCTCCGGGACGAGTACGGCATCTTCGCCGTCCGGGGGCCGAGAGGGGTGCCCTTCGATCTGTCGGAGGCGCTGAACAAACGGTAAAATAAAGCATCCGCGCGCGGGGCAGCTGCCCCGCGCGCTTTTTATACCGTCCTCCTCAGCTTCCCGACGATGAGCGCCACGGTGGACAGGATCAGCGCCAGGAGCAGATTCACCGCCGGGACGACGGCCTGGGACAAACGCTCCAGCGTGAAGGCGTCCCGGGCGGCCAGGAGCCCGCAGGCCACGGAGCACCCGGCGAGGATCGGGTGGAGCGGCCACGGGCTCTCCCGCTCCGCGACCGCGGCGAACAGCTCGTCGAAGATCCGCAGCAGGACGGCGACGAACAGGAAATCGGTGACGACCCAGAGGGTGATGACCACGGCCTCGATGCGCTCGATGACGCCGAAGACGGAGATGTTGCGGATCATGATGAAAAACGGGTGCTGCAGCCCGGCGGCCACGTCGGCGGACAGGGCGCCCACCGTCGCGGCGGTGATCCCCAGCATCACCAGCAGAAGAAGGCCCGTCCACCGGAGCGATACGGCCAGCTCCCGGCGCTCCCGCATCACGCCCCCCGGCAGGAGCGGGAAGAGAAAGCCCTTGGCCGTCACGCTCAGCACGGGCAGGGCGGCCGCCAGGAACCCGGACGCCGGACCGGGCGCGGGGAGCAGGTTTTCCGGCCTGATATCGGGAGCCGAGAGGGCCAGCACCAGCGCCAGGACGATCCCCAGGGCCAGGGCGCTGACCTCCCCCATGCGGCCCAGGCTCCTGACCCGGCCGAAGGAGACCGCCAGCGCCGCCAGCGCCGTGACCGCCATGAAAAACCCGGGGCTCCCGCCCACGTAGACCGTGCTGAGCAGCCGCTCCGCCCCGGTGCGCAGGATGATCCCGGTGTAAAACACGAGCCAGAGGCCCAGGAGCAGGCACACCGCCTTCCCCGGCCCCCTGCCCAGGGCGCGGAGAAGGATCCGGGCCAGGCTCTCGCCCTCCCGGCGGTTTTTCATCAGCGCCCGGAGGAGCGCCGTGAGCCCCGCCGCCGGGACCGCCGCGATCAGCGGGGCCAGCCAGGCCCCCGCGCCCACCGATCCCGCCGCCGCCCGTGGCAGCAGACGGATGGCGGGCGAGAGGAGGCAGACGAAGGTGAGCGCCATGAGCTGGCGGAAGGTCAGCCCGTCGCTTCGGGTCATGGGGGAGCCTCCTTTCCTTACGGTCACGCGATGGGGTCGCCCAGGTCATAGGTGCGCAGGATGACCGCGCTCACCGCGACGGTAAATGCCATTTTCGGGAACAGGGACCGCCACGCCTCCCGGTACGGGGCCATCCTCCCCGGCGACGCGGCGCAGAGGGCGCGCCGGATACCGAGATAGTCGCAGCCGAAGCCCTGGGCACGGCGGATGGCGGCCGTCAGCTCCCCGCGGACCTCCTCTGCGGCCGCGGCGGCGAGCCCGGCGCGCACGGCGCCGTCCCCGACGGAGAGAGGCGCCGCCGCGCCCTGGAGGCTGTAGCGCAGGCGGGCATCCACGGCGAAGGCGGGCTGCCCGCCCTCCGTGACCGGCTTCAGGCGCACGTCCGCGCCGGTGAGCAGCAGCGTCACGGGGACGCCGCCGTAATCCAGGGCGCGGCACCCGCTGGAGACGGAGCCGGTGAGCAGGCCCACGGCCTCCGACTCCTCCTCCGGCGTGAAGCCCAGGAGCCTGTCCCCGGAGATAACGGCCCCGCCCGCGGGGGCCACCGCCGTGTACCCCTCCTCCGACCACTCCGGGGAGGGCTCCGGCGCGATGGCCCGCAGCAGCACGCACCCCTCCGAGGCCAGGGCCTCGGCCGCCTCCAGACAGGTGGCGACGCCGCAGCCGTAGATGACCGGGGCGTCCTTTTTCAGGGACTGCAGCATATCGGAGACGGAGGCGTCCTCCCCCCGCGCGCCGGTGACCAGGTCCTCCGCGCGGCTCCCCCTGGCCACGAACAGGCAGGTATCCAGCCGCATCTGCATGGTGCGCGCCACGTAGTCCAGGGTTTCCCCGATCCCCGCCCGGGCGGCCGCCTCGCCCAGGATCACGTGCTCCGTGTGGGAGATGTTGGCGTCGTATTTCATGGCGTTCTTCTCCAGCCGGCGCGCCGCCTCGGCCAGCGTCCCGGCCCGGATCCGCCAGATGACCGCCCGGCCGCCCCCGCCGCTGCCCGTATCGGCGGAGAGGAGCACGCCGCTCTCGTCCGCGTCGACGCCCAGCGTCCGCACGAGGCGCAGCCGCTCCACCTCGCTCACGTTGGCGTAGACGCCGAAATCCGAGGCGCACCCGGTGAGCGCCAGGGCGAGCAGGACCGGGATCAGCAGCCGCCTCACCGCCGGCTCCTCCTGTCCTCCGGACCCAGGGCGGGCTCCCTGCCCTTGTCCCAGCGGAGCGGCGGCCGCAGGAGCTTCCAGAGCCCCCGCCCGCCGAAGCGGCCCGCCAGCGGCGTCATATACGGCACGCCGAAGCTCTCCAGGGAGCAGAGATGATAGGTGATCAGCGCGCCGCCCACGGCGATGCCGAACATGCCGGCGAAGACGGCCGCCAGCAGCAGAAGGAACCGCAGGAGCCGCAGCGCGCCGGCCATATCCTGATCCGGCATGGTGTAGCCCGCGATCCCCGCGAAGGCCACGATGATGACCGCGATGGGGGAGACGATGCTGGCCTCCACCGCCGACTGGCCCACGATCAGCGCGCCGATGATGGAGACCGCCTGGCCGAGCTGGTTGGGAAGGCGCATGCCCGCCTCCTGCAGCAGCTCGAAGGAGGCCAGCATGGCCATGACCTCCACCGCGGTGGGGAAGGGGACCGACTGCTTGGCGTCGATCATGGACTCCATGAGCTTGGCGGGCAGCATCTCCTGGTGGTACATGGCCACCGCCACGAAAACGGCGGGCAGGAACAGGGTCACCGCCACGGAGAGGTAGCGGATCAGCGTCAGGAGCGAGGCGACGATGAAGTGGTTCGCCCGGTCCTCCGTCACCTTGAAGAACTGGGCGAAGGTGCCCGGCGCCAGGAAGCCCAGGGGCAGCCCGTCGATCAGGAGACCGGCCCGCCCCTCCAGCAGGTTGAGGCAGAAGCGGTCCGGCCGCTCCGTCTGCACCAGCTGGGGGAAGGGGGAGAGGGGGCTGTCCGCGACGTATTCCTCCAGATCCGCCGCCGTCAGCAGCCCGTCGATGTCGATGCGCTCCACCCGCCGGCGCAGCTCCGCCGTGAGGCCGCCGCCGGTGAGCCCCTCGATCCAGACGATCGCCACCGAGGTAGCCGTGCGCCGCCCCACGGTGACCGTCTCCATCTTCAGCGCCGGGTCGCGCAGGTGCCGCCGCACCATCATGGTGTTGGTTTTCAGCACCTCCACGAAGGATTCCCGGGCGCCCTTGATGGACTTTTCCTCCCTGGGCTCGGAGACGGCCCGCCCCTGGCTGGTGCGGACCTCAAAGGTCACGGCGGCGCGCAGGCCGTCGAACACCACGGCGCAGAAGCCGTTCAGGAGATCGGCCGCCGCGTCGTCGGCCTCCGTGCGGTACTTGACCGTGTTCCCGTAGGCGGCGCCGGCCATCATGCGCTCCGCCGCCTCCCGCTCCGTGAGGCAGCCGCCGAAGCGGAACCCGTTCGTCAGGGGGTCGAGGACCGTCAGGCTCACCGCGTCGCCGGAGACGAGCCCGTCCATAAAGCAGAGCGAGGCCCTCAGCCCGCCGCCGATCTCCACCTGGCGCAGCTCGAAATCAAAGCAGTTTTCAAAGATCTCCTCCAGGTACGCCGCCGTGATCGGGCCGGGGAAGCGGGGCCTTCGCTCCGGCTCATGGGGCGGGACCTTCAGGAGCTTATCCAGGATCTCGGAAGTTTTCATGGCAGTAGTATAGCCGCCCCCGTCCGGATTTAAACAGCGGATTTGACAATCGCGGGCCGCTCCTTTATATTGTTGTTCGTAACGAAAGGGGGGCTCGGCGTGGCTTTTTCCGAAGAGGAGCGGTCCTGCATGGCGCAGGCGCTGGAGCTGGCGCGGGAGGCGCTGCGGGACGGCGAGGTGCCCGTGGGCTGCGTCGTCGAGAAGGACGGCGCGATCATCGGCCGGGGCAGGAACAGGCGGGAGAGATCCCTGAACGCCCTGGCCCACGCGGAGCTGGAGGCCATCTCGGCGGCGTGCGCGGCCGAGGGGAGCTGGCGGCTTTCCGGCGCGCGGCTCTTCGTGACGCTGGAGCCGTGCCCCATGTGCGCGGGCGCGATCCTGAACGCCCGGATCCCCCGGATCTATTACGGCGCGCGGGAGGACCTGTCCGGCTCCTGCGGCAGCGTCATCAATCTTTTCATGGAAAATTACGGCTTCTCCCCGGAGATCTACGGCGGACTCATGGCGGAGGAGAGCGCGGAGCTCCTGCGGCGCTTTTTTGCGGAGGTGCGGCGGGAGAGGAGCGGAGGACAGGAAGCGTATGACGGATCACAGAAGCCTCGCCGCTGAGCGGGTCAAATACATCATCGCGGTGGTGCTCTACGGCACCATCGGCCTTTTCCTGCGGCAGGTCGCCCTGCCCAGCGAGGCGGTGGCCATGTGCCGGGGGATCATCGGGTCCCTGTTCATCCTCTGCTTCCTGCTGGCGCGGGGGCAGCGGCCGGACCGGGCTGCCATCCGGCGGAACCTGGGCCTGCTCCTGGCCTCCGGCGTGCTGCTGGGGCTCAACTGGATCTTCCTGTTCGCCGCCTACATCCGCACCACGGTGGCCATCGCCAGCCTGTGCAATTACATGGCGCCGATCCTGGTGATCATCGCCGCGCCCCTGCTGCTCCGGGAGAAGCTGGTCAGGCGCAAGCTGCCCTGCGTGGCGGCGGCGCTCCTGGGGATCGTGCTGGTATCCGGCGTGCTGAGCGGCGGCGGCGGGGAGACGGCCGGGGTGGCCCTGGGCCTCGCCGCGGCGCTGTGCTTCACGGGCATCGTCATTTGCAACAGGAAGCTGCGGGGCATCTCCGCCTACGACCGGTCGGTGGTGCAGCTCGCCGTTTCCGCCGTGACGATCCTGCCCTATGTGCTGCTCCGCAGCCGGGGCGCGGCGATCACGGTCGATCTGCGCTCCGCGCTCATCGTCGCGATGCTGGGCGTCCTCCACACCGGCGTCGCCTACTGCCTGTATTTCAGCGGCATGGCGAACCTGCCGGTGCAGACGGTGGCCATCCTGGGCTATCTGGAGCCGGTGGTCTCCGTCCTGTGCTCCGCGGTCTTCCTGCGGGAGCCCATGTCGCTTTTGGGCTGGCTCGGGGCGGGACTCGTCCTGGCCGCCGCCGCGGTGAGCGAGAGCCGGTTTATGTCCTCCTGAACGCCGCCCGTGCCGCGGCGCGGCGACGCTTTTGTGCTCCGGCACAGTACCGGGCCGGTCCGGCCCTGCCGGGGGCATACTTTTCCCCTCGCCGGGATGCGGCATTCCTGTCCTGCCCCGGCGCAGGCCGGAAGGCTGAGTTCCCTTCGGGGACTGACTTTTTCCCTGCCGGGGGTGCGGCGGCGCTTTTCTTTTCCGGCACAACACCGGGCCGTGTCCGGCCCTGCCGGGGGCATACTTTTCCCCTCGCCGGGATGCGGCATTCCTGTCCTGCCCCGGCGCAGGCCGGGAGGCTGAGTTCCCTTCGGGGACTGACTTTTCCCACGTGGGAAAAGTCAGCAAAAGGACGCTTAAGGGAAAACCGTTCCGCAGCGGTTTTCCCTTAAGAATTCCTTTCGCGCGGCCAAAGGGCCCTGCGGGGCCCCTTGGATCCCCGGGGGCAGGACGGGGGAACGGGGGAACGGGGGAAACGGAGCTTGCCAAAACGGCGACCCCCTCTCTGGTTCTCCTTCCTCGATCACGAGCCCAGCGAAGCGGATGATGAGGCTCCGCAGTCGGGTACATGTCCCCTCAGCCACCGCACTGCGGCAGCAAAATGACAGCAGGGAGCATAAACCAAGGACACAGATCCGAAGCTGTGACTCGCCTCTTAGGAGGGGGTTTTTCAAGGGGGACGGCTTCTAAAAAGTCCCCCTTGAACGGCACTTCTCTTTGCATACTTTCTCTTCTGCTGTTGGAAGAGAAAGTATGAGAAAAGGGACACGCCACCGGTGCTCCACCGGGGGAGAAATAAGCGGCAGCACTCCCCCCGCAGGGCCGGACCGGCCCGGTGTTGTGCCGGAAAAGAAAAGCGCCGCCGCGCACCGGCGAAGGGATGACCCGCCCCCGGTCGGCGCCGGGGAAAAATAGGGAGCGACACCCACGCAGAGAATTATGGTATGCCCCCGGCAGGGGAAAACAGCCTTCCGCCCTGCGCCCGGGCGATAACAGACGGAGCGCCCCCGCCCCGCGCCGGGGCGATAACAGGCGGAGCGCCCCCGGCCTGCGCCGGGGCAGGGCAAGAATGCCCCGCTCCGGGGAGGGAAAAACAGCCACCGTCAGTGGGCGCGCTGACTGCAAACGATAGAATAACATAATATAGTTTACATAATATATAATGCTCACGTTTGCGGGTGCTTTGGTTTGCGAAAGCGGTCGGATCAGACTTGCCGAATACCCCGGCAGGGGAGCGTGGTGACAGCACACGATAAATTAACATAATATAGTTTACATAACAATAAATGCCGCCCGCAGACGCGGGCGGCTTTGGTGTGTAAAAACGGCTGTCTGGTTTGCCGAAACGGGTGCTTTGTTAGCGGAAACGGATGCTTTGTTAGCGGAAACGGGTGCTTAGGTTTGCCGAAACAACAGCTTAAGTATGCCGAAACAGCGGCTTTGGTCAGCGCCTGCGGGCGGCTCGGCCCTGCCAAATCGGCGGCACAGCCCTGCGGAAGCCACCGGCAGGGGATACGCTTCGTTTTGCTCGAGCTGCCGCGCGTACCCGGCCGGGTCCGCGCCGTCTATTTGTGATAGGTGCGGATGATGCCCTCGGCGATCTCCCTCTTGCCGGTGCGCTGCTCCATTGCCTGGCGGGTGATATAGCGGTGGGCGTCCGGCTCCGTCATGTGCAGGCTCTCGATGAGCAGCCACTTGGCCCGGTTGATGAGCCGGATCTCCTCGATCTTCTCCTCCACCGTGGCCTGCCGCCGGCGCATGCTCCGCAGACGCTCC
>JAFWFZ010000026.1 GCA_017515345.1 Oscillospiraceae bacterium | reverse complement strand
TCATACTTTACATCTCGTTTGTTATGCTCTTTTCCTTCATCACGGGACTGGCGGTGAACCTGCTGTGTTAATGGCGGAGAAAGGGAATGACTACCCATTTTGTGAAAGGATCAAAACAGTTTTAAAAACAACTGGTCGTATAGAGTTTAAACTGCTTTGCCTTCTTGCCCAGAATACCGGTAAAGTCTTGACGCATACCTATATCACGCAAAAAATATGGGGGCGAAGCTGGGATAATGATATAGCCTCTCTTCGCGTCTTTATGGTTACGCTGCGCAAAAAGCTTGAGCCTGCCTCTGACTCTCCGCAGTTTATTCAGACGCACGTCGGCATAGGATATCGAATGCTGAAGATTGAATAATGGTGATTTAAGTATAACGGCGGGGAGCAGGTTACAGGCTCCCCGCCGCCGATGTCTCATGTGCAGAGCCGATCATGGTTTACGATCTCCATGCCCCGATCCGGATGCTGTTCATCCCGCTGTGCCGCTGCAACTGCACCTGTGCTTCTGCTGAGACATCCTGGGAATTCAGATTCAGGCAAATGGAATAACCGGTGTGGATACATAAGCTTGGGCATCTCTTTTCAAACGCGCCGGAACGCACGAGAAAAAGCGTTATTACGGTTCAGACTGCCGGAAATGCGCTTGACACCTTGACTTTGCACAGGCGATTGACTATAAAATGAAACAGGCGCCGTCTGCGTGCCTCATAATCGCAGCGGAGTGGAAGGAGAGAGCCCCTCTCCGGCGTCGGCGAAGGGCGCAGTTCATCGGCATGAGCCGGGAAGAAACGGTAAACAGCGCTGGGGTCCCGGACGGAACGTCCGGCAGCGGGCTCCTCGCTTATTGATAACGCTGCCGGACAACCGGAAACAGCAAAGAGCAGGAGGTTTGCACATGAACAGTGAGAAAACAGTCGTCGGAGCAGGCTCGAAATACCCGCTGAATGGCTTGCTGACGCTGCCGGACGACCTTTCGGCGCCGGTACCCGCAGTGGTGATGGTGCACGGCTCCGGACCAAGCGATATGGATGAAAGGGTCATGAAGCTGACGCCGTTCAGGGATCTGGCAGAGGGGCTGGCGACGCATGGCGTCGCATCACTCCGGTATGATAAGCGAACCTTCGCCTACGCGCGCAAGCTGGCCAGGATGTCTCCCAGCGTGAAAGACGAGACGATCGACGACGCGCTCCTCGCCGTTGAGCTGGTGAAAAACGACCCGCGGATCGACCGCGACCGGGTGTTCCTGCTGGGACACAGCATGGGTGCCATGCTCGCGCCCCGGATCGATGCAGAGGGAGGAAATGTGCGCGGCCTCATCATGATGGCCGGCACTCCTTACCGCCTGGAGGAGATCGTGCTGAGGCAGCTGAAGCAGACCGGCGGCAGCAGATCCCCCCTGAAATGGATCATTGGGCTGGAGTACAGGATCTATTCCAAAAAGTTCAGCGGCCTCTATCAAATGAGCGACGAGGAGGCCATGAAAAAGAGATTTGCCGGGAATCTGTCCCTCTACTATTTCAAAGAGATGGGGCAGAAAACGGCGGCTGATTATCTGCTGGAAAGCAGGAAGCCTGCCCTGCTTATGCAGGGCGGCAAGGACTTTCAGGTGCTTGCGGAGGACGATTTCCAAAAGTTCCGTGAGATCCTGTCCGGGCGGGACAACACCGTTTTCAGACTCTATCCAGAATTGAACCACGTCTTTGTGAAAGCCCTCTACAGCGACATCCTGAAGGCGTCCAAGGAATACGGGACGGAGCGGCACATCGGCGGGGATGTGATCGGCGACATCGCAGCCTTCGTTCTGGAAAACGGACAGCCGCAGGCGGACTTCCGGGAGGATCTTTGATTCCTGCCCGCTTGCTGAAAAGCGTTTCGCCGGGGAGGAGGTTCCACGGGATCTCCTCCCAGACGGTCGTTTACTTGAATGACGTGCCTCCTCCGGCTCCAACTTGACAGTCCCCACATCCCATGGTAAAGTTTTTTCGACAGGAGCTGCATCGGTGATGGCGGTTCTCCCGCTGCGCCGGGGCATATTTGCATCGGTGGACTGCAGCGACGCTCCTGTTTTCCTTTTCTCCGCTCTGCCAACTGTATTTGTTTTGCCTTCCCCCAGCATATACGCTGTAATTCATTTATAGTCTTTGCCTGTGTATCCGGTACCGCTTTGATAACGAAGCAGGTGCCGTTGTTTATTGGGAAACTTTGACCGTATTTGCGCCTGTGTGTCCGCCTTTACCACAAGGGAACCGCGGCTGAAGCAGGGCGGAGCGGAACCGGCAGCAGGGAAGTGCCTTTGGTCAGCTGCGGCAGTCGGGCTTATCTGGTAAAGAAACCGTTGCCTGCCGTATCGGTCAATGGTATAATACCTTTTACGGCTGCTGGCTGGAATCGGGAGACGAATTGGAGTAGTGCAAATGATCCGTAAACTGACGAAGCAGATGCTGACAGCGCAGATTCTGTCCGCGCTGACGGTGTCACTGTGCCTTTTGATCGACAGTGTCATGATCGGGCGGTTCCTGGGCGTTGAGGCGATTGCGGCGTATCAGCTCGCGAATCCGATCCTCCTCGTGATCGGAGCGCTGGGCAGCATGCTTGCCGCAGGGATCCAGGTGGTATGCAGCAGATCGCTGGGGCGGGGCTCCCAGAAAGATACGAATGTCGGTTATTCTTCCGCCGTCGCGCTGACCCTGGGCGTGTCCGTCCTGCTGACGGTGCTGGTGCTGGTTTTCCGGTCTCCTCTGGCGACTGCGATGGGCGCGGGGAGAGAAGGCGGCCTGTTCGATCAGACGAAGGGCTATCTGGCTGGGTTTATTATCGGCGCGCCTGCGTCCATGGGGGCGCTGATACTGGTCCCCTTCATGCAGCTCGCGGGGAAAAACAAGCTGCTGATCGCCGCTGTGCTGAGCATGACGGTGGCGGATGTGGCGCTGGATCTTATCAATGTTTTTGTGGTGCATGGCGGCATGTTCGGCATGGGCCTGGCGTCGTCCCTGAGCTATTACGCTGCCCTCATCATCGGCGGCTTCTACTTCCTGTCAAAGAAATGCGTGTTTCGCTTCTCCCTGAGCGATGTGAAGAAGTCCAAGATCGCGGAGCTGTTCAGCAGCGGGGTGCCTGCTGTGTTCAACATGGCCTCGGGCGTTGTCATGATCTTCATCCTGAACAAGATCCTGCTGGGCACGGGCGGCAGCGACGCGGTGGCGGCGTTTTCGGTTATCATGACCCTCGGCAACACCAGCAACTGTGTGTCGACCGGCATAGGAGGCGTGTCCCTGACCCTGGCCGGTATCTTTTACAACGAAGAGGATCGCTCGGGCTTGAAGGAACTGGCTGCCAATCTGGGTAGATACTCCGTCATCCTAGGAGCGGCAGTCGGGATCCTGATGGCGGTCTTCGCGCCGCAGCTTGTGAAGCTCTTTATCACTAGCGCCGGGAAGATCCGTGACATGGCCGGTCTGGGGGTGCGCATCTTCGCGGTAGGACTGATCCCCCGCTGTATCAACAATGCTTTGAAAAACGCCTATCAGGTCATGGACAGGGTCCGTCTCACGGAGGGGATCTCCATCCTGCAGTGCGCCGTTTTCCCCGTGCTGGCGGCCTTCCTTCTGAGCCGTTTCCTGGGGACGACCGGCGTGTGGTTTTTCTTCCTCATGGGCGAGCTGCTGACGATCCTCGGTATTTGCCTGTATGTACACCGCAGGACGGGGTCGGCCCCGTGGAAAAACGACGCGTTTCTCCTGTTGAGAGATGATTTCAGCGTTCCCCCGGACCGCTTGATGGAAACGGAGCTCCACACGATCGAGGAAGTCACCGCCGCGGCGCAGGAAGCGGAGCAGTTCTGCCGGAAGCACGGACAGAATGCCAGGATCACCAACTATATCGCCCTGTGCATCGAGGAGATGGCCGGTAATACGATCCTGCACGGTTTTACCAAGGACCGAAAACCGCATCATCTTTCGGTCCGTGTTCTGTATAAGGAGGATGCGTGGATCCTGCGGTTCCGGGATGACTGCGGCTCCTTTGATCCGGTGAGCTATATCCCCCATGGGGAAAAGGACGCCCTGGGCATCCGGCTTGTCCTGGCAATCGCAGAGGAAGCGCGGTATACCCACTCTCTGGATCTGAACAATCTGATGCTGAAGCTCCCGGTAACGTGAGCGCATTTTCCCGGCATAAGGCTTTAACTATAAAACAGGGAGGCGATCTCATGGGATCGCCTCCCTGTTTTATCTGAAAACGGAATACGCTGCCCGGCCTTTCAGACAGTATCGTGCGTCAGCCGTCCTTCCTGCGGAGCGCGCGGATGACGCCGTATACGGCGCCGTAAGCTACCGCCGCCACTGGCCAGATGATCCAGCTCTTGTCCCAGGCATTTGCCGCAAAGCTCCATGCGAGGTAGCCCGCCGTCACGAGGCCCCAGTATATCCCGCTGAAGGGGCCGGAGCTGCGGGCCTGCTTCTTTTCCTCACGGCTGTAATCGCCCTCCTCCAGCAGCCGCTGGAAAGCGCCCCAGACGATAGAGGCGCGGACGATCAGCAGCACACCGACGCCAACCAGGACGAGCAGAGCCCCCACGGACAGGATATGCCCGAAGCTCTCCCGCTCGCCGTTCAGGATCAGACTCAGGAAAACCGGGATCACAGCCAGCACGCACAGCACGATGCCCAGAGTGAGCTGCCGGACAAAGGTGGGACGGAATCTGGCCTGCCGTTCCCGCGCCATGCCGTCCACACCGTAGAGCGTGTCGATGGGCTCCTGATCCAGATACTCGAAGCGTTTCACCCGCAGGTAGCTGGTGACGAAAAGTGCCACGGAGCCTCCGATCATCAGCAGCAGGATCACCAGACCGAGGCCGACTGCCTGCGGCTCACCGAGCCGGATCAGGCCCAGATCCTGGGCGCCGCCCAGAAGGATCAGGCAGACCGGCGACAGGATGCACAGCAGCACGCCGATGGCCACGCAGCCCGCATTCTTCGTCTTGGCTTCCAGGAAAGCGTTGGCCTCCTCCATACTGACGGTTCGCTCCGCCGCATCCGGCAGGACGCCGTCTGCCGCCTTGTCCGCCGGGGCCAGAGAATCCTTCAAAAGATAGTCTGTGCTGACGCCGAACAACTCGGAAATGCGCACGATCTTTCCCATATCGGGCACAGACTGGGCGCTCTCCCACTTGGAGACAGACTGCCGGCTCACTCCCAGCTGTTCCGCCAGCTCCTCCTGGGACCATCCGTTCTTTTTCCGCAGATCTGTGATCTTATCCGCCAGGATCATTCTTATCCACACCTTTTACTGTTGTCCCGGTTTGCCGTTCCTCACCGGGCATGCCCAGTATAGCGCAAAAAACGCTTGCAGGGAAGAAAGAGAGCCTGGAAAAACGTCAACCGGCGGTTGCGTTTTCCGTTTTTCCCGGGACAGGGGCTGATTTCCCCCCCAAAAAAAGGGGGCTGCCGCCGTATGTCGGCGCGTATTGAAAAGAAGGATCCGATGTGTTATAATCAAAAACCAGAGACGGGGATGCCGGGCCGGAAGTTCGGCGGAGCACCGTTTTTTTCCAGATATGTATTTACAGCGGCCGTTTTTTTGATTAGAATATGGACAGAAGTTAATTACAGGAGGGCTGATTACATGGAAACTATCATCACCAGGCACGGCGACGGCAAGCTCGCCACTAAGGTATTCGTATCGCCGGAGAGTGGCTTCAACGTCACCTCCACCATCGTTATGGGGCAGAAGGAATGCATCCTCATCGACTGCCAGTGGACCAGGGCCAACGCCCACCGGGTCATCGCTGAGATCCTGGAGACCGGGCTGAAGCTCAAGGCCATCTTCGCCACCCACGCCCATCCGGATCACTACTGGGGCATGGGAGAGATCGCCGAGGCGTTCCCGGAGGCGAAGTGCTACGCCCCCGCGCCCGTTGTGACACTCTACCATCACCAGTACCAGCCCAAGCTGGACGAGTGGGAGGAGACCATCGGCTCCGATAACCTGTGCCGCAAGCAGTGCGACCGGCTGGAGCCGCTGACCGCCGACTACCTGGAGCTGGAGGGGGAGCGGCTGGAGATCATCCGCTGCATGGGTGACCTGATGTGGAACACCATCGTGTGGATCCCCTCCATCAAGACCGTTGTCTGCAGCGATGTGGTGTTCAATGAGGCGCATCCCTTCACCTGTGAGGTCAACGCCGAGCAGCGCAAGCTGTGGCTCAAGGACATCGAGGGTATCTACGATCTGCAGCCGGACGTCATCATCCCCGGCCATATGCGCGAGGGCTGCCTGTTCGATGAGAGCGGCCTCAAGTTTACGGAGCAATACCTCATCGCCACGGAGGAGGAGCTGGCCGCCTGCAAGACCCCCGGCGACTTCTACTACCACATGGCGAAGCGCTTCCCCTATGCCACGCTGAACGTCTACTCCAACGAAATGAACGCCGAGGTGTTCCTGGGCGGCCGCGAGTGGGCCTGGAACGAGGATCCCGATCCCGAGTGGCTCAAGTTCCGCACCGCATGGAGAGAGGAAAACTGATCGGATCCGCTTCGATAGTTTGCGATCTGATTCCGGAAACAAATTGAAACCGACAAACGGGGGCCGACGAAAGTCGGCCTCCGTTTTTGGTCAAAGTCATGAAAAAAGGGGAGAAGCGGCAAAAGAGGCGTTGCATCGTGACGGAAAAATGGTATAATTAAGTAAATAGCCAAAGTATATCCATTTCAGCAGCTGTTTCAGTGTCAATTAAGAAACGATACAGGAGGTAGCGAGATGAAGAAGCGAATCATCAGTATCCTGCTTGCGCTCATGATGGTGCTGAGCCTTCTGCCGGCGGCGGCGCTGGCGGAGGACGCGCCCATCGAGGAGGCAACCCCTGTGGAGGAGGCGGCCCCCGTGGAGGAGGCGGCCCCCATCGAGGAGGCGGCCCCCATCGAGGAGGCGGCCCCCGTCGAGGAGGCGGCCCCCATCGAGGAAGCGGCTCTCGTTGAGGAGGCGGCCCCTATCGACAAGGAGGCGCTTGCAGCCGACCCGGACGCCATGGTTATCATGGACGCCACCAGCGGCTCCTGCGGTCCCCGGACCGATCCCAATGATGACACTACCGTCACCGACTCCGTCACCTGGACGCTGAGCGATGACGGTACCGTGCTCACCATCAGCGGCAGCGGTCCCATGGACGACTGGAACTCCGGCTATCCGACCTATGACCCCAGCCGCGGGAACAATACCACCGTGACGAAGGTGGTCATCAACTCCGGCGTCACCTCCATAGGCGCCTATGCGTTCTTTTACTTCTCTGCGCTGACGGACGTGATCATCCCCAATTCCGTGACGACCGTCAACACCAAAGCGTTCCGATACTGCTCCAGCCTCAAGTGGATCTACATCCCCAACAGCGTGACGACCATTGGAGACAGTGCGTTTTCGGGCACCGCGTCCGACTTCGCCATCCTGCACGACGCCAGCCCGGCCTCGGTGGTCACGACATACTGTGATGATAACGGCATCAGCTGCTACGAGGGCGGCCGATGCGGAGAGACCGATTCCGACGCTGTGTTCTGGCACCTGGAGGACCTCGACAGGCGGATCGTGATCACAGGCACCGGCGCCATGAAAGATTATAGTAGCGGTACCACTCCTCCGTGGGGGACGATCAGCACGATCAGGCAGGTCTTTGTCGAGGCCGGTGTGACAAAGATCGGCGATTTTGCGTTCTTCGGAATGACCAGCCTGGAGTACGTGGACATGACCGTTGCCCCGAACGTCACGGCAACCCTGAGTAAAATCGGGTATTCCGCCTTTTCGCGCTGCACCGGTCTGACGACTCTCATGGTCGCGGGCAACGGGCTCACCATCGGTCATACCGCTTTTTACCGCTGCTCGAGCCTTCTCAATATCGACCTGCGCGGAGCCGTTGTGTATCTGGATGAGGGGTGCTTTGCCGGTATCGACGCCACGTCGATCACTATCCCGCCCACCGTTACCACCGTGCGTTCGTATGCTGTGGGCTATGCCCCGAAAGCTGACAACAACGGCTACGACAAGGTGGAGGACTTCACCATCTACGGTCTGAAAGGCACCGCGTCCTGGTCCTATGCCAACACTAACGGCTTTACGTTCGTGAACGCGTTCGGGCCGGTGATCACCCAGGAGCCTGCGATTCCGTCGTCCCTTAAGTACGCTGGCGATACGGTCACCTTCACCGCCAAGGCCAGCGGTGCGGACACCGCCACATGGTATTACTATGACTTCAGCGTCTTGCCGCCCAGCCTGATCGAGATCGAGGAGGGGGACCCGGAGACGTGGACGTGGAGCAGGAGCTCCGAATCGACCACCTCCACAGGGTATTATACCATCTCCTCGACCCTGACCGTTCCGGTGAACGATATCACCGCGGAGCGGAAGTATACCTGCAGATTCGAGAATGAGTCGGGCTTCACCGGAACCGGGGAACTCTTCTTCAACACAAACCCCGATCCTATTATCCGCACCCAGCCCAAAAGCGGCGGCGGCCTTCTGGGCGACACGGTCACCTTCTCCGTGGAGGCCGCGGGCTTCGGTACCCTTAGCTACCAGTGGCAGTATAACAAAAATGACGGCAACGGCTGGGTCCTCTGGGATGGAAAGACCGACCCGACCCTGAGTGTAAAGGTCACCACTTCGAACAACGGCTGCCAGTATAAGTGCTTCGTCTCCTCCTCCAACGGGACCTATACGGAGAGCGAGGCGGCCACCCTCACAAAGCTGACCAACGCGGGCGTCTATACCATCGACCTGCGCGGCGGTGATTACGTGGATATCACGGACCTCATGCGCGCGACCTTCAGCGCGGCGGGCGCCGCCGGTCTGATCGACACCCAGTACGGCTTTGACCTGGATAAAGACGATCACCACACATGGGACATCAGGACGAGCAGCTATTACGGCTCCTACACCATAAAGCGCGGTGAATCTCCCAGCGTTACCGGGGATTACACCCTGACGGTGACGCCCGAAATGCGCAGCTACATCGCCCGCAACGGCCATACCGAGACCTACAGCTCCGTCCTCATCCACATGGGCACGCCCCTCCTGGTCCAGAGCTTTGACTACGGCAACGTGAGGTGCCTGGTGGGCTCGGCGAAGCAGCTCTCCGTCACCGCCACCGGCGACACGCTGAGCTATCAGTGGTACGCCAGCACGGACGACGGTCAGACCTGGGCAGCCGCCGCCGAGACCGGCAACAAGACGGCCACCATCACCATCCCTGTTACGGAGGCGCACAACGGCAGATGCTACGCCTTGGTGATCACCGATAAATACGGCGCAACCTGGGATCAGAGGAATCTGCCGGATCTGAGCTTCCTCGGAAGCACCTATGCAAAGCTCATGGTAATGAAGGACCTAGGCACCCTCACCCTGGATCTGACCGGCGGCGGCGCGTATCTGAATGAAACCGCCAACGCCGCCCTTTATTACACGCTGGATGGCATGTCACGTTCCTACGGCAGCCAGGTGACCCAGCTCATCGACGGCTACGACGTGAACGGGGACGAGTGCGCGGATGTTACCCTCAATACGAATGTCCTCACGGCGCTGGACACCGGCTCCGCCTCCGGCAACGTGACCCTGACGCCCAGCTTCACCGCCATGACCTACAACGCATCCAGCTCCGAGGTCAGGGAGGTCTATTCCAAGGTCATCCTGAAGTTCGGCAACCCCTTCCGCATCTGGAAGCAGCCCGTGAACGCGCACGGCTTCCCGAGTGCTAACGGCTTCCTGGGCGCTCCGGTGGAGTTCAGCGTGAGCGCCATCGGCCAGGGGCTTACGTATCAGTGGTATTACAGCAAGAACAACGGCGCCAGCTGGACCCTGTGGAGCGGGAAGACCGACCCGACGGTCAGCTTCAAGGTCACTACGACCAACGACGGCTGCCTGTATAAGTGCCGGGTCACCGATCAGAACGGCGCGGAGCTAGACAGCGACACGGTCAGCCTCACCCGCATCGCGGATCTGGGGACCTATACCATCGACCTGCGCGACGGCGATCTGATCCTGGATACCGCCGATCGGACCACGCTCATCAATGAGCTGTTGGCCGCGAGGGACGCCGGCATCATCCGCCAGACCTCTGCCAACAGCGGTACCTATACATTTGATGTGGACCGGGATACCAAAAGCGACGTCTCCGTGAATACCTATGCCGGCACGTCTCACAAGTACAGCAGAGAATCGAACACGCGCATCTGCGGCGACTATACCGTTGACCTGAGCAAGACGTGCCTTGACGGCGTGACCTCCGCTTATTCAAAGATCGTATTCCGCCTGGGCAACCCCTTCCGCATCATTGAGGACCCCAAAAGTACAGGCGGCTTTGTGGGCAAAACGGTGAAGTTCACCGTACTCGCCGGGGGCGAGGGACTGACCTATCAGTGGCAGGTGAGCAAGGACAACGGGATCACGTGGACGGACTGCAGCGGCACGGCGGCGACGTTCAGCTTCACGGCGAAGGCGGGCTATAACGGCTGGCGCTACCGCTGCGTCATCACCGATGCGACCAACGCCACAAAGACCAGCAATAACGCGACCCTGCGCATCATTGAGGATCTCGGCAACGGCATCCTGGATCTGTCGAACGGCCCTGTGACGGTCACCTATGACGATTTTGATGAGGCATATGACGGCGGCACGTGGCATGAGGAGACCATGGTGGCCGTGGCCCTGAACGACGTTTATTTCGCGGGCGGCATCTGGATGGAGGAATCTAGCGGCTCAAGCGTCATGTATCTCGACCTGGATAAGGACGGCACCCGGGATGTAAAGATGACCTATGCATCAGTCGGCGACGGAGGCTACGTCATGACCGCTTTGCCTGGCGCCTCCGGGGCGAGCTTCACCTTTACGGAGAATACTGTGGACGCCTTCTTGCTCAGCAAGGGCTACAGCAGCATCACGGTGAAGCTGCCGACAGTACCGGCGATCACGACACAGCCGAAGAGCGTGACGGTATCGCCCAACAGCACGGCCACGTTCACGGTGGCGGCCACGGGCGGCGGCCTGACGTATCAGTGGCAGGTGAGCAAGGACGGCGGAAGCACGTGGAACAACGCCAGCGGCAAGGCTGCGACGTTCAGCTTCACGGCGAAGGCCAGCTACAACGGCTGGAAGTACCGTTGCGTGGTGACGAACGAGATGGGGAGCAAGACCTCCAACGCGGCGACGCTGACGGTGACGGATCAGCCCGTGATCACGACGCAGCCGGCGAACGTGGCGGTGGCGCCCAACGGCACGGCGACGTTTACGGTGGCTGCGTCCGGCAGCGGCCTGACGTACCAGTGGCAGTACAGCACGAACGGCGGAAGCACCTGGCATAACTCCAGCGGCACGGAGGCGACCTTCAGCTTCAAGGCAACTACGGCGCTGAGCGGGCGTCAGTATCGATGCAAGGTGACGAACGCGAACGGAAGCGTGACGTCGAACGCGGCGACGCTGACGGTTGCGCCGCTGCCGACGATCACGACTCAGCCGAAGACGCAGACCGTGGGTGTCGGCGGCACGGCGACGTTCAAGGTGGTGGCCACGGGGGCGGTGAGCTACCAGTGGCAGTACAGCACCAACAGCGGCAGCACCTGGAAGAACTGCAGTGCGACCGGGTATAACACGGCGACGTTCAGCTTCACAACGACTTCAGCGATGAACGGACGTCAGTACCGGTGCAAGGTGACGAACGCGGCGGGCAGCGTGACGTCGAACGCGGCGACGCTGACTGTGAGCGCAAAGCCTGTGATCACGACGCAGCCTGCGTCGAAGACGGTGGACGCTGGCACGACGGTGGCGTTCAGCGTGGCTGCGTCGGGAAGCGGCCTGACGTATCAGTGGCAGTACAGCACCAACGGAAGCACGTGGCATAATTCCAGCGGCACGGAGGCGACGTTCAGATTCAAGGCGACCACGGCGCTGAGCGGGCGTCAGTACCGGTGCAAGGTGACGAACGCGGCGGGCAGCGTGACGTCGAACGCGGCGACGCTGACGGTGAGCGCAAAGCCTGTGATCACGACGCAGCCTGCGTCGAAGACCGTGGACGATGGCACGACGGTGGCGTTCAGCGTGGCTGCGAC
>JAFWFZ010000025.1 GCA_017515345.1 Oscillospiraceae bacterium | reverse complement strand
GCTTGCCCTCCTCGCCGGGATAGCCCCCGTACCCGCCGGAGCCGCCGCCGATAAGCACCAGCCGCACCCGGTTGGTATCCGGCAGCGTCACCGTGCCGCTCTGATCGACGACCATCACGTTTTTGAAGTTGTTGCCGATGCCGCTGGGGATGTACCCCGTCTCGAACACGGCTTTGCCCCGCAGGAGCGCCCCCAGCGTCAGTTCGAGGCTCCTGATGTACCCGCCGGATTTTTCGCCGTAGGGGTCGTACAGCGTCACCCGGTCGCCGGGCCGCTCGTCCGCCACCGCGAAATCCTGCTCCACCCGCTTGAATCCGCTGTAATAAGCCAGCACCCGCTGCGCCACGTTGGTGCTGTTCGCCAGGGAGACGAGGGTGCAGCCCTTCACCTCCGGGATGTAGTCGCCGCCGGTGGAGTCCTCCGCGTAGACGGTGACCACTTTCTGATTGTGGACGTAGCCCGTGCCGTACAGCGTGGCGTCCGGCGACGGGGAGAGGATCGCGTAGTTCGTCCCGCTCTCCAGAATATCGGAGCCGTCGCACCGGAGGGCCCGGTACGGCTCGCCAAATTCGATGAGCTGCCCTGTGAGGCTTTCGCCCTGTGGGGAGGTCAGCGAAGCGGAGATCACCTCGCCGGAGTAGATCTCCTTCTCCTCCTGTCCGGGCACGTAACTGTGCTCGGTGACGCGCACGGCGGAAGCGCCCACGGGATACGTCACCTTCCCGCCCAGGAAGATGCGGCTTTTGTCCAGGTCGGAGGCCACCGTGTCCGGCAGCGGGGAGATCACCACGTCGCCGCCGGCGTCCTTGGTGATGTTCCCCCCGATGGCGAAAAGGACCTGCTGCAGGTTCTCCCGGCGTGACGCGATAGGCAGCCAGCCGTAGAGCCGCACGTCGGAAAACCCGGTGAGCGTGTAATCGAACGCGCCGCCGATCACATCCGCGATGACGGCAGCCGCGCCGCTCTGCGCCAGATCCTGCCCGTCGTACACGCCGCCGTAGTGCTTTGTGCCGTCGAGAAGGCCCACGGCGCTCACCGCGTCGATCTTCCACCGGTTTTTGCCGACTCTCTCCAGCGTTCGGAGGAAGAATTTCCCGAACAGCGTCCCGTCCCGCAAATACGTCACCGCATCGCCGTATACGCCCTCCGGCGCGTACCTCGCCGTGACCTCCACGGAGAGCGTATCCACGGAAAGCTGCGATGCCGTCAGGCTCTCCCCCAGCGCCACGCTGCCGCTGATGATGTCCGCCGCCGTGGTGCCGTAGGTGACGCCGCCCAGCGTGATGGTATCTCTCATATCACGCCCCCGTCCGCTGGGGGGCCAGGGCGCAGACGCTGACCTTCAGGCTGCCCCAGACCCGGCCGTCGCTGTCGATGCGCTCCAGCCGGTCCTCGCCGCCGGTGACGTAGGCGGTGAAGCTCAGCTCCCCCGACGCGCCCCAGGGCATGGTCACCCGGTGGGACGGCGCCGGGGACGACAGGACGTCGTACAGCTCGTCGTACTGGGCCCTGGGCATCCCGTCGGAGTCGATCACCAGGGCGTAGTCGTAGCGGGTGCCCAGGACGGAGCGGAGCACGGTGCCGTCCAGCGCCCGGCCCCCGTTGCCGTCCTCATCCACGGTGAAGGACCGCTCCAGGCTCATCACCCCGTCATATTCCCTTCCGTCTATGATAAACATATCCGCCTCCTCATGTCTCGATCAGGTCTCCGCCCAGGCGCTTCGTCTCGGCGGAGATCACCGGCTGCAGCACCCGCCCCAGCTGGGAGAGGGAGCCTGTGAACTCCACCGTCACGTGCTGGGCCGGCACCGGCTGGGGACGCTCCCGGGACGCGCTGCGCTCCGGGAGGCGCACCACGGGCACCGCGGGGGCCGCCGTATCGACCATCCTGCCGGCGACGGCGGCCCGGACCCGGTCCATGAGCCCCGCCATGCCGGCGGCCACGGACGGGGCCAGCGCCCGGCTCTCCTCCTCCACGCCCAGGGCAATGCCCCGGGGGATCTGGACGCCGATCTCGTCCCGCGCCAGCTTCGAGGGGCTGGCGATGCCCAGGAACCGCTTGGCCGCTCCGATGGCCCCTCTGGCCGCCGAGACAGCAGCCGAGGCCAGGCTCCCCGCAGCGGCCGCCACGCCGGAGGCGATGCCCGCCACCAGCGCCGCGCCCGTTTCGCTCCAGCCCAGGGAGAGAAACGAGCCCGACACGGCGGAGGCCAGGGACGAGGCCACGGAGGTCAGGGACCCCCGGCCGGAGTCCAGTCCCCCCGCCATGGCGGCGATCAGCGCGGAGGCGGCCGCGGTCACCTGGGGAAGGCGGCTCTCCGCGCCGCCCGTGAAGGCGGAGACCGCCAGCGCGCCGCTCTGGACGATCCGGGGCAGCAGGGACTCCCCGGAGGCGATGAACCGCCCCGCCAGGGCCGCGGCCGCGGCCGCCACACGGGATAGGGCGTCCTCCCCGCCCAGGGTGCCCGCGATGGCGTCCACCGCCAGGGCGGAGGCCAGGAAGGCCGCGTCCGTGATATCATAGAGGCTCCGTCCCGTGCCGGCCGCCTGGTCGGTGAGCTGCGCCAGCACCCGGGAGACCGTTTCCCGGATGCTCTCCATTTTCTCCGCAAGGCCGGTATCGTCGGCCTCGATGGCGATGACGACGCTGCCGTCATGCTCCATGGCGCTCACCTGCCCTTCTGAATACGGCGCCGACCCTTCTGCGCCAGCGCTCGTCCCGCTCCTCCAGGCTCACGGGGGCGTTCCTGCGGAGGCGGACGCTGCTCTGGAGCTTTTTGAGCCGGCGCTTCTGCTCCCCGTCCAGGCCGCTGAGGTCCATGCCCCGCAGGGCGGTGAGCCGCTTGAACTCGCTCTCCGAGGGGAGGGCGCGCAGCAGCGTCCGGAACGTCCACCAGTGCATCCGCGCCGTGGACAGGTCGACCCCGTAGGCGGCGGAGAAGGAGGCCATGATGGAGCCGGCATCCTCCCCGAAGTCGTACAGGGGCTCCCATTCCGGCTCCTCCGGGCGCTCCTCCGGCACGTCGCCGCAGCAGTAGAACCACAGGGCCGCCGTCAGGGCGGCCGCCCGGTCCTCCGGGATCTCGTCGAACCAGAGGGCGAGGAGCTCCTCCGCCCCAGCGCCGCCCAGCACCGCCTGCTCGAACCGGACGCCCCAGCGGAAGTCCGTGCGGATAGGCGTCTCCCGGCCCGCCACCAGCACCGTCTCCGGGGGCCGCTCAGTCAGGATATTCACGGCGCGCCCCCTGTCTGCCGGTGAGCCCCGCCACACGGCGGCGCCAGGCCCCGGCGTACTCGTCGCAGATATAGCGGAACACGTCCAAGGCGTCGAACAGGCCGGAGCCCGGCTTCAGCCCCAGCACTGCCCTTCCCGCGCCCCGGCCCAGGAGCGCGTCCACGGCATGGAGGACCGCGTCGGTCAGCTCCTCCTCCGAATGGAGGGCGGCCGCCTTTTCGCCCAGCTCCTCCGCCGTGCGCCGGAGGAGGGACAGCGTCTCGGCGTTGAGCCCCAGCTCATAGGTCAGGCCGCCGAAGCTCAGCTCCGCGCAGCCGTCGGAAAACGCGAACTCTCCCATGGCGCACCTCACTGGGCGCTCCAGGTGTAGCTCTCCGGGGCGGAGCCGGTCTTCTTCAGCTCGATCTCCACCCGGGCGGCCTCCCCCGCGTCGCCGCCGCCGTCGGACTCCACCAGGATGGTGATCTCCCCCTTCTCCCCCCTGCCGGTGAGCAGGTCGAAATACACGTACTTGCGCACCACGGCGCTGCCGGTGCCGTACTTCACGGCGTGGGAGAGGCAGAAGTCCTGGAACGCGTCTCCGACGCAGCGGTCGGCCTTCACGGTGAAGGACCGCTGGTTGCCGGTCTTGAGGGTGCTCTTGCCCGCGCGGATATAGATCTTGTCCTGGGTCTCGGGGCCCAGCTCCGAATCCACGGAGCTGACGCCCACCTGGGCCACGGCGAAGCTCCCCGCGCCCGCGAAGGACGAGGCGGGCGTCTCCCCGCAGTCCACCGCCAGTACGAAATCATCGGCGGTGACCCAGCCCGCGTAGGACGCGCTGGGGGTGTGCCCCGCCATAAGCTGTGTAAGTGTCATGGAATCTCCTCCCTTTGATCTCTGTCGGTAAAAGCCCTCGGCAGAGTTCGCCGCCGAAGGCGCGAATATTTCTTGATCGTTTTCGGCGGAGCTTCGCCCCGTCCTCGCAAGCTCCGTATCGTTCGTTCCGCCGCAGGCGGCAGAACTCATTCACTCCGCTGCTCGTCCTTCGTCGGCACAAGCTCCGAACCTCTCGCTTCCGGCTTTGCCGAAAGCTCGCTCTCTCCGCTGCGCCTCCTCTTCGATCCCGACCCGCTGCGCTGGGCTCGTGATCGAGAAACGGGAGACGGAGAGTGGATCGTCGGCTGGCAAACGCCGGTTTGCCTCGGATCTCGAACGCGCGGCCGAAGTCTCACAGAGTTCGCGTTTCAGCGCGAATATTTCTAGATCGTTTTTGGCGGAGCTTCGCCTCGTCCTCGCAAGCTCCGTATCGTTCGTTCCGCCGCAGGCGGCAGAACTCATTCACTCCGCTGCTCGTCCTCTCCCCGCGCGACCCACTTCGTTGGGCTCGCGCGGGGGCACAAGGCGCGTCCCCCGCCGCGACGGGGGCGATGGAGCGTGGGTCGTCTCCCCCGTCCCCTCAAATCACGATCCAGCTCCGCGATCGTGATTTGACTCATAGTAATATATCCTGCACTGCATCTGGTACCGGGCGGTGCCGTGGCCGTCGGCGGAGACGGGGTAGGCGGTGGAGAGGACCTCCGCCCGCTCCGGTACGTACCCCTCCCCCAGGTCGGGGAGCTCCGCGCCGTCCATGGCCCTGCCCAGCTCCTCGAAAAAGCGCAGGTTCTCCGCCGCGGCCGCCGTGTCCCCGTCCAGGAACTCCCGGCCGGAGACCACGAAGTCCAGCTTCCCCCGGCCGCCGCCCCGGAGATACCGGCGCACCCGGGGCGAGGTGGGCACGCTGTCCACGGAGAGGGACCCCGCCTCCGCGCCCAGCCAGTCCAGACCCGGCGCCGCGCCCCGGGCCAGGGACTCCACCCAGGCCCGTATCCTACTCATCATGCAATATCACCTCCGCGGCGGCCCGCGCCAGCTCCGGCCCCTCCTCCGCCAGCATGCGGGGCACCCAGTACGGGCCGCGCATGGGCGCGCCGTTATAGCGGAGGGGCAGTCCCGCGCGGGACACGCCATAGTACACGGTCTTCCCGTAGGGGACGCCGTAGATGAGATACCGGCCGTCCTCCGTGATCCGGGCGCTGCGCATCAGGGCCCCGGTGCGCAGGGGGACCCGGCTGCGGCAGCGGCGCTCCGTCTCACGGGCGACCGCCAGCCGCGCACGGCGGGTATCGATCCTCAGGAGTCCGTCCAGCTCCAGCCTGACCGCCGCCCTCATACGCCCGACGCCAGCCAGTGGCGGAGCCGCCCGAAGCCCCGGAGCCGGTCCCCCGTCTCCGTCACCCGGATGTACTCCCGGCCCGCCAGGTCCCCGGGGCCGGACATGGCGCTCACCTCGCCGCGGATCAGGAGATCCCCCGCCCGGGGCGCGGCGGCAAGGCTGCGCTCCGGGATGCGCACCCTGGTGACGCCGGAGACCGCCTCCCCGGCGCGCTCCCGCTCCGTCCCCCTCCGGGAGAACCAGCTCGCCCCCTCCATCACGGTGAGGGCGTAGCCCGTCCCCGTCCGTCTGGCCAGGGTCACCGTCTCGCCGCACAGAAGCATGGCGCGCCTCACAGGACCCAGGCGGACAGGAGCCCCGTGCCGCCCAGGTACAGGGACGCCGCCTCCCACAGCCTGCGGGTACGGCTCCGCCCGTCGGCGGCGTAGGTCTCCGACACGCCGTCGTTGGAGGCGGAGAGGAGCCGGGGCCGCTCCTCCTCCGCCAGGGCGTCCGCCAGGGCACAGGCGGCGCGGCGCATCCGGTCCGCGGCTGCCCCGGCGGGGGCGGCGCAGCCGGTCCAGTCCTCCAGCAGGGCGGCGGCGGGCAGGGAGGCGCGGGCGTATTCCGCCTCCGTCAGGGTCCCGCCGTAGGTGCCGCTGTAGTAGCCGTAGTCGGCCCAGGCCGTCATCCCAGGCACCGGACCGCCAGCTCCGGGTACACGGTCTTGAAGCCGTAGAGCACGTCCATGGACAGCGTCTCCTTCTTGTACTTCATGTCGTAGCCCCGGCAGACGCGCAGGGAGACGCCGTTGTAGCTGGTGGTGTAGCTCTCCACCCCGGCGGGCTGGCTCAGGGGCCGGCACACGAAGGCGAAGGCCATGGGGTGGAACGCCAGGTTCTGCACGCCGGACTGGATGAAGGTCAGCTCCGTGCCCAGGGCCTGCTCCTCCCGCACGGGGGGATAGACGTGGACGGCCTCGGAGTCCAGGCCTGCGTCCCGGGTGACCGTGTAGCTGTGCCCGCCCATGAGGAGCAGGTCGCCCTTCTTCACGGTGGAGCCGCTGGCCGCGCCGGACACGGAGAAGAACGTGGCCCCGGCGGCGGCCTTGGCGCTCAGGACGGGCGAGCCGGTGACGGAGCCGCCCGCGTGGGTCTTCACCGCCTGGCTCATGTAGTTGTCGAGGCCCATGATCCTGCCCATGGAGCCGCTGCGAAGCGCCTGGGTGGAGCCGGACTTCTCCGCGCTGACGATGGCGGGGATCTGTACCAGGGCGGCGTCCGCGTCCGCGTCCCACAGGGCGCAGCGCCGGTCGGTGGGCACGCCGTTCTTGTTCATGAGCTTCCGCACCGCCGCCATGTCCGAGAGGGCGGAGGGGGTGGTGCCCGCCGTGCCGGTGTAAGCCGCCACGTCTTTGTAGAGCTCCAGGCCGTCGCTGTTGATCTTCTTCGCCAGGGCGGCCGCCGCGGGCTCCAGGAACTGCTCCGCCAGGCTGCGGACGTTCATCGCCCCCTCAAAGGCGGAGAGCTCCACGTCCACGGTGGCGATCCGGTCCAGCTTCACGCTCACCGTCTGCTCGGTGATGTCCTGGGCGGTGACGCCGCTGGCGGCGTCGAACTCGCTGGCCTCCAGCACCACGGGCTTGCGGACCCGGATGGTGTCGCCCAGGCTGGTGAACGTGTCGGAAAAATCCTTGTAGATGAGATTCGGGAACACCAGGTTCTCGATAAGCCGGGGCAGGGTCTCCCTGGCGATCTCCTGAATAGTGATGAATGTGTTGGCCATAACCTTCCTTTCTCTTCTGCCGCAGCCCTCGTCCTTCGTCGGCACAAGCTCCGAACCTCTCGCTTCCGGCTTTGCCGAAAGCTCGCTCTCTCCGCTGCGCCTCCTCTCCCCGCGCGACCCACTTCGTTGGGCCCGGCGGGGGCCCCACTCATCATCCGCTGCGCTGGGCTCGGGATCGAGAAACGGGAGACGGAGAGTGAGGCGTCGTCCGGCAAACGCCGGTTTGCCTCGGAGATCGAACGCGGGCGCGGCCCGAAGTCTCACAGAGTTCGCGTTTTCAGCGCGAATAAATACAAATCGTTTTTGGCGGAGCTTCGCCTCGTCCTCTCCCCGCGCGACCCACTTCGTTGGGCTCGTGCGGGGGCACAAGGCGCATTTCACGCCGCGCCGAGGGCGATGAAGCACGAGCCGTCTCCCCCGTCCCCTCAAATGCGATCCCAACGAAGTGGATCGCATTTGAAGCTTTCATCGCCTGAAATGAGCGCTGTAATACTCCGCGTCCGTCATCTCCGACGGGTCGGTCTCCTCTCTCTGGTGGGCCGCGCCGGTCATGACCCGGGGCAGGCGCGCGGTCTCCCCGAACAGGTACCCGTCCGAGGCCCGCAGGGCTTCGATCTGCTCCCGCAGGCCCTCCACCCCGCCGGGGCCGGGCTTCAGCGCGCCCAGGTCCAGCGCCGCGCGGGCGATGCGGGGATTCTTCGCCCCCGCCTCCCAGAGTGCCATGTCCACCGCGCCGCGCAGGCGGGTCTCCGTGAGCTCCCGCTCGTACCGGGCGGAGAGCTCCTCCAGCGCCCGCTCCGACTCCTCCTCCCGGCGGCGCAGCTCCGCGGTGAGGCGGTCCAGCTTGCCTCTGTCCACATAGCCGCCCCCGCTGAGGTCCGCCAGCTTCACCGTGCCGTCCAGCTCCAGGGCCGCCTGGAACTGCTCGTAGGTCAGCGACCTTCCGCCGAAGATCTCCTTCAGTTTTTCCATTCTTCTTCCTCCTGACGCAATCGCGCAATTTGTAACCGCGCCGTCGCCCGGCGCAGCGTCCGCGCACGTTTTAACGCCTGTGCGCAGGGCGAGGGCGTGGGACGCCGCTCCCGCGCCGCAGCGGCCGAAGAAAAGCCGTAACCCGGCAGGGCTCGCCGCGCGGCGGGGGACGCCGTCTCCGCCGATGCTCCGTTATTCCCTCTCCGCCAGGGGATGGGCGGCGGTCCAGGCCTCCGCCTCCCGGCGGGTCTCCCCGTACCACTTCACCCGGTACTCCTCCCGGCCCATGAGGCCGGCGGCCACGTCGCGCATGTCCTGGGCGCGTTCCTTGTCCTTGTCGATGACGTAGCTGTTTTCAAAGCGCACCGCGATCTCCGCGTCCGGGTCCACGTCAGCGCCGAAGAACTCCCGGCCCATGGTGAGGATCCCGGCGCAAAGGGTCTTCACCGCCTCCTCGATGAGGATGTAGTGCCTCGCCGCCGTCTGCACCAGCTCCTGCCGGTTGCCCACGTACTCCGTGGCGGTGCGCACCACGTTCTGCGCGGCGTTGAACTGGTAGCGGTGGGTGCCCAGGCCGCACTGGAACGCCAGGTAGTCGAGCTGGGCCTGCACGCTGTCCCTGTTCTCCGCGGCCCGGAGGCTGGGGCTGTACTCCTGCACCATGGTGCGGGCGTCGAAGCTCATGTCGTCGCCCACCTGGGTGAATAGCTGCTGGATCACGTCGTCCGGGGAGATCACCGCGCCGTCCGGCGTCCGCTGGAGCATGGCCCGGTTGTAGAAGACCTTCCGCCCGCCCAGGTAGATGTCCCGGTTGGTGTTGTTGTAGGCCAGGTCCACGCCCTTGAGGATGTCCACCGCGTTGGCGAACACGCTGACGCCCATGCCCCGGCTCCCGGGGACGTTCGCCACGATGTTGGGCCGCACCACGGCGAACCAGGGCCGGTCCGAGCCGGTGCGCAGTCCGGCGGCCACGTCCGGCGGCAGCTCCCGCTCCCGCAGGGCGCCCTCCTCCAGGTCGAAGAAGCGGTTCCGGATGAGGTAGCATCCGTCGTCGTCCAGGGTGTGGGTCTCCACGTACACGCTCTGCCGCCCCCGCAGGGTGCGGGAGGAGACGAAGGCCGCCTCGGTGATCCGGCCGTTCTCCTCGGAGAGGGGGATGATCTGGTCCGCCGCCAGATAGGCGACGCCCACCTGCCCCGGTCCGCGGGCAATGAGTCCGTCCGGCCCCGCGGCGACGCCCTGCGCCCGCAGGACGAAGGCCCCGGTGCCCAGGGCGAAAGCCCGCTCCACCAGCTCGTTGCCCATGCGCCAGAAGCGGTTCCGGCCGAAGACGCCGCCGGTGCCGTCCTCCCCCTGGAGGTACAGCCCGCTCCGCTCGTCCCCCACCCGGACGGTGGTGCTGTCGTTGAGGAGGATGCCGGCCCAGTCCTCGCACACGCGCTTCGCCATGTGCAGGGAGTAGAGGCGGCGCTCCAGCCGTCTGCCGTCCGCCGTGCACTGGCTGTAGCGGTGGAAGTCGGGGACGTAGCCCTCCCACCACTGCTGCCACTCCCGGATCTTCCCGTAAAAGCCCACGGGTATCTCGCACCCGTATTCACGGCCGAGCCACTCGGCCGCCGCGTAGATCGCATCTGTCATAGCTGCCTCCTTTGAATGTTGGTGATGTGCGGGCATCGCCGCCGCCTGTGTTCTCCCCGGCGCGGCCGGGGGCTGGGGGCTGTTTTCCCCCGCCGGGGGCATACCATAATTCTCTGCGTGGGTGTCGCTCCCTATTTTTCCCCGGCGCCGACCGGAAGGCTGTTTTTCCCTGCCGGGGACGGGCTTTTCCCGCGTTGGCGTACCCCGCTTATTTCTCCCCCGGCGCCGACCGGGGCGGGTCCTCCCTTCGGGGACCTACTTTCCCCTCGGCGGGGGGTGCGCATGCTTATTTTCGCCCCGGCGCAGGCCGGGGGGCTGTTTTTTCCCTGCCGGGGGCATACTTTCTCTCCAGCAGCGGAGAGAAAGTATCAAAGAGACGCCGCCAGAGAGGGGCTTTTTACAGAGACGCCCCTCTCTGGACTCTCCCTCCTAAGAGGCAAGTCACAGCTTCGGAGCCGTGTCCTTAGTCTATACTCTCTGCTGTCATTTTGCTGCCGCAGTGCGGTGGCCGATGTGATGTGTACCCGATTGCGAAGCCCCGCCGTCCGCTTCGCTGGGCTCGTGATCGAGAAACGGGAAGCAGAGAGCTGGTCGCCGTTTAAGCAAGCTCCGTTCCCCCGTTCCCCCGTCCTCCCGTCCTGCCCCCGGGGATCCAAGGGGCCCCGCAGGGCCCTTTGGCCGCGCGAAAGGAATTCTTAAGGGAAAACCGCTGCGGAACGGTTTTCTCTTAAGCGCCCCTTTGCCCACTTTCCCGGCGTGGGGAAAGTGGGCCGCCGGAGGCATTACAGCCTTCCGGCCTGCGCCGGAAAAGAAAAGCCCCGCACCCCCGCAGGGAAAACCATCCCCCGCCCCGCACCGGGGCAACAAAAGCACCGCACCCCCGGCGAGGGGAAAATCGCCCCCCGCCCCCCGCAGGGGTCCCCCGTCAGCGGACGAAAAACCGCTCCCAGGCGTATTCCTCTGCGTCAAGGATATCGACGTCGCTGGAAAAGTCGTCCAGCCTGCGGTCCTCGCCCAGGGCGGCGGCGCTGGGGTCCCACCGGGCTTCGGCGAGCCCCGCGGCCACCAGGGAGCAGGTATCCAGCAGGCGCATCCGGCCGGAGGCCAGCAGATCAGAGGTGCACTGGATCCGGTCCCGCACCGGGCGCTTGGCCGCGTCCCCCACCGCGAGCCACAGTCCCTCCCGGCGGCAGGCGCGGCGCAGCCCGTTGATAAGGTACTGCTCTGCGCTGTCGCAGAAGGCGGCCCGGATCCGCAGGGGCGCGAACCGTTCCTCCGTCTCCCGGATGAAGGCGATGAACTCCCGGTAGACCCGGGCGGGGTCGATCTCCCCCTTCCGGCCGGGGATGTTCCGGTCCGCCAGGATCGTGACCCGGCTTCCGTCCCGGGAGATCCCCGCGCAGACGAAGGCCGTCAGGGACCGGCTGCCGCCGAAGTCCACCCCCACGGTGAGGATGCCGATATCCGCCAGCAGCGCGGCCCGCTCCTCCGGGCCCAGGCCGCTCCAGGGGACCGTACAGCGCTCCGGCGCCTGGGCGAATTCCGGGAAGATGAGCCCCTCGGCGGCGCACCGCTCCCCCAGGATGTCCCGCCGGTACCAGAGGCTCCCCTTCTCGTACTGTGCCTCGATCTCCCGGAGGCGCTCCGGGGTGACGGCGGGGTTGTCCCGGATGGTGAACCGCCGGTGGTTGAAGCCGCCGGGAAAGTCCTCCATGGCCGCGAACCGGTCGATGTAGTCCCGGTAGATGGGGGCGTTGGGGCTCCCCGGGTTCAGGTCCCAGAACACCCGCCTGCGCCGGGCCGCGAGCTGCCGGTTGAAGGCCTCCCGGAGGAAGCTGTCGCTGTGGAGGTCCACCTCCGTGGCGATCCACATGCCGAAGGAGCCGCCCCGGATGCGCCGGTAGCTGTCCGCCCGGCCGCCCCCGGCGAAGAGCACCAGCTTCTCCCCGGTGCGGGTACGGACCCGGAGGCACACGTTGTCCCGGTACCGGCTCCAGGCGCACCGCCCGGCGAAGATCGCCTCCAGCCCCAGGCCGTTGCAGTCCCCGATGTTCAGGCGCGCGGCGGCCACGGTGACGCCGGAGGCCAGATGCAGCCGGTCGGGGGCCGTCTCCAGCAGGGTGGCGAAGGCGAACACGTTGTCCACCGTCTTGCCGGAGCGCACCGCCCCCTCGGCCACGTTCACCGTGTTCACCAGGCACTTTTTCATGTAGTCCCGGTGCTTCCCGGTGAAATGATACTCAGCCTTCATCCGCGTCCCACTCCCCGAAGAGCTCCTGGCGGAGCCGATCCAGGTCCGGGTCCTCCGTCTCCGGCCGCTTCTCGAACAGGCCCAGGTGCCGCCCCAGCTTCTCCAGGGCGGAGAGCTTGTCCGCCAGCTTGATCTCGATGCCCCGGGTCCCCTGCTTGACCCCGGCCATGGCGGCCCGGGCGCGGCGGGGGATCTCCTCCGAGGGGCGGATGCGCAGCTCCACGCCGTTCCCCTCCCGCACGATCTCCGCAAAGTCGCCGATGTCGGCAAAGCCGATGGCCGCCAGCTCCCGCAGCACCCGCGGTCCGGTGATATCGAAGGTGAAGAGCTTTCCCTCTTCCTCCTCCGGCGCGTTCCCGGCGGGCGTCCGCTCATCCATTGCGCTCTCCTCCCAGCGAAAGCCTCAGCGCCTCCCAGCGGCCGGGGAACCAGCCGTCGAACCAATCGTTGTAGTCCTCGCAGCTCCAGCCGCACAGGTCGCAGAGGCTCCTGTGCACGCAGCCTCCGCAGGGACGGCCCCCCTCCCGGGGATCGCCCCGCGTCCCGATCTTCTCCATACGCTCACTCCGTTTCCTGCCATGACCGCATTCCCGCGCGTCCCGTGCCCCCGGGCGGCGACGCAGTCGGTCTCCCCCGGCCTGCGCGTCCCGCGCCACCGAGCGGCGGCGCCTGTCGGTCTCCCCCGGCCCGCCTGCACCACTGGCGCAGGTCACGCATATTATTCATGGCCTCGTTTTGTTGTTATCCCAAGTTTTCTTGGATCGTTTGAATTATAACACAAGATTCTTTCTTTGTCAACCCTACCATATCAAGATACTTGTAACGCATGGGATAAGAGAAAGCCCCGCACGGGGAGCCGCCGTCTGCCGCCCTCCGGCGAGGGCTGCGTCGATGCTTTTGTTGCTCCGGCACAGCACCTGGCAGGCCGGCCCTGCCGGGGGCATACTTCCCCCTTCGGCGGGGGTGCCGCCTCTTATTTCTCCCCCGGCGCAGGCCGGGGGCGGGTCCTCCCTTCGCCGGTGCGCGGCGGCGCTTTTCTTTTCCGGCACAATACCGGGCCGGTCCGGCCCTGCGGGGGGCATACTTTCTCTCCAGCAGCGGAGAGAAAGTATCAAAGAGACGCCGCCAGAGAGGGGCTTTTTACAGAGACGCCCCTCTCTGGACTCTCCCTCCTAAGAGGCGGCTGCACAGCCTCGGAGCTATGTCCTTGATCTATACATTCTGCTGTCATTTTGCTGCCGCAGTGCGGTGCCTCGTCCTCGCAAGCTCCGTATCCTTCACTTCCGCCGGGGCGGCGAAAGCTCACTCACTCCGCTGCTCGTCCTCTTCGATCACGACCCGCTTCGCTGGGCTCGTGATCG
>JAFWFZ010000024.1 GCA_017515345.1 Oscillospiraceae bacterium | reverse complement strand
TTCGTAAAGCTTCAGACTTTACGAAAGCTCTTTTGCTATTTCATGCTGCTGGCGCTCTCCACGCTCTTTCGCTTCTGATCCATGGAGGGATGGACGTACATCTGCAGCGTCGTCTGCACGTTGCTGTGGCCCAGCACCTCCGACAGGGTCTTTACGTCCACGCCGCGCTCCACGCACCGGGTGGCGAAGGAGTGGCGCAGGGTGTGGAATCCCCGGGGCCGAATACCCAGCCTCTTCAGGAAAAACGAGAATCGGTACTGCATCGTCCGCGGCTCCATGGGCCGCTCCGTGCTGCCGGTGAAGATGTATTCGTCTGCGCCGTGCCCCTTGCCGAAGCGCTTCAGCAGCGTGAGCAGCTTCCTCGTCAGCGGCACCACGCGCTCCGAGCACTCCGTTTTCGGCGCCTGCACCTCCAGCCGGGTCTCGCCCGAGTGATCGACCCGCAGCACCGTCCTGCGCACGGAGAGGAGCCCCTCGTCAAAGTCGATGTCGCCCCACCGGAGGGCGCAGAGCTCGCCCAGCCGCAGCCCCGTCTCCAGGCACAGCAGGAATCCGGCGGTGTGCAGCCGCGGCTCCTCTTTCAGCGCGGTCGTGATCCGCTCCGTCTCCCGTTGGGAGAAGACCTCCACCCGGCGGACGGCGGATCGCACGGGACGAACGTCCATCACCCCCGCGTCGACGCGGACGCCGTATTCCCGCATGGCGAGCTTGATCGAGGAGCGCAGGATCACCAGAATGTCGCTGACCGTCTTCGCGGACAGACCGCCGCTGCCGTCGATCCGGCCGCGCTCCTGCTTTTCCCTGGTGAATTCGTTCAGCCGCTCCACTGTCAGCTCCGATACGTCCAGCTTCCCAAGCCCGGGCAGGATGTGCTGCTCCGCCAGGTGGCGGTATCGCTCGTAGCTGGACAGCTTCACCCGGTTCAGGCTCAGCGCCAGCCACAGCGACACCAGATTCCTGATGGTGAGGGGAATGCCCGGCGCGGCAGCCTCCCGCCGGCTCTGAGCCGGATTGGCGGGCGGTCTCGTTTTTTCAGCGCTTCGTGCGCGGACGCGGACCGGCTTTCCGCCGCCGCGGCCGCTGATTTCGACTCGATTCTGCATGCTTCCTCCGAAGGCCGAACGCAAAGCGTTTCGTAAAGCATTTAACTTTACGAAAGCATGTGGGAATAAAAAAAGCCATGCGCACGCATGGCCCCCTTCGGCGGGTATCCCACAAGCCGCAGCATCGGCTGGCCAAGGCACCGTGCTGCGCGTTCCGTCGGCGGGCGCGTATCTGACTTATCTCCTCAAGGGAGCATCACAGTACCCTGCGTGCGGGGCTTTTCACCCCATTCCACTTTAAGCGGCCGAGGCCGCACCTGCCGGGAATTGTTCTTTTTCAGTTATCATACAGCATATCTTTGGAAAAAGCTACCCCAATTTAGAAAAAAACGGGAAAAATCCCCGCGGGACGTTTTGTTCCCGCGGGGATCGCTCTTTTACGGCTTCGGCGGATATTCCGTGATCCTTCCGTTTACGTAAGCGTAGATGATGGCCGCGTCAATGGGCGTGACCTCGCCGTCCGCGTTGGCGTCGGCGGCTGCGAGCATCGGCTCTGTAGCGCTGCCGTTGAAGGTGCCGTTCGCCAGCGCATAGGTCAGCGCCGCGTCGTCCGCGTCCAGATCGCCGTCGCCGTCCACGTCGGCTGGCTCGGCGGCGCCGCCGATCGTCAGCTCCAGCACCGCGAAGGGCTCCTGCGTCGTGACCCCCGGCGTCTGGTCTTCGTCGTGGTACTTCACATGGGGGAAGAAGATCTGGAACTGGACGTCCTCCGCTGTGAGGGGATCCTCGGAATACTCCACATACGCCGTCACGTCCCTGCTCAGGCCGTTGGCGTAGTGGGCTGTGACCGTCATCCCCGCGGGATCGAACAGGCCGCCCTCGGCGTACCTGGTCCGTGCCGGAGGCGTCGTGATCTCCAGACTTGTGACGGCGCTGCCCACGGCCATGAGGTAGGAGGAGTCGTTTTTGAAGTAGATCGTGCCGTTCTCATCCGCAATGGGACTGCAGATGCAGTACTGTGCGTGGAGACCGGCCGGCGTCAGCAGCGCGCCTGCGACCTCGTAATCGGTGGTATGGCCGCCGCTGGTGTAGCTCTCCGTCACAGTGAGCTGGGGAGCGTTCTGGCCGGGACTGTCCTTCAGCACCCGCAGCTTGCCCGGCGTGTAGTTATCAAAAAAGTAGACGTAGACGCTGCCCGTTTCCGCCTCATAGGCTGTGGTGAGCAGGCCGCTGGTCTGGGGGAAGCCCTGGGTGCGCACCGTATAGGCGATGCGCCAGGCGTTCAGGTCGATGACCGTGATGTTATGGCCGGAGTACTGCCCGAACTGGCTCGTTCCGGCGACGCCCACATAGGCGCGGCCGTTGTAGACTGTGGGGGTGCTGGTGCTCATGGCGGGATTGTTGGGATCGTCCGTGTAGTTGGTGAGGCGCAGGGTGCAGAGGCTGTCCGCCGCGAAGGTACCGTCCGCGTTCACCTCCGCTTTGCAGAAGAAGCCGCCTTTCGTGGTGAAGTAACCGACGCCGCCGCCGGAGCCGTCCGGCGCAAAGGTGACGCCGCTGCGGACGTCGCCCATGGCGGGCAGGGGCAGGCTGTCGATCACAAGTCCCGTCCTCGGTTCCAGGGAGAGGATCTGCGCTTCGCCGTCGGTAAAGCCCATCATCCCATCGTCCGTACCGATGAGCAGATATCCGTCCGCGGCATAGGCGCCTGCCCAGTAGAAGCCGCCCTTCACGGTATGGAGCCAGGTGGGGAGCTTCTCCTCCATGGGATCGGCGGGGTCTTCGTCCGTCACGCTGAGGCACACGTAATTGGCTGCCGCCACCTCACCAAGCCAGAAGCCGGTGTAGATATAGCCGTCGTGATACACGATGGGGCAGTCCGGCTGCCCCTTCAGGGGATCGTGATAGATCCACAGGGACTGGAGCGTATCGGCGTTGAACGCCTGCACCGTACCGTCGGAGAGACCCACGAAGATCATGCCCTCGGCATAGGTGGGGCTGTTGATGGCGAAGCTGGAGGCGTGGTCCATGTCCCCGCTGGCAAGTATCTCGCCGGAGACCGTATCCACCTTGTAGATCTTTGTGCCCGCGTAGGTGTAGAGACAGCCGTTCACCAGGATGGGACAGCCGCAGGCACGGCCGGAATAGCCCTCACCCAGCTTCGTGGCCCAGTAGAGGGTGGCGTTCTCCGGGGCTGTGGGCGTCGCCCCCCCGACGACGCCGTTGCCGAATTCGTCCGCCCGGGACGCGGGCCAGACCGCGTCATAGTCCGGAAGCGTTCCGGCTGAGGGAGCGGGGGAGAGGGATACGGCGACCTCGGTATCCGACGGGGGCGCGGTATAACTCTCCGCATTCGTACCCACATAGCCCGCGGCGGTGACGGTATAGCTGTAGGACGCGCCGGGCACCAGGGCAAACGCGCCGTCCGCCTCCGGCTTCACCCGCAGGCCGGTGGCGTTGCTGGTGATATAGACCGTCGCGTCCGCGGGCGTGGTCCGGAAGGTGACGCGCACCGGGTCCGTCTTCACCACCGTCAGGGTATAGGCCGTGGGGACGCCTGTTTCCTCCTCATGGCGGACAAGAACGGTGACGGTCTCCGTATCCTGCGTCTCGTCCAGAGGGACCGTGACGCCCGTGAGATCACTGATGGCCGCGTCGTTCAGCAGCGCATAATATCCGCCGCAGGCGGGGGTGGCGCCGCCCTCGTTCGTGAAGCTGCCGTCCATCGTAAGGCTCTGTGTCCCGCGATCCACCGATATGGTATATTCAGTGATATCCCGGTCGAACTCGACGCTGCTGCCCGTATCGTCCAGGAGGGGCACGGGAAGTTCCCCGTCAGAAAGCGATAGGGTCTTCAGATGGAGCGAACGCCGGATGAAGAGCTCGTAATCCTGATAGAACGTCACATTTCCGCTCACCTTGGATACGCGGATCGTCACGATCTGGCTGCAGCCGCAGTTCGTGATGCAGCCGGTCAGCACCTTGGCGGACGCCGCGCCCACCGTGTTTGGGATGGCCATGGACGTGGCAGCGCCGTAGGTGGATGCGTTCTGCGTCTGTTTGCTGTACAGCGCCGTGACGCTGTAGCCGCTGGCGGGGGTCGCCTGGGCGTAGGCGACTGCCGAGGTGTCCGGGATGGTGTAGCCCAGACTGTGAACGGCAGAGGAAAAGGCGCTGTCCGGCACATAGGGCTTTCTGGAACTGGAAGTATAGGACATGTAGAGAGCAAAATCGCTGAGCCGGTCCGTCGTTTCCGGCTTCTGCACCGAAACGGTGAGCCCCTGGGAAGCGGTAAAGGCCGCCGTTGTGTGGTAGTACCCGTTCACCGTGGCGATATAGGTGTAGCTGTCGCCGGGGATCAGGTGATAGACGCCGCCGACCGGCTCGATCAGGGCATCCGCCCCGTTGAAGACCTCAACGGTCGTCCCCGATGGGACGGAGAGGGTGACGTCCACGGCGCCGACCTTCGTGACCGTGACGTCATATGCCGTGCTGATCCCGTCCGCGGAGACGGTGACCGTGTGGGTCAAGTCCCCCGGAACATCCACCGTCCCCGTGCCGGTGATCTCATAGTCGCCGAAGGCCGCCGCGGTGAAGGTCAGGGCATCGGCCGTGGCGGTCACGGCGTAGCTCAGCGTCACCGGGTCGAAGCTCAGGGGGAGCTGTGTGTTCTCCTCCGTGACTGTCAGAGCGCTCAGGGTGGGTGTTCTGTTGATCGCCATGTCATAGGACTGGATCTGCGTCATGCCTGAGGAAAGGACATACCGCGCCTCCAGCCGGAAGCTGCGCCCCTCCATCCCCGGTGAGAACAGCGCGGGGAGGGAAGCGGAGGTGCTCGACCAGGCGCGGGCATCCTCCGAGTAGTCGTGGCCGTCCGTACCGGTATATACGCCGTAAAGCCGTGTGGTCGCCGTATTCGGCACAGAGCCGATCATGGCGTTCAGGACGGGGTTCTGTGTTCCGTAGATATCCGGGATCTCCAGCGTGACCGTGTGAGCCGCGCTGTCCTGGACCGAGGGATACGCCTCCCGGGTCTGCTGATCCAGGAGCCGGATCTCGCCGAACCACTCCCCATAGGGCAGCTCGGCGGAGACGGAAGTCGCCTGCGTCACGGTGACGGTCCCCTCCGTCCTGTTCCACGTCCCGTCCGAGACCGACAGGGAATAGGTCCCCGCGGGTACGTTGATTGTCCGGGCGTGGGTGGTGTACACGTTGCCGTAAACGTCCGTCATGGTGAGGAAGGGCGCTGACAGGGAAGCGCCGTTCTGGGTGGCCGTGACGGTGACCTTGTATTTTGTCCCGTTCATCAGGCTCTCATACTCGCTGACTGCGGCCTGCAGCGCGGCCAGGCTCGCTTCTGCGGTCTCCGCGTCCGAGGAGCAAAGGGCGTCCAGAGCGCTCTCGTAAGCCGCCTGCGCCGAGGGATAGTTCTGCACGTGGTCCGTTCTCGCGGCGTACTCCGTCAGATACCGCAGGAGCGTCAGGTGCGCTTCCCCGGCGTCCGTGTTTTCCGAAATCAGCAGCGCGGTGATGCTCTCCGCCGGCTGCTCCAGGTCATAGCCCCCGCCGTCGTACAGGATCAGATAGCTGCCGCTGACGCCCTCGATCACATCGATGAAGCTGCCGTGGCGGATAAGGCTCCACCCCGACGCATCCAGCGCCTCGGCGATGGTCTGTCCCTGAGTGAAGCTCACGCTCACCGGCTCGATGACAGCGCCGGCAGAGGTGGTGACGGCAAAGGAGAACGAGCCCGTCCCTTCCGCCAGTGCGCCGCCCGCGCAGCCGAGCGCCAGCGCGAGGCACAAGACCAGCGCCGTCATGCTTTTGACCGTTCTGTTCCGGATCCTCATGGTCAGACCTCCTGTCAATAGATCGCGTCGATCAGCCGCAGCCGCAGCCTTCGGAATAATGGCCACGTCTCCCGGCATTTTGCCAGAACCCTCCGCGCGTATTCGTCCATCCGCGCCCGTTCGTCCCTGCCGATCTCCCGCCGGCTGAACAGCGCCTGCTCGTTCAGCAGCGCGGCCGCCTCGTCCTCCCCGGGGAGCTCGGCCCCCTCCGCCCGTCGGCGCAGGGCCATGGCGTAGCCGTATCGCAGGGCGACGGCGTCCCGGTCGTCAGCCTCCTCGATCTCCCGCAGACGCCTGTTCAGGCGTCGCCGCCGGATCAGAACGAGAATGAGGAACACGAGCAGCGCCAGCGGGATGAGTCCCAGCAGGCTCCAGGGAGAAAGCCCGAAGGCGTCCCGCCGTCCCGTTTCCGGCGTCTCCACGTCCGGCTCCTCGATCTCCGCGTAGGAGAGGGCAGGGGACTCGTACACCGTGCTCATGGGACCGTCCCCGGCGCTGATCTCGCCCAGATCCAGATCCTCCGGGTCCACGTAGCCGGGCGTGACCTCAAAGGGGACGAAGCCCACCCCGTTCAGGTAATACTCAGCCCAGGCGTGGGCGTTTTTCTCGGTGAGGGTCACCGGCTCTCCCGCGTTCAGGGCGGCGGCCTCCTCAGGGGTGAGATAGTATCCCTCCACATAGCGGGCGGGAACGCCGTAATACCGCAGCATCAGCGCAGCCGCCGTGGCATAGTGGACGCTGTAGCCCGCGCCGCTGGATTGCTCCAGCACATTGTGGAGAAAGTCTCCGCTGCCGCTCATGGTGTACACGCTCTCATCGTAGTGCATATGCTCCTCCAGGTAGTCCCGGATGGCATTCTGGATCTGATATAAAGTGCGTCCGCCGCCGCTTTCGCCAAGCTGGCGGTACAGCACGTTCCAGCTCTCCTGGGTGAGCTGAAGGTCCTTTTCGGCCACATACTCCCGGTAGCTCTGCTCCAGCTTCAGGTGGGCGGCCGCCTCCGCCTCTGCCTGCGTGGAAACCAGGGTGTACTGCGCCTCATACCACAGGGGCAGACTGCCGGAGAACAGGGAAAAACCGGTGATGTCCCGATCCGCGCGTCCGTCCCCGATCACAGCCGGGTCCAGCAGCTCCGGATCGGCGAAGGCGTAGGGGAGGTAGGCGTTTTCCGAGCAGGCGGAGAGATTTTCCACCGTAACCCGCTGCCGTTCGCCCAGCCCTGCCGCCTCCAGGCTGAGGGCGATCTGGCTCTGGGGATAAAAGCCGCTGCGGTGGAGCCAGTAATAGAGCGGGGCCTCGTCCACTAGCTGTTCGTTGGGGATCTCCTCCCATGCCGTGCCGGTGTAGACCTCATAGATGTGCCCCTTCAGATAGAGCTTCTGGGGGCTCTCCATGGTGACTGTCAGCGCGGCGGCGCCGGAGCTTTTCCGGGGGCCCAGGTTTTTGAGCCGCCCCTCCGGCATGGTATTCGTTTCATTGTCATAGCGGATGGAGTGGAGCCGTGCCGCTGCGGCCTGATGCCACGCCTCTGTTCCCGCGCCAATGAAGGCGAGCAGGCAGGCAAGCGCCGCCAGCGCGCAGACAGCGAGCGCGGCGAGCCGCGTGACGCCCGCGCCGGGGGAACGGTTGAATCCGGCTCCGCACAGGAGCGCGGCGCCGATCGCCGTGAGCAGCCAGCCGACGTCTGCCGCGACGACGCCAAGCGCCGTGCCGGTCAGAATCGGCAGGATCAGCGGCAGCAGCGGTGGGAGCCCGCCGCCGTCCGCCGATGCGGCGACCAGCAGCGAGAGCAGCAGCGTGACGGGGATCAGCGCGGGAACGGCGCTCTCTCCCGCCTCACGGGCGAGATAGATCCTTCCGGTCACCGCCGTGAGCCGTGCCAGCACGTCGTTCGCCATCAGCCGCAGCCCGCCGGCCACGGGAGCGAAAAGCACAGCCGCCAGGATGACCGTCAGCATGAGGCCGCCCGGCAGCGCCCATTTCCGCAGGGGGCTGCCCAGCAGGGCGGTGAACGCCGCGCTAAGGATGAGCCCCGCGGCCGCGATCGCCCACCATGGCGCGTCCACCGAAGGACACGTTTCGCACAGCGTCAGCGCCAGCCCGGCCCACAGGACCGCCTGGGGGATCAGGGCTGCGAGGACGCTGAGAGTGGTGTGCCGGCCTCTGTCCGGGACAGACTCCGCTGTCAGTGTTCTGTTTTCACGCGCCATGGTATGCATCCAATCTCTCCAAAACCTCCGCCGCGTTTTCCGGCGTAAATACGATCTCGTCCCCCGCGGCGCCTTTTTCGTCCCCGCAGAGGAATATCTGCACCGAACCGTCCCGCTCCGATCCCGGAAGGGAAGTGGTGAAATAGAAGACCCGTCCGAATATGCTCAGGTCGCTGAGCGCGGGCCGCTGCGGCGCGTTCCGCCGGAGCAGGGTGGGCAGCCCCTCGGCCAGATCGTCCTGGCAGGTCACCTCAATCCGGTGCATGAGGCCCTGCTCGCTGCGCCCCAGTGTGTAGGGCACACCCAGTTCGCTGAGCGCCTGCCCCACGGAGAACACCGCCTCCGCCAGGGTATCGAGCTGCGCGGGGGTGCCCCCCGCCTGATCCCAGTACAGGAGCAGCGCGTTGGAGACCGGCTGGGCAGGCTCCCGGAAAATGAGCTTGTCCAGCTTGCTGGACAGCTTCCAGTGTATGCCGTGAAGGTTGTCGCCTGGCTGATAGTCCCGGAGCTGGAACGTCTCCGTCATATCGGTGCCCTTCCGGTCGTCCCGGGTATCCTCGCCCTCCCGGGGAGCGGAGAGCAGGGCGGGGTCGAGCTCGACCGGAAATGTGTCCGGCAGCACGGTCATGCGCCCCACGGCGTCGGACTGGGCCTGCGCGGCCAGAAAGCCGAAGAAATCCAGCAGGGTGATCCTCCGGACGGATGTCCTCATCCTGCCGCAGTGGGCCGTTTCCAGGGCGAACGCCGCTTCCATCCCGTCCCGCCGCTTTTCCATGGGCAGTGTGAGCCGCGTTTCCTCCCCGGTGAGGTCGTTTTTGATCTCCAGCTCGCACAGCACTTTGCCCAGGGGGATGAGCCGCCCGTATCCTGCACGGACCGTCCCCTCCGCCCTGGCGCGCTTCCGCACACCGGAGGGCAGGCTGATCCGGACGCTCATGCCCCTCCGGGCCGCCCGGTTCCACAGAAGGGAGGCAAACGGCAGCAGGACGATGAGCGCCAGGATCCCGCCCGCGGCCGGGGCTCCCGTGATGAGCAGGAGCGCCGCCAGGCACAGGATCGCCAGAAGCCACAGGACGAGCGTGACGATGCGCGGCGCTTTCATTTGAGCCTGAACTCCCGGATATCCGGCTTTTTTACCTTTTCAGCGATGTCCGCCACGAGCTGACGCGCCGTGACCTCGTGCAGCCGCGCCCTGGCGCTGAGCACCAGCCGGTGCGCCGCCACGTCGGGGAACACGGCAAGCACGTCGGCCGGCGTGGCGTAGTCCCGCCCCTCCAGAAAGGCGTTGGCCTTGGCTGCCCGGCAGATGGCCAGCGCGCCGCGGGGACTGAGCCCCAGCAGGATCTCGGGATCGTGGCGGGTGGCCTCCGCCAGTTCCGCGATGTAGGTATAGAGCTCGTCGGCCACATAGGTATCCATGGCCTGCTCGGAGAGCTCCACCAGCATTTCCGTATCGGTGATAGCCCGGCAGGTATCCAGCGGGTCTGCATGGTGCCGGTCCCGCATGAGCAGCGCCTGGCTCTTCACATCCGGGTAGCCCATGGAAAGCTGCACCAGGAACCGGTCGAGCTGGGAGGACGGCAGCATCTGCGTACCGGCGGAGCCCACTGGATTCTGGGTGGCCAGCACCACGAAGGGCGTCGGCAGGGGGCGGGTCACCCCGTCCACGGTGACGCGCCGCTCCTCCATGGCCTCCAGCAGGGCCGACTGGGTCTTTGAGGAGGTGCGGTTGATCTCGTCCGCCAGCAGCAGATTCGTCATCACCGCGCCCGGCTGATACTGAAGCCCGCCGCTCTCCTTATCGTAGACGGAGAAGCCGATGATGTCCGAGGGCAGCGTGTCCGATGTGAACTGCACGCGCCGCGTCTGGAGCCCCAGGGTCCGGGCAAAGGCCATGGCCATGGTCGTCTTGCCCACGCCGGGCACGTCCTCCAGCAGCACGTGGCCCCGCGCCAGAATGGCCAGCAGCACCTTCCGCACCACGTCCTCCTTGCCAAGGATGACCCGGTTTACTTCATTTTGGATATCATTTGTCAGTGTCTGCATCTGCTTTTCTCCTCTTTCCCACAATGATGAAGGCGATCACGACGGCCGCAGCGACCACCGCTGCACCCGCAATCAGCGCGATCCTGCCGCTGCTCATACCGCCGGAATTGCCGGTTGCGAGCGTGTAATTCGTAAAGTCATAGATGGGATCTCCGCCTGTGCGCAGCCGATCCAGCGCCGTCAGGGCAAGGACCGCCTGTTCGGTGGCCATGGGGTCGCAGGTATCTCCGAGCACATGGCTGTAGGTGCCGCTCTCCAGACGAAAACCGTCCAGCGTATCCAGCAGCGTCCTTCCGTTCCGGATGAATCTGCCATCCTCCGCCGGGTCGATGCCCAGGGTGCACAGGGCGATGATGACCTGGGACACGGATTCCGCGTTCTCCGCCCGGAAGCTGACATAGGTTCCGTTGTCGCTCAGCTGCGAGGCGAGGAAGCCGATGGCCCGCTCCACCGTCTCAGGATGCCTGTCCCGGTAGGGCGCCAGCGCCGTCAGCGCCATGGCTGTGATGTCCACGTCCTCCGAGCCGGGGATCAGGCCGAAGCCGCCGTTCTCCGCCTGACGCTCGGCCAGCGTTTCCAGCAGGAACTCCCGGTCAAAGCCGGAGCCCTCCGGCGTGGCGTAGCCCCTGGCGTCCAGGGCGATCAGCGCGTAGATCACGCCGTTGATTCCCTGCTTGTCCACACCGGGAGCAAAGCCCCAGGTGCTGTCCGCGATCAGATCCACCGGATGTCCGTCGGCGTCCCTGCCGAAGCTCCTGGGATCGCCGCCCAATGCCAGTACGGTCAGCGCGATCCGGTGGTACTCCGTGGCCATCACGCTGCTGAGGCTGCCCTCCGCCGCGTATTTCTCCGTCACGTACCGCTCCAGTTCCTTCAGGTAGACGTCATACGCCTCCTTTACGCCGCTGACCGCCAGGGTGAACGCCAGCCAGTCGCTGACGGAGATCCCAGCGGGGATCCAGTCCGACTGGGCAAGGAATTCGCCGGGTCGGCACGACACCTGCTTTGCAAAGCTGATATCCATTTGTTCTGCCGCCGAAAGCGTTTTCGCCGATGCGGGGCAGGCGGCGGACAGTGCGATTACCGCCGTCAGCAAAAGCGCGAAGATCCTTTTTCCTGCTTTCATTCGTTATCCGTCCTCATTCCCGGATTCATCCGCTCCTCCGGTCTCATCCTCTTCTCCCGGCTCATCCTCCCCGCCGGTCGGGGGGAGCGTTTCCCTGCGCGTTTCACCGCAGACGGAGCAGGTGAATTCGATATAGCCCTCCTCGGTTTCCGTGGGCTCCTGCCGGTCCGTCTCCTCATATGTGTGTTCGTGGGGGAGCGCGGGCAAGGTCTCTCTGGTCGTTTCACCGCAGACGGAGCAGGTGTATTCCACATACCCCTCCTCGGTCTCCGTAGGCTCTTTCCGATCCGTCTCCTCGTAAACGTGTTCGTGGGCGGTCGCGGGCAGTGTCTCCCGGTACGATGCGCCGCAGACGGAGCAGGTGTACTCGATGTAGCCCTCCTCGGCCTCCGTGGGCTCCTGTCGGCCCGTCTCCTCATAATCGTGCCCGGTCTCCTGATACCAGCCGTTGATCCAGATCCCGCAGTAGCCGGACAGGGCGCCCATGTTGCCGCCGGATGCGTCGAATCCACCGATATCCTTGCCATAGGCCAGGGAAAAGCGTACACAGATCGTGTTGCCGTCCTTGACCTCGTACCTGTTCATGGATCGGCCGGGGTAGGAGCCGTTAACGGCGTACATCCAACCCGCGCCCATGGTATAGTCGAACTCGCCCAGGCTGTCCCGGTCATGCTGTCCCTCGTTCAGGTTGATGCCGTCCCTGAGGATCGCTTCCCACAGCTCCGGGGGCACCTCCGCTCCGTAGCACATGTCGCTTCGGCTGATCCGTCGGATATAGAAGTTGGCCCCGGCGGATTCGTAAGATATCTCGTATCCGTAATCCTCCATGAACCGCAGCAGTACATCCGCCGCCGTGTCGCCCTTGACGATGCTGTATTCGCCCTCGTCCAGAATGCCGAGACCGACGGTGGTGGCGTCCAGCACGATGGTCACCGTGCCTGCCTCGTCGCCCTCCGCCAGGGCATGATAGCGCAGAGTCTTGCACCAGTACCGGGAGTTGTTCCCGTACCAGGCGACGATCTCGATCTTGTAGTCCCTGTAGTCGCCCACGTTGGGCGGCTCAAAGAATAGATCGTATTCGGGGTTGGCGTCACCGCCGTGCTTCTCCACATTTACACCGTTCAGCTTCACGGTGATGCTGTCCGCCGTGACGATCTGGTAGTCGGGGTTGGAGCGCACCGTGACGATCATGGCCAGGTTGTCCCCCTCGATCTCCGCCCCGTCGGCGTAGTGGTCGATGTTCGTGGTGATGAAGGGGGGATAATCGCCCACCTCCGGGTGCTCCTCGTCGGCCCGATCCGCCTGGTAGGTGACATAGCGGGTCACATATTTCGTCTCGTGTCCCGGCTGGTAGAGATAGATCGTGAACTGATAGCTCTCTCCCAGCTCCAGGGTATAGGAATAGTTTTTATCGTCGATGCCGTAGATCGTGGCGTTCCTGCGCTCGCTCGTTTTGCGGACCTGTACCCGGACGGACAGATCGTCCGCGCCCACGCCGTAGGCATAGAAGCGCAGTTTCCCGTCGGGCAGCTCTGTCTGGGTCACGATCCCGTTGGGCAGGTTCGTGGCGATCTTTACTTCAGTTTCCACAGGCGCGGGCGATTCCGTGGGGCCCGGTTCCGGCTCGTCCGAAGGTGATACGGCGGGATTGGGGCCGGGATCGTCTCCGTTGTCCGGCCCGGGATCATCCCCGTTTCCGCCGGGCTGGTCCGAGGGCTGGGGATCGGGCTGATCGGGACTTGGGCTTGGACTTGGACTGGGACTTGGACTGGGACTTGGACTTGGGCTTGGGCTGGGCTCCGGGTTCGGCTTCGGCGGAGGCGTGGGGTTTTCGCCGGGCTCCTCGGAGGGGGAGGGAGATGCTGTTTCCCCGGGCTCAGGTTCGTTTTCCGTTTCCTGCGGCGCCGCATCCGGTTCCTGCGAAGGCGCCTCGGACGGTTCCTCCGCGGCGTTTTCGGGTTCTTCCTCGGCTTCGTCCTCAGGAGGCTCTTCCGGCTCCTCTTCGGGCGGCTCCTCGGGTTCCTCAGGAGGTTCCTCCGGGGGTACCTCAGGCTCTTCAAGGGGCTGCTCACGCTGTGAGGTGCTGCCGCCGTCCTGAGGTTCGGCCAGAAGCTCGTCCGCCGTATCCCGCAGAGGATCCTCCGGCTCGAGCTTGCTGCCGCCGACCGCCATCAGCACGATGCCGCTCAGCAGCGCCAGAATGATCACTGCGCACAGTATTCTGTTTATCGTGCTTCTACGTTTCATTGTTTTCTCCAGATGTGTTTTCCCTGCCGAAACGGATCGTTTTCAGCGTTAACGCCTATGCGGAACGCCTCTTCCGGGAGCGGGCTCCCGGCTCCTCACCGGTGAGCGCGAGCGAAATCGCCGTTTATCCTGAACGCCTCAGGCAAAGTATTCGTCAGCCTGCCGGTTGTACGCATAGAGCGATCGAACCAGGTCGCACAGGGGTGCCCGCGCCGGATTCTCTTCGGCGGTTTTCAGGGCGTTGTAGGCATAACTCAGGGCGCTGCAGGTGATCGTCAGATGCTCCGTGCCCCGGGTCACGGTCACGGTGTTCACCGTATCCAGCTCTTTGGCCGGGATGTCGGGAATACTCAGATAGTACCGGCTGCCGGACATGTAGATCTGATCGGTCACATCCCTGCCGTTCAGGGTGAAGGCGTACTCCCCGATGGTGTGGCCGGAGGAGACGGCAAAGGACAGGTTGATGGCTGCCAGCGTCTCCAGCGTCAGGGAGATGCTCTTGACCGTCAGCCCCGAAGCGCTGCCGGAGGAGGTGGGCTTATAGGGGCGCAGGACGGCGGAGGTGACGTTCGGCTCCGCCACAGCCGTGATGGCGGAGGCGGAGGCGGCATCCGGCTCTACGGGGGTGTAGTCGAAGTAAGTCATGGCCCGGGCGCCAAAGCTCGCCAGCTTCCCCGCCAGCGCCTGGCCGGCGGGCGATGTCACACTCATCACATATTTTGCCACCGAATACCGGGCTGCGCCGCCGCTCAGCAACTCGCCGGAGGAATTTTTGAGCATCACCTGTTCGCCGCTCCCGGTATAGATGCGCAGGGTGATCTGCTCGCTCATTTCCTTGGCGGCCGCATAGCATGTGAAGATACGGCGCGTCACGCCGTTCAGCGTGTCGGTGGGCGCATCCTTCACGGGGATCGGTTCCCCGGCAGCGCCTTTGAAGGTAAAGACCGCATAGGCGCCCGAATCGTTTGCAACCGCGTCCGGCAGTGCCACATAGAAGTTCACGCCGATCTCACCGGCCAGCGTGAGGCTTGCCGATTCCACTGTGCCTTCCGGCGCTTTCCGGACCGTAACGGCTGTAGTGCCGCCGATCACGTCGTCGGTGTAGGAGGGCGCGAAGCCCGTATCCATGTAGGCGTGGCGCATCACGCGGAAGGCGGAGGATACCGTTTCGGCGATATCGGTCCGCGCCGTGAACGTCAGCGTATACAGCGCGCCCGCGTTCACCGTGACGCCTGAGCTGGCGGGGTCCACGATGCTGACGCTGTAATAGGCGCCGCCCGAAGGGTCGGTCCGCTGACTGCTGAGGGTCGCCAGGGAGCTGGCCTCGCCGCGGACGCCTCCGCTGAGTTCGAACACGGCCGGGTCGTAATAGACCCGGTAATCCAGCGCCGTGACGCCGGTCATTTTCGCGCTTATCCGAAGCGTGACGACAACAGCCTCGCCCGCAGACAGGGTGGTGGGCGAAACCGCAGGCGTCAGAGCCGCAGACGCGCCGGCGCACAGCGCAAGCCACAGCGCCAGCGCCGTCAGCACGGATATGATTCGCTTTTTCATGGGAATTCCTCCTGGTGAAATGCCCGCGGAGAGGCGGATTTTGGCGATTCAGCAGCGCATCCCGGCCAAAACGGGGTGTGCTGCTCAGGCGCCGAAATGCACGGAAGACCTTTTCCGCCAAAATGCGAAAAAGGAGCGTCGCCTTTTGTGAGGGGTTGTCCGGGTTTCCCCGGACGGGCATCCCGAAGGATGCCCGCCGGGGGCTCCCTGTTTATGAATGCTGATCAGTCGAGTTCCTCATCCGGGAGGCTGTCGGTGATCACATCCGCCGTCACAAAGCGGATGATCTCAACCTCCGGGGTCACATAGGCTTCTTTCACGGTTCATCCTCCTCTCTTACGCAAAGTAGGCGTTGGCCGCCTGGTTGTACTCGTACAGCGCCTTCACCAGGTCGCGGATCGCGTCTGTCCTGTCCTCGGCCTTGAGGACCTGATACGCATAGGTCAGCGCGTAGGCGCTGATGGTGTAGGTGCTGTCGCCGTTCGTCGCAACGATGGTGTACGCCTTGTCCAGATCCTGCGCCGCGATGTTGGGGATCTTCACCACATAGCTGCTGCCGGACTTCACCGCGCTGACCGGCTCGCCGTCCACGGTGAAGGTGTACTGCGCGACGTCGGTGCCGGCGAAGGTGACTTTCAGGATCGTCTCGCTCTTCAGGACCAGA
>JAFWFZ010000023.1 GCA_017515345.1 Oscillospiraceae bacterium | reverse complement strand
CGTGTTCACTTTTCACAACGGCGCGGATTCATACTATTCTGTGCGCGGGTTCAGAGGGTATATTCTTGTCTGAGTACCGGGCTCAATGATAAAATCGTTGCGATTTCTTGGACTGTAAAATCGACAAATTCCCGTTTGTCGATTAGATTCTCCGCCCTCCCTGATTCTCCGGCGCATCCCGTACCGGGTGGAAATACGGAGCTTTTTTGAACCGTTTTTCCGCGAAATCGGCTTTGCAATGAAAAGCAGCACAAGTTCTGCTGCGGTTCAGCGATTTGTTCGATACCTGAAATATCGCGGTTAAATCACAAATCAAAGTTATGTTTTTTCCCCTTGCTTCTGATCCTATGAGCTGACGGGGCGATGTTGGAACGGAGCGGCATTCAATAAAGGGATTCGGCGCGCGGATCGCGGACAACCCTTTGTTTGCCGCGGTTTCAGGGGCTTTTATGGCCCCCTGCGAGCGGCGGCGGACGCCTGTGATTTCGGGGAATTCAAATCAAATTTGCGGGAGTGAGACGATGGCTTTTGACTTCAAAAAAGAGTACAAGGAATTCTATATGCCGAAGGACAAGCCGGAGATCGTAAGCGTTCCGGCAGCGAACTATATTGCCGTCAGAGGAAGCGGCGATCCCAATGAAGAAGGCGGCCTCTATCAGCAGGCGATCGGCGTTTTATATGCCGTTGCCTACACGCTGAAAATGAGCTATAAGACCGACTACCGGATCGAGGGCTTCTATGATTATGTCGTCCCGCCGCTGGAGGGCTTCTGGTGGCAGGATCATGGCGAGGGTATAGATTATACCGATAAATCCCGCTTCAACTGGATCTCGGTCATTCGGCTGCCGGATTTCATCACAAGGAATGATTTCGACTGGGCTGTGGAAACGGCCGCGAAGAAGAAAAAGCTCGACTGCTCCGGGGCCGAATTCCTTACAATAGATGAAGGGCTTTGCGTACAGATCATGCACATCGGCCCGTTTGACGATGAACCGGAGACTGTTGCGGCCATGGATCGCTATATCGCTGAAAACGGGTATGAAAACGACTTATCAGATTCCCGCCTGCATCACGAGATATATCTTTCCAACGCGAGGAAAGTACCGCCGGAGAAATGGAAGACGGTCATAAGGCACCCGATAAGGAAGGCCTGATAAACCGGGATCGGCAGGTGAAAAGAATGGATACTTGTAATTGGTGCGGCCTGTCTGAAGAAGACAGACGGTTTCAGGTGTACGAAAGCAGATCATGGTCTGTTTTCCTCGCGGATGAACAGGATTATATCGGACGGTGCATTTTGGTTTTAAAACGTCACTGCAATTCACTGTCAGAGCTGACGGATGATGAATGGGACGAGCTCCGCGAGCTGATTTGCAAAGTGGAAGCGTGTTTGAAGGCTGTTTTGGGAGCGGCTCTGTGTAACTGGAGCTGCCTGATGAATGATTTCTATAAAGAGGCGGCGCCAGATCCGCATCTTCATATCCACGTCAGACCGAGATATGACAAGCCCGTAACGCTTAACGGGAGAGCTTATCCCGACAGCGAGTTTGGTCATCATTATGCCCCGGATAAGAGCGGGGCAATACCTGCTGAAGATAAGGAGGAAGTGTTTATTCGACTGAAGGAATGGCTGGATCGCTGAATGCCGGTCCGTCGAGTGGATCACACAGAACGAGCGAATGGTACAAAGCCGGCTGGAGCGTCCAGCCGGCTTGTTCTTTTTCTGTTTGGATCGAATGGCAAAGAGCGGCGGAATGAGCGCGAGATGACTCTTGACGCGAAACAAAAAAGTCGTCGCAAGCGATATGCAGCTTGCGACGACATGGTGCCGGTGGCGGGGGTCGAACCCGCACGTCCTTGCGGACACGGGATTTTGAGTCCCGGGCGTCTGCCAATTCCACCACACCGGCAGGTACAAAAGGGATTATACCGCATCGGCTGTTCCATTTCAAGTGGAAAATGCGCACAGCGGGGGAGCGGGGGCGGAGCGGGGGAGCGGGTGCGCAGTGAGGAAGCGGGTGCGCAGTGAGGAAGCGGGTGGGGAGCGGGGGTGCGGGCGCGGAGTGAGAGAGCGGGCGCGGCGCATCACAGTACGATCGATGAAAACCGCCGGACGTCAGGCCGCGGGACTATGCGCCCCGTTGACCTGCCGCGCGGCGGTTTTGCGCAAATTCCGCGGAAGAGCCGGAGGATCACTGCTTGCGGTCGGGCGACCACGGGTCGTAGACGCCCAGCTCCAGGATGTCCGCGATGCGTTTGCAGGCGTGTCCGTCGCCGTAGGGATTGCAGGCGCGGCTCATGGCTTCGTAAGCGGCCCGATCCTCCAGCAGCTCGGTGAAATTCCGGTAGATCGTTTCCTCGTCGGTGCCTACCAGGCGCAGTGTCCCGGCCTCGACGCCCTCCGGCCGCTCCGTGGTGTTGCGCATGACCAGCACCGGCCGCCCGTAGGAGGGGCACTCCTCCTGGATGCCGCCGGAATCGGTGAGGCACAGGTGGCAGCGGGCCTCGAAATTATGGCAGTCGAACACCTCGATGGGCTCGATGATGTGGATCTGATCGCAGCCGCCCAGCTCCTCGTCGGCGGCCTGACGTACCGCAGGGTTCATGTGGATGGGGTAGACGGCGCGGCAATCGGGATGCTCCGCCAGCACCCGCCGGATCGCCCGGAACATCTGGTGCATGGGCTCGCCCAGGTTCTCCCGCCGGTGGGCGGTGATGAAGATGAGCTTGCCGTCGCCCACCCAGTCCAGCTCCGGGTGGCGGTAATCGGCCTTCACCGTGTGCTGCATGGCGTCGATCACCGTGTTGCCGGTGACGTAGATGGACGCGGGGTCCTTGCCCTCCCGCCGGAGGTTCTCCGCTGCCAGGGCCGTGGGGGCGAAGTGGTAGCGGGCGATGATCCCCACCGCCTGGCGGTTGAATTCCTCGGGGTAGGGGGAGTCGATGTTGTAGGTGCGGAGACCGGCCTCCACATGGCCCACCGGGATCTGCATATAGAAGCAGGCCAGCGCCGTGACGAAGGTGGTGCTGGTGTCGCCGTGGACCAGGACCACGTCCGGCCGGACCTTATCCAGCACGGAGCGGATCCGAGTCAGGATCGCCTCCGTGATGTCGAACAGCGTCTGCCGCTCCTTCATGATGGAGAGGTCGTAGTCCGGGGCGACGCCGAAGGTGTCCAGCACCTGATCCAGCATCTGCCGGTGCTGCCCCGTGACGCAGACGACCGTTTCAAGGCCGCTCCTGGTCTTCAGCTCGTTTACGAGGGGGCACATTTTGATCGCCTCCGGCCTGGTGCCGAAGACGAGCAGCACTCGCTTCATGGATCGCTCCTCCTTCCGGACGGGTCATTTGCACAGGGACGCCGCGTATGCTCTACTGAAAAAGATACCACAAAACGGGCGATGATACAAGAGCCGTGAAAAGCAAAGCCGGACGGGATCGCCGTCCGGCTCGTTTTATTCGGGTTTCCGCCCCTGGAACGTGTAGATATACACCGGGTTCTGGGCGGTCATCAGGTCGTAGCGCCCCAGACGGCGGGCCCGGCTGACGTTCAGCTCCGTCACCTCGGAGAAGGTAAACTCCTTCAGGATCGACGTGAGCTCCGCCGCCGTTTCCAGCGTCACGGCGTTCGCCACGATCCGCACCTCCGGATTCTTCCGGAGCAGCAGGTCGATGATGGGCCGCAGGCTGCCGGAGCTGCCGCCGATGAAAGCGTGGGTGGGGGCGGGGAGAGGCTCCAGCGCCTCCGGCGCCGCGCCGGGGACGACGGTCACGTTCCTGAGACGGAACTTTTCCACGTTCTTCTCCAGAAGAGCCAGCGCCTTCTCCTTCATCTCCACCGCGTACACGCGGCCGCCTGACGCCAGCAGGGCGCACTCCACGGTGACGGAGCCGCTGCCCGCGCCCACGTCCCAGACGACGGCGTTCTTCGTCAGCATCAGCTTGGAGAGGGAGACGCTCCGCACCTCGGATTTCGTCATGGGCACCTCGTCCCGCAGGAAAGCCTCGTCCGGCAGGCCGTGGGTGACCGGGGCGGAGCCGTGATCCGGGTTCTCCACCAGCAGGACGCTCAGGGGATCGTAGACGCCGTCCATGAGCTCCTCCGCCGTGCCGGTGACCACCCGCTCATCCGGGTAGCCCAGCCGCTGGCCCACATGGGCGGTGAGGGAGCCGAAGCCCGCCTCGCAGAGGGCGCGCAGGACGGTGTTCGCGTTGTCCTTCCCGCCCAGCAGGGTGAAGACGGCGGGATTTTCCCCCACCAGCCGGACGATGTCGCAGTCCCGGCCGTGCATGCTCACGGCGCGGACGTTCTCCCAGGGCATTTGCAGACGGGAGCAGAAGTAGGAGAGGCTGCCGATCCCCGGCAGGACCTCCACATCCAGATCGGAGAGCCGGGAGACCAGCGCCTTCGCGCCGCTGTAGAAGCCCGTGTCCCCGGACAGGAGCACGGCAAAGCGGCGGCAGTCGGAATCCCGGATCGTTTGCTCGATGTCGTCGGCAAGGATGGCGGAATGGGTCTCCTTCCCGGCGCATGATACGCTGTCCAGCATGCGCCGCGCGCCGATGAGGCAGTCCGCCTCCCGGACGGCGCGCTCCATGCCCAGGGTGCGGGTCTCCGCATTGCCCATGCCGATGCCGATGAGGCTCACCTTTTTCGGAGGGGGCTTCAGGGAGAAGCGGCGCTCGATCTCCGCGGCCGTCTCCTCCACGCCGCCGCCGGATTCGTTGCCGGAGGGCCGGCCGATGATGACGGCCGTGGCCCCGGCCTCCTTCGCCGCGGCGATCTTCTCCCGGTAGCCGCCGGCGGAGCCGGTCTCCTTGGTGACCAGGAGCCGGGCCCCGGTGAAGCGGAGCATGGCCGTGTTCAGCTCCCGGGTGAAGGGTCCCTGCATGGCGATGATCCGGTCGGCGGCGAGGCCGCTTTTTTCGCAGATCTCCAGCGAGGAGGGGAGGGGCAGCACCCGGGCCCAGAGCCTCGGGCGGAGCGCCGCGTCCCCGCAGAACCGGGGCAGGGTCTTGCTGCCGGTGGTCAGCAGGATGGGCCCGGAGGTGGTCTTCAGGTATTCGATGCACTCGTCCGTATCCGGGACGAAGACCCCGTCCCCGTCCCCGGCGTCGTTTTCCCGCAGCAGGCGCAGATACTCGGCGCCGACGGCCGCGCAGGCGGCGCGGATCGTCCCGGTGGCGGCCTCCGCGTAGGGGTGGGTGGCGTCAACCACGAGATCGAACTTCTCGGCCCGGAGCATCTCCTCCATGGCGGCCCGGTCCAGCCGGCCGGCGCGGACCTCCACCTCCGGGTGGACGCCCAGGCTCACCTCGCCGTATTCCGTGGCGACGCAGGCGACGATGGACGCGCCCCGGCCGCAGATGCGCTCGATGAGCCGCCGCCCGTCCGCCGTGCCGGCGAAAACACAGAGCTTAGACATCCCGGTAGCCTCTGGGCGTGACCATTTTGCCGCCGATCACCCGGGTCTGGGAGTTGCCGATGAACACGGTGGAGAACATATCCGCCGCGTAATCCCGCAGCTCGGCGAGGGTCAGCACCGTGGCCGATTCCCCCTCGCGGCCGATGCTGCGCACCACGCCGCAGACCGTTTCCCCGGAGCGGGCGCGGAGCAGGATGTCGCAGGCCTTCCGCAGGTAGTCGGCGCGCCGGTGGCTGGAGGGGTTGTAGAGGGCGATGCAGAAGTCGGCCTCCGCCGCGGCGGCCAGCCGCTTTTCGATCTTCTCCCAGGGCGTCAGCAGGTCGGAGAGGCTGATGACGCAGAAATCGTGGGTGAGGGGAGCGCCCAGCACCGCGCCGCCGGAGAGGGCCGCCGTGACGCCGGGTATCACCTCCACGTCCACGTCCTTCCCCTGGGCCAGCTCCAGCACGAGCCCCGCCATGCCGTAGACCCCGGCGTCCCCGCTGGAGATCATGGCGACGGTCCTGCCCTCCAGCGCCTTGTCGATGGCCATGCGGCAGCGGTCCGCCTCCCTGCGCATGGGCGTCTGCAGATATTCTTTATCCGGGAAGATGGGGCGCACCAGGTCGTTGTAGACCCCGTAGCCCACGATCACATCGGCCTCCTTCATGGCGTTCATGGCCCGGAAGGTCATCTGCTCCTCCGCGCCGGGGCCGATCCCCACTACATACAGCTTATTCAAACCGAAACCTCCTGTCCTCCGCGGCCACGGCCACCGTGACGCCGCCGCTGCCCGTTTTCCTCACGATCAGGCTGCCGCCCGCGCCCGCGCTTTGCATGGCTGCCCGCTCGCATACGTTGTCCACGCCCACGGTCCGTTTTACAAAGTCAGAGGGGGTGAAATCCCCCTCGACGGAGGCGAGCTCCTCCGCCGTGTAGAACGCAGGCGTTAGTTGAAGGGACGCGGCGAAGGCCAGAAGGCCGCCCTCGTCCCGCTTCACGTCCACAGACGCAATGGCGCGCACCGCCTCCGGACGCAGGCGATGCTCCGCCAGGACCCGCTCGGCCGCGTCCCGGATCGCCGCCTCCTCCGTGCCCCTTTTGCAGCCGATCCCCAGATGCAGCACCCGGGGGATCAGCGGAAGGGTCACGCCAAAGGGCGCCTTCTCCCGGAAAGAGACGCAGGCGCCCAGCGGCCCCTCCGACCCGAAGTACACGCCGGAGGGGGGATCGCCGTCGATGGGAAGATCGGAGCACAGGGGCAGGTCGTCCCTCAGGATGGCGGCGGAAAAGCGCTTCGCCGCCTCCATGCTGCCGATGACGAGCCCCTGCTTTTTCGCCCAGGAATCCACCGAGAACCGCCGGTTCACGTCGGTGGCCGTGGTGATGACCGCCTCGGCGCCGAGCCTCTCCGCGATGAGGCGCGCCAGGTCGTTGGCGCCGCCCATGTGGCCGGACAGAAGGGAGATGGCGAATCGGCCCTTCTCGTCCAGCACGACCACAGCGGGGTCGGCGGTCTTCTGCGCCACGTGGGGCGCGATGGCCCGCACGGCGATGCCGCAGGCGCCGATGAAGATGAGGGCGTCCCGGCTTCGGAAAAGCTCCGCCGCCGCGGGCATCAGGCCGCCCCGGGGGCGCAGCGTCTCCGAGACGTAATCCGCCGCGACGGCCGCCGCCACTTTCTCCGCCAGCGCCTCGCCCGCGTCGGTGAAGGAGAGGATCGCCGCCGTTTTCACCTCTCCGCCTCCCGGAATTCCGTGGTGAAGCCGGGGTCGTAGAGCCTGGAGCGGTCATAGGTATCGCCCAGGAAGCCGCCCACCGTGATGAGGGCGGTCTTGGTGATGTTGTTCTCCTTCGCGGTCTTCGCCAGCTCGCACACCGGGCAGCGGAAGACCTTTTCCTCCGGCCAGGTGGCCTTGTAGACGATGGCCGCCGGGGTATCCGGCGCGTAGCCGCCGGCCATCAGCTCCCGCTGGAGACCCTCCAGCAGTCCGGTGGAGAGGAACAGCACCATGGTGGCGCCGTGGGACGCCAGGGAACGGATGCTCTCCCTCTCCGGCACCGGGGTGCGCCCCTCCATCCGGGTGATGATGACGGTCTGGCTCACGTCGGGGAGGGTGTACTCCGCCTTCAGGCTCGCCGCCGCGCCGCAGAAGGCGCTGACACCGGGGGTCACGTCGTAGTCGATCCCCGCTTTGATGAGCTCGTCGAACTGCTCCCGCACCGCGCCGTAGATGCTGGAATCGCCGGTGTGGAGCCGGACGGTGGTCCTGCCCGCCGCCTCGGCCTTCCGGATCACCTCCAGCACCTGCTCCAGCGTCATGTAGGCGCTGTCGTGGATCTCGCAGCCCGGCTTCGCATAGTCCAGCAGGGCGGGATTCACAAGAGAGCCCGCGTAGATGATCACGTCCGCCTCGGAGAGCAGCCGGGCCCCCCGCACGGTGATGAGATCGGGCGCGCCGCTGCCGGCGCCAACAAAATGTACCATGGTTATTCCTCCCGCTCCATGAGCTGATATAATACGGAATTCACGATGGCGGCCGCCACGTTGCTGCCGCCCTTGCGGCCTCTGGCCACGATGTAGTCCTTCGCCGTGCGCATGAGCTCCTCCTTGGCCTCCACCACGTTCACGAAGCCCACGGGCACGCCCACGACCATTTTCGGCTCCAGCCTGCCCGCGCGGATCAGATCGCAGATGGCGAACAGGGCGGTGGGCGCGTTGCCCACGGCGAAGATCAGGGGCTTATGGAGCCGCGCCGCCTTTTCCATGGAGACCTGGCTGCGGGTGACGCCCCGGGCCTTTGCCTCGGCCGCCACGTCCTCGTCACCGATGAAGCAGCGGACCTCCCCGCCGAAGCGGGCCAGGGCCTTCTTGTTGATGCCGGATTTTGCCATGGTGGTGTCGGTCACGATATCGCACCCGGACAGAAGGGCGGCCTTCATGGTCTCCACCGCGTGGGGGGAGAAGGCCAGATTGTCAAAATAGTCGAAGTCGGCGGTGGTGTGGATCACCCGCCGGATGAGGAGATCATACTCCGGGTCGGGCTTTCGGTCGCCCAGCTCCTCGGCGATGATCTCAAAGCTGCGTTTTTCGATCTCCATCGGCTTCACGACGGTTCCTCCTCTCGATGCATTTCTCTATGAATCGCTCCGCGGCGCGCCGGCCGCTGGGAAAATACAGGTGCGGGTAGCCCGCGTATACGGTGTCGCCTACGTAGGCGCAGCGCCAGCTCCGCCCGCCGGGCTTTTCGGCCAGCAGGGCGTCGCCGGGCCTGTCCGCGTCCCAGTAGTGGAACTCGTGAGCGCGGATCGTGTCGCCCGGGGCGAACAGAAGGCTCTCGCTCTCCGCGCGCAGGGTCACGTAGCCGAAGCGGCGGAGCCTGCCCGTGTTTTCGCATGCCGTATCGAAGACGCCCACCTGCTCCGCGCCGCCCAGGCTGCGCATCAGGTACATGAACCCGCCGCACTCCGCCACGGTGGGGAGACCGCCCTCCACCGCCGCCTTCACGGAGCGGCGCATGGAGACGTTTTCGGACAGCTCCCCGGCGTAGAGCTCCGGGTAGCCGCCCCCCAGGAGAAGCCCATCGCATTCGGGGAGCGACTGATCCGTCAGGGGACTGAAGGGCACGAGCCTTGCCCCCAGGGCTTCCAGCAGCTCCAGGTTCGCGGGGTAGTAGAAGCAGAAGGCCCGGTCCGACGCCACGGCCACGGTCACGTCCCCCAGCTTCTTCACCGGCCGGGGCTCATATTCCAGCTCCGGGGCGCTCTCCATGAGCCGCAGGAGCCCGTCCAGGTCGATGGACCGCTCCGCCTGCTCCGCCAGCTTCCCCAGCCGCTCCCGGAGGTCGGTGATCTCCTGGGCGGTGATGAGGCCCAGATGACGGCTCTCCAGCGCGTAGTCGCCGCTGCGGGGGAGGCAGCCGTAGACGGTCACGCCCGTCTCCCGCTCCACCGCCTCCTTCAGGAGCCCGCAGCTCATCTCCGAGACGCCGTTGAGGATCACGCCCCGGATAGGGTTCGGCGTCCTCAGCTCAAGGAAGCCCTTCACCGCCGCTGCGGCGGAGAGGGCCATGCCCCTGGCGTTCACGACGAGCACCGCGGGGGCGGAGAGGGTCCGCGCCACGGCATAGCTGGAGGCCGCCTCCGAGGTCATGGAGAGGCCGTCGTAGAAGCCCATGACGCCCTCGATGACCGTATACTCCCTGGCGGAGGCGGCGAAATCGCGCCGCGCCTCCTCCTCCGGGGAGAAGAACAGGTCGATGTTCCGGCTGGGCAGGCCGATGACCTCCCGGTGGAACATGGGGTCGATGTAGTCGGGGCCGCATTTGCAGGAGCCCACGTCCAGCCCCCGGTTTTTCAGCGCCTGCAGGATGGCGCAGACCACGGTGGTCTTGCCGCAGCCGCTGTTCGTGCCGGCGATCAGCAGCCGGTGCGCGGGCCTATTCATCGTTCCCCCAGCGGCAGGGGGCGTCCCCGCCGCGAATGATCGTATAGACCGCCTCCATATCCAGGTTGGCCCGCACGATGTTCGCCAGCCGGTCGAACTCCCGGTCCTTGAACTCCGCCATGGTGAGCATCTCGCCCTGGGCGGCGTCCAGCCCCTGCTCCCGGCGCACATGGTCCGCCAGGGCGCGCCAGAACACGCCGGTATCGAAGATGCCGTGGAGGTAGGTGCCCAGCACGTTGCCCGCCCGGTTCATCACCCCGTCCGGCTCCTCCCGCCCGTTCAGCCAGGAAAAGGGCACGCAGCCGGGGCCGAAGGTATTGACGCCGCTGTGGATCTCGTACCCGTCCAGCATGAGGCCGTCGTACTCGCTGAGCCAGCCCTCGGGGCACCTCACCGTGCCGGAGGACTGGACGGTGGTCTTGTCGTCCATGAATTCCACGTCGAAATTGAGGAGCCCGAGCCCCGCCAGCTCCGGGATGCGGGATTCCGTATGGTGGGGGTCGCGGAGCGTTTCGCCCAGCATCTGGTAGCCGCCGCAGATACCCACGACGGTTCCGCCGTCCCGCCCGAAGCGGGTGATGGCGTCGGCCAGGCCGCGGCTCTTGAGCCAGTTCAGGTCCTCGATGGTGTTCTTGGTGCCGGGGAGGATGACGATGTGCGCGCCCTTCAGCCCGGCGGGGGAGTCCACATACCGCATGGACACGTCCGGGTCCGCGGAGAGGATGTTGAAATCGGTGAAGTTGGAGATGTGGGGCAGGTGCACCACGGCCACCTGCAGGGCGCCGCCGGTGGTCCGGCGGCTGAACCGCTCGGTCACGCTGTCCTCGTCCTCGATGTCCACGTCCATCCAGGGGATGACGCCCAGCACCGGGATCCCGAGCAGGTCCTCCAGCATTTTGAGGCCCGGCTCCAGGATCTTCACGTCGCCCCGGAATTTGTTGATGACCACGCCCTTGATCCGGGCCTGCTCATCCTCCGGCAGGAGCTTCACCGTGCCGTAGAGGCTGGCGAACACGCCCCCGGGGTTGATGTCCCCGATGAGGATCACCGGGGCGTCCGCGGCCCTGGCCATGGCCATGTTCACGATGTCCCCGTCGTGGAGGTTGATCTCCGCGGGGCTGCCCGCCCCCTCGATCACCACGATGTCCACGTCGTTTTCCAGACTGTCGTAGATCTCCTTCACCTGCTGCCGGAGCCGGGGCTTGTACTGCTCATACTCCGCCGCCGCCATGGTGCCGATGGGGCGGCCCCCCACGATCACCTGGCTGCGCCGGTCGGAGGTGGGCTTCAAAAGCACCGGGTTCATCCGCACGCTGGGCTCGATCCCGGCGGCCTCCGCCTGGGTCACCTGGGCGCGGCCCATCTCCAGCCCCTCGGCGGTGGCATAGGAGTTGAGGGCCATGTTCTGGGCCTTGAAGGGCGCGACCCGGTAGCCGTCCTGCTTCAGGATGCGCAGCACCGCCGTGCAGAGCATGGATTTGCCCACGGAGGAGCCTGTGCCCTGGAACATCAGGGATTTTCCGCGCATGTCATTGCCTCCTTGAGTGCCGCGAGGAACGCGGCGTTTTGTGACTCGTCCTTCACGGCGAGGCGCAGATGGCGCCCGTCGTCAAGGCCGGGAAAGTCCGAACAGAGCCGGACCAGGATATGCTTTTTCCGAAGCGCCGCCACGATGGGGGACACGTCCCGCCCGAAGTCCGCCATGACGAAGTTCGCCCGGCCGGGATAGACGTATATCCCCAGCTCCTCCAGCGCGCGCACGAAGGGGGCGCGGCGGCTGTCATTCAGGGCAGCCTCCTCCAGGAGCTCGGCTTTATGGGCGGGGAGGGCGGCCGCCACCGCCTCCGCGAAGCAGCTCAGCTCCCAGGGGAGCTGGTACTGGCGGAGCGTGTCCGCCTCCGCCGAGCAGAGGTACCCCAGCCGCACGCCGGGGATGCCCAGGATCTTCGTCAGGGAGCCGGTGACGGCGAGCCGCGGATGGTCCGGGATCAGGGAGCGCACCGAGCAGTCCGGGCAGTAGTCGATGAACGCCTCATCCACGATAAGGCGGGCGCCCCTGTCCTCCGCCAGCGACAGGAGGGATGCGGCCTCCTCTTTTGAAAAAGCCGTGCCCAGGGGGTTCAGCGGGTTGCAGAGCCACAGGCAGTCGCCCTGCCGCAGAACGGGCTCCGCCGCCTCCATGAGGGACGCCAGCCGGCGCCCCTCCCGGAGGAGGGAGACGTGGACCGGCTCGAAGCCCCGGGCCCGGATCTGCACCGCGTACTCCCCGAAGCAGGGGGAGATCAGCAGCATCCGCTCCGCCTCCAGATGGGAGGCCAGGGCGATGGCCGAGGCGCCGCCCGCCGTGGGCAGCACGGCCTCCGCGGGCAGCGACAGGAGATCGGAGAGCCCCTTCGCCGCCGCGGCCATGTCCAGCGCGGGGTAGTACCGCGCCCGGCCGATGGCGGCCGAGAGCGCCCGGCGCACCCATTCCGGCGGCCCGTCCGGCCGCACGTTGGCGGAATAGTCCAGCCACAGGGAGGGGTCGCCGCCCTGCCATACGTTGCCGCCGTGCATCACTCGCTCCTTCCCGAACGGCCCATCACCGCGCCGGAGCCGTCGGTGATGACCGTGTCGATCACGATCTCATGGCGGACCCGCGCCTCGCAGTAGCGCTTCGCCGCCTGGGCCAGCCGGTCCCATACGCCGTCAAAGCCCGCGCTTTTGATGAACTCCGCCGCCGTGTCCGTGGTGACGGAGGAATAGACGTTTCTCATCAACTCCCCATCCGCACCCATAAGGGCAAGGTGGGTGACGATGGCCTCCCGCCGGGCGTCCCCCGTGTGGCTGTGGGTCTGCATGACGCCGGCGGCGATCTTCGTCATCTTGCCGGGGTGGCCGCCCAGCAGGATGTGTTCGACGCCCAGCTCCCGGGCGGAGTCCAGCATGAAGCCGATCTCGTTGGAGACCTGCACGATGCACCCCTCCGGATACAGGGCGCGCAGGGCGGTCTCCCCCTGGTTGCCGAAGGTGAAGATCAGGTCCCGGCGGCCCTGCTCCGCGCGCATTTTGAGCTCCGCGTACAGGGAGTCCCGCAGCGCCTCCAGGCTCATGGGCCGCACGATCCCGCTGGTGCCCAGGACGGAGAGCCCGCCCACGATGCCCAGCCGGGGATTGAAGGTCTTTTTCGCAGTCTCCCGCCCGCCGGGGATGGAGACGGTGACGGCGGCGCCGTTTTCCGGAAAGACGCGGCGCACCGCGTCCTCGATCATCTGCCGGGGCACGGGATTGATGGCCGCGCCGCCCACCGGGATCTTGAGGCCCGGCTCCGTGACGGTGCCCACGCCCTCCCCGGCGAGGAACGTCACCGGTCCGGGGGAGTCGGAGACGGATACCTCCGCCGTGATCTCCATGCCGTTGGTGATGTCCGGATCGTCGCCGCTGAATTTGATGACGCCGCAGCGGTACGGCTCGTGGGGCACGATCTCCGGCGCGTAGCTGCGCCCCTCCGGCACCACGAGCTCCACCCGCTCGGGGCAGAAGCCGTCCCGCTGCCACAGGCAGCTTGCCAGGGCCGCGGCCGCCGCGCAGGAGCCGGTGGTGAAGCCCTCTCTCAGTTTTTTCATAGCAGGATGCTCCCCAGAATGACAAGGATACACAGGATCGCGGCAAAAAGCGCCGCGGAGACGAGCATCATACGGCCCGCCCTGCGGATGTCCGCCCGCTGACAGGGGCGGTCGTCGTCCCCGATGGAGGGCTTGTCGATGCGCTTGCCGAAATACTCATGGCTGCCGCCCAGCCGGATATGCAGGGCGCCCGCCGCGGCCGCCTCGCTCCAGGCGCAGTTGGGACTCAGGTGGTTGGCGTGGTCCCGTTTCATGATGCGCAGGGCGTTTTTTCCGTCCAGCCCCGTGAGCGACGCCGCCAGACACAGGAGCGGCCCGCAGAGCCGGGCGGGGATGAAATTCAGTATATCATCGAGCCGGGCGCTTGACCAGCCGATATCCCGGTACTTTTCGTCCAGATACCCCACCATGGAGTCCAGGGTGCTGGCGGCCTTGAAGCCCATGGCCAGCACCGGCCCGCCCACGAAGAAGAACAGCATGGGGGCGATGACCCCGTCCGCGGCGTTCTCCGCTACCGTCTCCACGGCGGCGCGGATGATCTCCGGCTCCGAAAGCTGCCGGGTATCCCGGCCCACGATGCGGCCCACCTGCTTCCGGCCCGCCTCCAGGGAGACGGCCAGCGCCTTTTCCACGCCGCGCCCCTCCTTATACAGGCTCTTCGCCGCGAGGCACAGCCAGGCGATGACGCTCATGCCCGCCAGGAGGGGGATATCCCCCCAGAGGGACAGGAGAAAAACGACCGCCGCCGTGACCGCCATGGTCAGCAGCACGGCGGACGCGGTGAGCAGGACGGCACCCCTTCTCAGGTCGCCGCCCCGGGCCCGGAGCTTTTTCTCCATGAAGCTGATGAATCGCCCGATCCAGATGACCGGATGGGGCCAGCCCTCCGGATCCCCGATGAGCAGGTCCAGCACGAAGCCGATGAGGAGGGCCAGCATATTGTATTGCAGATATTTCATTTTACGATCCCGGGCAGTTGGTCGGCGTGCCGCAGCCTGCCCAGCCTTTCCGCCTCTTTTACGATCTCGAGAAGTCCCGCGTCCAGCGCGCCGGGGTCGAGCCCGGCGTCGATCACCGCGGCGCAGGAGCCCACAGCGGCCAGCGCCTCCGCCCGCGCCCGGGGGGAGAGGGGGCGGAACGGCTCCTCCGCGATGATGCGGCTGGCCAGATGGCGCGCCACGAAATAGTCCGCGTCGTTTTTCCACAGGACGCCGGCGATGAAGGGGATCCCCGCCTTCTGCAGCGCCCGGTACACGTTGACGCCGCTGCCGCAGGAGGAGAGGACGAACGTTTCCGGCTCGCCCGCCGGCCTGGGCAGCTCCACGCTGCCGAACAGGGGATCGTAGCTGCCCCGGTCGATCTCGTACAGCTCCCGCACTGTGTCCTCGTCGAACACCTCATAGGGCGGGCCGAACCGGGCGATCCGCGTGCCCTTCACGCACAGGACCCGGTCGGAGATCTTCTGGGCAAGGTCGATCTCATGGAGGGACATGACCACGGTGATGTCCCGCGCCTTGGCCATGGAGCGCAGGATCTCCAGCAGCTCCAGCTTGTGGCGGATATCCAGGAAGGAGGTGGGCTCGTCCAGCACGATGATCTCCGGCTCCTGGCAGATGGCCCGGGCCAGCAGCACCCGCTGGCGCTGCCCGTCGGAGATGGCGCCGAAATCCCGGTGCTCCAGCTCCAGGGTGTGGACGGTCTCCATGGCCTCGGAGACCTTCTGCTCGTCCTCCTCCGAGAGGATGCCCAGCCGCCCCGTGTAGGGGTAGCGGCCGGTGGAGACGATGTCCCGGCAGGTCATAAGCTCCGGTTTGATGCGCTCCGTCAGCACCACGGCCATCTTCGTGGCCAGCTCCCGGTAGGGGAGGGAGGTGAGGGAATTCCCGTCGATCACCACGGTGCCCGCGATGAGCTGGAGCTGCCGGGTGATGGATTTGAGAATGGTGGATTTGCCCGAGCCGTTGGGCCCGATGAGGGTGACGATCTCACCCTTTTTGATGTCCAGGTCGATCTCCTGGATGAGGGCGCGTCCGTTATAGCCTACGGAGAGGCCGTTCGTCACAAGATAGTCCACGCTCACCGCTCCTTCCTCTGCCTGAGCATCATGGCGATGACCACCGGCGCGCCGAACACGCTGGTGACGGTGGAGATATTCAGATCCGTGGGGGCGAAGGCCGTGCGGGCGATCAGGTCGCAGGCCATGCAGAATACGGCGCCGCCCAGGAACGAGGCCGGGATGACGACGATGGGCTTCGACGTGTTCATGGCCCGCTTGATGAGATGGGGCACCGCGATGCCCACGAAGGAGATGGGCCCGGCAAAGGCCGTGACGCAGGCGGACAGGATGCTGGAGAGGATGATGAGCGCCACCCGGAAGACCCGGATGTTCACACCCATGGACTGGGCGTAGTGCTCGCCCATCTGATAAGCCCCGATGGGCTTCGACATGAGGAACACGGCCACGGAGACGACGCCGATGATGATGGCCGCCGTTCCGACGTTTTCCCAGCTCATGCCCGAAAAGCTGCCCAGGGACCAGCCGCGCAGATTCACGATATCGGAATCGTCCGCAAAGGTGACGATGAAATCGGTGACGGCGGAGCAGATGTAGCCGATCATGATGCCCGCCACAAGAAGGGTGGACATGCTTTTGAGCTTTCGGGAGATAAGCAGGATGAACCCGGTGGATAGCATGGCCCCGATGAAGGCCGCCACCACCAGCACCGCCGAGGAGACGGTGCGGAATATGCCGAGGAAGTAGATCATCGCCACGGCGACGACCATTTTCGCGCCGGAGGAGATGCCCAGCACGAAGGGCCCGGCAATGGGGTTGGCAAAAAACGTCTGCAGCAGGAAGCCGGAAAGGGACAGCCCGCCCCCCAGGATGGCGGCCATGAGCATCCGGGGCAGCCGGATGCCCCAGATGATGCCCACCTGGGTATCGTCCCCGGCCCTGGTGAACAGGATGCGCAGGATCTCCGGCACGGGGATGGGCACGCTGCCGATATTGATATTCAGCACCACGATGACGCACACGGCGGCGATGAGCAGGAGAAAGATCAGCTCATACCGGGCGCGGCGGCGGAGCGTTGCGCTCCGGGAAGCGTCGTTTTTCATGGGATCACTCCAGCCTGGTGATAAAGGTCATGTTCTCCGTGTCTCCGGTGAGCATGCCGTGGATGTCGCTGATGAGGCTGCCGACGATGTCGGTGGCCTGGTAGAGGGATTTGCCCGTGCACCAGACATTGCCCTCCCTGACCGCCTTGAAGTCCCGGAAGAGCGGGCTCTTTGCCAGAAGCTCGTCCATGCTCTCCATGGGCTCGTCGATGGCGGCGTTGTAGATGAGGTAGTCCGCGTTCACGGCGGCGGCGTAGAACTCCTCCAGGCTCAGGGACACGGAGGCGTTGGCGGAATCCTGGGTCAGGTCGGAGAATACATATCGTCCGCCGGCCAGCCCGATCATCTTGGCGATGTAATCGTCGGAGGTGCGGACCACCGCCTTGTTCCCGGAGCTGATGTAGAAGAAGGCCACGGTCTTCTCCGTATTCTCGAAGTTCTCCAGCTCATCCATGACGGCGGCCTGGGCGTCGAAGAACGCCTCCGCCTCCTCCTCGCGGTCCAGCATGGCGCCGTAGAGCCTGATCCACTCGGTGCGGCCCAGGGGGTGGCTCTCATAGCTGGAGTGCTCGATGAACACGGGGATGCCCAGCCGCTCGATCATCTCCTGCACCTTGGGCGTGTGGAGGATCATGGTGGACTCGATGGCAAGATCGCAGCCCGCCTCCACCAGCAGCTCGTAGTCCGGCTCCGAGTACTTGCCCGCGAAGAGTATGTCCCCCCCGCGCATGGCCGCCGCGGCGTTTTCGATGTACCAGCCGTCGGCCTGGGTGCCGGAGAGACGGATCACGTCCAGCGCGTCCAGCGCGTCGAACAGGGCCATGGCCGCCGTGGCCGCCAGGTAGACGGACTTCAGCGGTGTGCGGATGATCCGCACGTCGGAGGGCAGCCCCGCAGGGGGCTCCTGCCCCTCCGGCGTCAGCAGGTAGCGGTTCCCGTCCCCGATGGTCAGGAGCTTGAAGCCCCCTTCATAGTAGTCCACGGAGAACTCCTCCGCGTAACGGAGGTCCATGCTGCCCTCGTGCCGGAGGCCGCAGAAGGCGGCGCCGTCCTCCTCCTGCCCGGCCGGGGAGGCCGTATCGGGCGCGGGAGCCGTATCGGGGGCGGAGGACTGGGAGGGGGCCGGCGCGGACTGGGGGCTCCCTCCGCCGCAGGCGCAGAGGAGGAGCAGCAGTGCCGCAAGGATCAGGGAGAGCAGCCGTTTCATAGCGTTACCTCCGGTGAGTGGATCCCCGCTCACTGAGCGGGGGCGATGGAATCGGAGCGGAAGAAGAGGGTGTAGTCGATCTCATGGGGCGTGGACATGGCGGTGGTGTCCGCCCTGACGGCCATGCCGAAATCGAACACGCTGACGGGGATCTCGAACACGGAGTTGCCCGTCTCGTTCACTGTGAGGTACTTCTCGCCGCCCACGATCATGTAGTCATAGTTGGAGCTGGACCATTCGATCACCGCCGTGACGGTCCCGCCGGAAACAATGAGCTTTGCCGGGCTCGTGACCGTGGCCTTGCCCGTTCCGCCGGAGAGGGCCACCTCCGCCGTGTATTCCCCGTCCGCAAGGGCCAGGGTCTCCGGCGTTTTCACAAAGCCGTCGGCGAAGGAATCCAGCGGCAGGCTGTCCGCCCGGAACACCAGGGTGCGGGCGTACCACTTCTCCTTGTTTTTGCTGAAGGAGGAGCAGTCGGTGGGGACGTTCAGCGCTTCCGCCTCCACGGTGAAGACGTGCCTGCCGTCCGCGGCCTCCGTGTAGGGGACGTATGCCGCCTCGTCCGCGGCCACCGCCTCCTCCGGGGTGCCCATATAGACGTAGAGATACCCGGTGCCGCCCATGGTCATGGATACGGTCATCTTCCCGCCGGAGACGGTGAGCAGCGCCTCCTCGATGGGGAACATGGAGGAGCTGCACTCCACCTGGATGGGGTATTCGCCGTCCTTCATGTTCTCCGCGTACACCGGGATCATGTTGGGGTCGCCCACCTCTTCGATGACGGTCATCTCGCTCTCGTCCGCGATCTTGTCGTTTTCGGGGGCGGCTGATTCGTCGGGAGCGTCGCTCTCGTCGGGGGCCGCGCTCTCTGCGGGGGCGGCCGATTCAGCGGGGGCCGCGCTCTCCGCCGGTGAATCAGAGGCGGACGGCGGCGCACTCTCGGCGGGGGCATTCCCGCCGCAGGAGACCAGCATGGAGCTCAGAAGCAGGGCGCAGAGCGCCGCTGCCAGGATTCGATTTCTCATAATATCGCCTCTTTAATCCCCGAAAGCGCCCCGGGGTGACCGGGGCGCCGGGTATTCGGGGTTCGGTTGTTTATGCCACCTGGTCGATGGCGGCCTGGGTATGCTCCACGATGAGCTGACGGATGCCCTCCAGCTCGCCGAGGCCGCGGAGGATGCACTCCACCTCGTAGCCCTCGGCCTCAAAGACGGACTTCCAGGAATCCTCCTCGTCGCCGGCCATGTCGTTGTTGGCATGGTCGCCGGCCACGATCATCAGGGGCTCCAGCACCACGCGGGTGTACTCGCCGGCCTTCACCATGGCGAGCACGTCCTCCAGGGAGGGCTCGGCCTCCACGGTGCCGATGAAGTAGTTGGCCAGGCCCTTGTCGGCCAGGATCTGCTGCATCTTGGCGTAGACGGGGTTGGAGTCGGCCTCCGTGCCGTGGCCCATGAAGCAGATGGCGGTCTTGCCGTCGTCATACTCCCTGGTGGCCTCCACGATGACGTCCGCCACCCGGGCGAAATCGTCGTCCGTGGTCAGCAGCGGCGTGCCGATGGCGATCTTCTCGAAGGAGTCGGCGTACTTCGCCACGGTATCCTGCACGTCGGTGTACTCGAAGCCGCTCATGAGATGGGTGGGCTGGAGCACGATGCGCTTGACGCCGTTGGCGACGGCCCGGTCAAGAGCCTCCTCCAGGTTGTCGATGGTCACGTTGTCGCGCTTTTTCACGTGGTCGATGATGATCTGGCTGGTGAAGCCGCGGCGCACGCTCCACTCCGGGAAGGCGGCCTCCTCGGCGGCCTCGATGGCGCCGATGGTCTGGCGGCGGCTGTCGTTGAAGCTGGTGCCGAAGCTCACCACGAGGAGCTCGTCCTCGCCGATGCCGTCGGCATTTCTCGTATCGTCAAGCATAGCGTCTCCCGTATCGTAGTTTTCTTCAAGTCCGGCCATGGCGGCCTGGGTGTGCTCCACGATGAGCTGCTGGATCCCCTCCAGCTCGCCGAGACCGCGGAGGATGCACTCCACCTTGTAGCCCTCGGCCTCGAAGGCGGACTTCCAGGAATCCTCCTCGTCGCCGGCCATGTCGTTGTTGGCGTGGTCGCCGGCCACGATCATCAGGGGCTCAAGGACGACCTTCTCATAGCTGCCGGCCTTCACCGCGGCGAGCACGTCCTCCAGGGAGGGCTCGGCCTCCACGGTGCCGATGAAGTAGTTGGCCATGCCCTTGCCGGCCAGGATCTGCTGCATCTTTGCGTAGACGGGGTTGGAAGCGGCCTCGGTGCCGTGGCCCATGAAGCAGATGGCGGTCTTGCCGTCGTCATACTGCTTGGTGGCCTCCACGATGATGTCCGCCACCCGGTCGAAGTCCTCGTCGCTGGTGAGCAGGGGAGTGCCGAGAACGACCTCCTCGAAGGAGTCGGCGTACTTCGCCACGGTATCCTGCACGTCGGTGTACTCAAAGCCGCTCATCAGGTGGGTGGGTTGCACCACCAGGGTCTGCACCCCGTTGGCGACGGCCCGGTCAAGAGCCTCCTCCAGGTTGTCGATGGCGACGTTGTCGCGGCTCTTCACGTGGTCGATGATGATCTGGCTGGTGAAGCCGCGGCGGACGCTCCAGTTGGGGAAGGCGGCCTCCACGGCGGCCTCGATGCCGCCGATGGTGAGACGGCGGCTGTCGTTGAAGCTGGTGCCGAAGCTCACCACAAGGAGCTCGTTGGGGCCGATGCCGTCCTCATTGCGGACGTTGTCCAGAGAGGCGTCGCCGGTGTCGTAGTTCTCCTCGTCCTCTTCCTCCTCGGCGGGAGCGGGAGCGGACTCGGAGGGGGCGGCGCTGGGCTCCGTGCTCTGGGCGGGAGCGGCGGATTCGGAGGGCTCGGCGCTGGGCGCGGGCGTCTCCTGTTTGGCGCAGGCCGCCAGCAGGGAGAAGAGCAGGACGGCCGCAAGGATCAGTGCAAGTGTCTTTTTCATTGGTATCCTCCTATCTTTGTCTCCTGAGAGACGATTTGCAACCAAACAGATACGAGGACCACGCTCTCCGCGTCCGGGGACGGACATAAAAAAACAGTCAGCCCCCAAACGAGTCAAAGGTGCTGACATAAATCTCGGCAAGACCAGAAACTCGTGGTCTGGAATCAGTGATCCCTGTACCAATGACCGGCAGGCTTCCTGACTGACGGATCGACGCGCAACGCAGCCTTCCCGGCCATGGGCCAGTGACCGTGCTTCCGCACGCAAGGCGATGCGCTCCCCAATCACAGTGACGAGCTCGTGCAGGAATCTCACCTGCTTTCCTTTTTCCGCCCCGGAAAACCCGGAGCGGCACCGATCATTTTTTATTCGGTTTTTCCGCCGCGGCGCGCTCTCTCCCGCGCTCACCGCGGCAAAAGGATTATACAGCATGGCGGAGCGGATTGCAAGACATTTCCATGAAAAAGCCGTTATCGGCCGGGTTCCGGCGTTATGGCCCCGGATCGGGCGCTTGACAGCGGGGGGCAAATGCGGTATGTTGAAAAACAGGATACGCCAAAATCTTACAGGAGATCGGAGGAGCCTATGAAGATCGGGATCGGGATCGACACCGGCGGCACCTGCACCGACGCCGTCGCCGTCGACCTGGAGACGAAAAAGCTGCTTGCCAAGGGGAAGACCCTCACCACGCGGGAGGATCTGGCCATCGGCATCGGGAAGGCGCTGGATATGCTCCCCCAGGAGCTGATCCGGGAGGCGGCGCTGGTGTCCCTCTCCACCACGCTGGCGACGAACGCCTGCATCGAGGGGAAGGGCTGCCGGGCGAAGCTGGTGCTGTTCGGGCTCAACGACGAATACCTGGACCGGCTGGGCGCCCGGGAGAAGTACAGCCTGAAGCGGGACGCCGTCCTCTGCGTGGACACCCACTCCAGCGCCGACGGCCTGCAGGTGGACGAGCCGGACTGGGAGGCGCTGTTCGCGGAGCACCGGGACTGGCTCAGCGACGCGGACGCCCTCTCCGCCGTGGAGCTCTACGCCGATTACTCCGGCGCGCCCAATGAGAAGCGCTTCCGGGAGCTGGCCGGGGAGCGGACGGACGCCAAGTGCGTGGTGGCAAGCGAGCTCACCTCCGGCGTCAACGTGCTGGCGCGCGGCGCCACCGCCCTGCTCAACGCCCGGCTTTTCCCCATCGTCCGGGAATTCGTGGAGGCGGCCGAGGCCGATTTCCGCAGGCGGGGCTGCACGGCCCCGGTCATGGTCGTCCGCAGCGACGGCAGCCTTATGGCCACGGACCTGACCCTCTCCCGGCCGGTGGATACCATCCTCTCCGGACCCGCGGCCAGCGTGCTGGCGGGGAAGGGCTTTTCCGACAGTGAAAACTACATCATCGTGGATATGGGCGGCACCTCCACCGACGTGAGCGTGGTGAAGGCGAGGAAGCCCGTCACCGCGCCGGAGGGGATCCGCATCGCGGGCTGGCTCACCAGCGTGCGGGGGATCATGGTCTCCCCCTACAACCTGGGGGGCGACAGCGCCATCCGGCTGGTGGACTGGACGCCGCGGCTGTTTCCCCGGCGGGTGCGCTCCTTCTGCTCCGCCGCCGTCCAGTGGCCGGAGATCAAGGGAAAGCTCCGGCAGCTCCTGCGGGAGAAGCGCTACAACCAGTTCCCGCTGCAGGAGTTCTTCTACCTGGTGCGGGAGCCGGAGAACCTCGACCACTACGACGAGGCCGAGCGGCGGCTCATCGACCACGTGCGCTCCGGCCCCAGGCTCCTGGCCCACCTGAAGACGGAGGCGGGGATCGACATCTACCACCTGAACAGCGAGCGGCTGGAGGAGGAGGGCGTGATCATGCGCATCGGCATGACGCCCACCGATTTCATGCATATCCGGGGCGACTACCTGGAGTACGACCGGGAGGCCAGCGTCCTGGCGGCGCGGTATATGCTCCAGTCCATGGGCCGGGCGGAGACGGAGGAGGAGCTGCAGCGGTTCGCGGAGGAGGCCTACGCCCTGGTGGAGGGGCAGATCTTCGAGAACCTGATGCGCATCGCCCTGGAGCGCCAGTACCCGGCGCAGTTCGGAGACGGGCTCGACGGGCAGACGGAATTCCTCATCCGCCGGGCCTGGCAGGAGCGGGACGCGGCGGGCGTGCGGCTCCTGCGGTCCGCCTTCGCCACGGATTACACCCTCATCGGCATCGGCGCGCCCACCCATCTGTTCCTGCCCAAGGTGGCGGAGCTCATGGGGGCGGAGTGCCTGCTGCCGGAGAACGCCGAGGTGGCCAACGCCATCGGCGCGCTGGCGGCGGACCTGAACGTGGAGGTGCGGGTGGCCATCTCCCAGCGGTACGACCCGGGCCGGGACATGACCCTGTTCATCGTCCACGCCCCCACGGGCAGCAGCAGCACGTTCAACCGGAACGAGGCTCTTGCCTACGCCCGGAGCCAGGCGGAGGAGGCCGCCCTGGCGGAAGCCCGGCGCAGGGGCGCGGCGGGGGAGGTGCGCGTCACCTCCCGGCTGGAGCGGCAGACCACCGCCGCCGAGAACGGGCAGACCCTGGACGTGGGCCTCGCCGTGGTCGGCGAGGCGGAGGTGCGGTCGTCGTAAGTCCGGCGTCTGTAATTATAATGATCATCGGATGGCGAAATCAATCGAGGATTCGATTGATTTCGCTGCCAAACGACAAGTTTGGCAGCGAATGATTCTAAAAATCATTCGCCCGATGCTCATTGCAATGAGTATATGGCAAAACAGCAAGGCTGTT
>JAFWFZ010000022.1 GCA_017515345.1 Oscillospiraceae bacterium | reverse complement strand
TGTCATTTTGCTGCCGCAGTGCGGTGCCTCGTCCTCGCAAGCTCCGTATCCTTCACTTCCGCCGGGGCGGCGAAAGCTCACTCACTCCGCTGCTCGTCCTCTTCGATCACGACCCGCTTCGCTGGGCTCGTGATCGAGAAACGGGAGACGGAGAGTGGGTCATTTTGGGAAGCTCCGTTTCCCCGTTCCCCCGTCCTGCCCCCGGGGATCCAAGGGACCCCGCAGGGTCCCTTGGCCGCGCGAAAGGAATTCTTAAGGGAAAACCGCTGCGGAACGGTTTTCCCTTAAGCGCCCCTTTGCCACTTTCCCGGCGAGGGGAAAGTGGGCCGCCGGAGGCATGACCAGCCCCCGGCCTGCGAGAAATAGGAGGCGGCACCCCCCGGCAGGGAAAAACCCGCCCCCGGCTGCTCCGGGGCGAAAACAGGCGTGGCCCCCACCGAGGGGGAGAACCCGCACCCCCCCGCGGCGGGGCCGGGGAGGGCGGCATACGCTCCGGCCGCGCCCCCGCACCCCGGCTGCCGCTTACTCCGCCGGCTCCTGCGTGGGCAGGAGCGCCTGGGCGTAGCGGGCGGCGGGGATCATCGCCTGAAGCTCCGACCTGCGCTTGCCCACCGGGTGCTTCCCGTTGCCCCGGATGGCCCCCGCGGCCAGGAGCTGCTCCACCTCGCCCCGCCAGTACTCCGGCACGTCGGACAGGGCGGCGTAGTAGGGGTCCGTCTCGTCCCGCGCTCTTTTGTAGAGGGCCAGGAACTCGTCATACGTCATGGGCTTCTCCTCCAGTCTCTCATTCACCTCCGCCGCGATCTTCCCGTGGCGGCTGTAGAGCCAGTCGCCGGGGCAGGCCTTGGCGGCAAACCAGCGGTGGACGGTCATGTTCTGCTCCTCCACCTTCCCGATCAGGCTTTTGTCCGCCTTCCACAGGAGCTTTTTGATGCCGTTGCGCTGACAGATGTCCGTCAGCAGGTCGATGAGGGCGGCGTACGCCCTGTCGCTCACCGGCCAGGGCTCTGCGGCCACCGTGTTCGCCACCTCGATGGTCACGGCGCGGTTGTCGTTCTTTGCGTTGGAGCTGCACCAGCTCCTGTTCTCCTCGTCCACATACAGGGCGATGCGCCCGTCGGAGCCGATGCCGTAGTTGGAGCTGGCCTCCGTCTCCGGATTCGCGAACAGGGCGCCGCAGCTCTCCACGCTCATATTCCCCGCCATGCAGTGGATCGTCACCGTGTCGATGGCGTGGGTGCGCCTGCCGCTGTGGTTGGGGCTGTATCTCGTGTAGCTCACCAGGGGACTGTTCGACATTCAGTTCACCTCCGCGTTCCTCGTGGCCTGCGTCCCGAAATAGAACGCGATGACCACGGAAAAAATCGTCAAAAATCTGTCTCCGCCGATGCTCCCCGTCACGGAGAGATACGCGAACACCAGCGTCAGCACGATGGTGACCACGCTCTTCACGCTGACGAGGCGGCGCAGGACCGTATCCTTCATTTGCACACCTCCAGACTGCTGAGTCTGTGATCCAGGCTGTTCACCTTTTCCTCCAGGACCGGCGTCTGCCGGGCAAAGCCGCCCAGCTCCCTGACCTCGTTCTCCAGCCGCTCCATCCGGTAGGACAGGAGTGCCGTCGTCCTTCTGTTGGAATAATAGGTTCCCATCAGGGCCCCGATCAGGGACAGGACCCCCACGATAATGCTTGCGGCCGCTTCCATGTCACACCTCCCGCCTGCCGCTCCATCCTATGCCGTTCGGGCGCGTCCGGCCACTCACGGCTCCGGGGCGGAGTAATACGTCACGGTCACGCCGCCGGTGTCCGCGGCGAAGGAGTTCGTCCCCGCCGCGAGCAGCGGCATCTCCTGCGGCGCGAGCTGATATGTCACCGGCTCCGCCAGCGGGTAGACCACGTTGATGGGGTGATCTCCCAGCCACGCCCTCCACGTGGCCGCCGACGTGATGGACGGATCGATGGATTCCGCCCAGTAAACGTATATCCTCTGCGTCGGCTTGTAAAAGCGAAGGCATGGCGCGCCTGCGTTTGCCGCCACGACGGGCAGCGAATCGCACGCCGCGCCGTCCGCAGCCATCCACGAATCGGACGGATCGCCGGTTTCCTGCCCCATCATGTCCGAGGCGTTGACGCGGACGCTGTGGGCGCTGCCGCTCCACGTCGTCCATGTTTCGGAGCCGTTGAGCGTCCTGTACCGGTGCGTCACCGTCAGTACGCCCGTCCTGAAGTCCATGACGCCACCATATACAGTGCCCGGCGTCTCCGGGAACTCCACGGACACCGCCGTGCTGCCGTTCTGCGTCACTTCCACGCCGTCGCGCCCGCCGATGGGCCGCACGTTGGTTGGCGACGGGTCGCCGCTGCCGGACTGTGTGAACGAGATCTCTGCGGAGAGGCCGTGCAGCGGCCAGCCGGCCATGCCGTCGGAGACCACGGCGGGGTCGCCCTCTGCTGTCTTCCTCCAGCTCGCGGGCGGCACCACGCCCTGATACGTGCCCATTACCGGCCCCTCCGGCGTGACGATGATCTTTCCGAACACCACGTCGTTTGCCGTGGCGGTCACCGGCGTCACGTCCTTATAGTTATCCAGCACGTAGCCGACGGCCTCGTCCAGCTCCGCGCCGCTGTGTGTCATCTGATACTCAGCCATTGAGCACCTCCCCGATAAAATCGTCGATCTGCCAGCCGCTGTACTTCGACCGGTACCCGCCCGTGACGGTGACGGTCTTGCCGTCCTCATCGATCATGACCTGCCTGTACCAGTCCTTCAGCGCGTCTGCCGGTACCTCCGGCACGGGATCTCCGTAGAAGATGAGCACCACGCCGGGTGCGCCCGCGCCGCCCGGGCCCCCGTTCCCGCCGGGAGCCGGGGACGCTACGTGGTAAGTACTGGCGGTGGGATTCCAGCCCGCGGCGTTGCCGCCGCCTCCTCCTCCGTAGCCGCCGGTACCGCCCTGACCGGCCGCAGCCGGTGCGGGAGGTGCCGAATTCGCGCTCGCGCCCGCGCCGCCCGCTCCGCGGTGGCTTGACGCCGCCGTAGTGCCTGGGCTGCCGTCCGCCGTGGCGGAAGCGCCGCCGCCGGAGCCGCTTGGGTTTGCCTCGCCGCTTCCCGTGACGCTGCCGCCGGTATGGGCGCCCACGTTTTCACCGGGATACACGGTGGTGTACCCCTCTGTTGCACCGCCGGCGCCGCCCGGCGTGCCCGTATCGCCCATGGCCGCGTAGCGCACACCACTGATCACGTCGATGTACCCCTCCGGGTAGACCTGCCCGTTTTCGCTGGAGAGCACGTCGCCGCCTATGGTGACGGTGGTGGCCGTGCCGTCCACGCCAACGGGGTCGTGATCCGGGTCGTCGGCCGGGTAGCCCCCAGCGCCGCCGGTGCCGAGACTCACCGTCACGGTCCCGCCGGGCGTGATCTCCACGTCCGCGATGTAGATCTTTCCGCCCATGCCGCCGTTGCCGCCATCGCCCCCCGCGCCGCCCGGCGTCAGGGAGGAGTAGCTTGCCCAGTTGGTGCCGGAGCTTCGGCTCACTTTGACGGCCTTCCAGTTCTGGTAGTTGCAGACGGTGCCGGACTGCGACGTGTGCCCGTAGCCCTGCACCTCGATGTACGTGCTGTTGGACGTTTTCAGATATCCGTACCCCGCCCGGAACGCCTGCACCGCGCC
>JAFWFZ010000021.1 GCA_017515345.1 Oscillospiraceae bacterium | reverse complement strand
TGTCATTTTGCTGCCGCAGTGCGGTGCCTCGTCCTCGCAAGCTCCGTATCCTTCACTTCCGCCGGGGCGGCGAAAGCTCACTCACTCCGCTGCTCGTCCTCTTCGATCACGACCCGCTTCGCTGGGCTCGTGATCGAGAAATGGGAGACAGAGTGTTGGTCGTTTTGCAAGCTCCGTTCCCCCGTTCCCCCGTCCTGCCCCCGGGGATCCAAGGGGCCCCGCAGGCCCCTTGGCCGCGCGAAAGGAATTCTTAAGGGAAAACCGCTGCGGAACGGTTTTCCCTTAAGCGCCCCTTTGCCCACTTTCCCGACGTGGGGAAAGTGGGTCCCCGAAGGGATGACCAGCCTCCCGGCCTGCGCCGGGGATAAATAGAAAACGGCATCCCCCTGCGCCGGGAAAACCCACCCCCAGCGGGGAGCACCCCGCCGCAGAATACAAAAACCGCCGCCGGAAACCGGCGGCGGCAGGTGCGGTCATTCGATTTTGATGGGCGGGGCGCGCAAGGGCGGGCTTATTTCCCGTCGTCCTCCACCACGGTCTCGGGCGGGGTCTCCAGCACCTCCGGGTGGCGGAGATAGCTCTTGAAGTACTTGAACGCCTGGGCGAAGTAGAACCCGTCGCAGATGCGCTCGTCGGTGACGACGGTATAATCCAGAACCTTCTTCTGCTTCACGGTGCCGTCGGGCTGGACCTCGTTCTCCCTTCTCTTGGCGCCGAAGGCCACGAAGGCGGGCAGGTTGCCCAGGTTGTACAGATGGTGGTACACCGGCGGGATGCCCAGGCTGCCCAGGTCGGTGATGATGATCGAACCGTGGAAGGGCGACGCGTCCAGCAGCGCCTGGGGCAGCAGCCCGAAGTAATCGAAAAGCAGCACCAGGTTGATGAGGAACTGGATGATGAACCGGGGCAGCTTCATGAAGGCGGCGGCCACCTTGTCGGTGCTGGTGTCCTGCTGTCCGCCCCGGATCTCCTCCACGGCGGCGTTCAGCTTCTCATACACGGTCTGGAGGGTGTCGTCCGGCCTGAACTTGAGCTTGAGGGAGGTCTCTCCCCCGTCGCTCTTCATCTCCTTCTTGATGCTCATCACGTACTCGATGTCGTTCCTGGCGTAGATCCTCCGGCCGGACACGAACCGGTTGACGGCGGGCTTCTGGCTCACCACCCGGATGTAGGCCGCGATGAACAGATGCAGCATCCCCAGCCCGGGCATGCCCTCCGCCCGCTTGCGCCGCAGATAGCGGTCCGCCTCGGAGATCTCCACCGAGTCGTTGAAATAGTTGCAGGCGTCGTTCTTCGTCTTCATGATGTACGGGGTCAGCGCGTAGTAGGGGTCCAACCCCCGGAGCCACCGGCCTTCCTTCCTGTCGCCCCAGCGTCTCCTCTTCTTCTCTCCCATTTCCATTCTCTCCTTCTGGCGTCTGGATGCTGTCTGATATCATACAGCATCTTTTCAGCTTTCGCAAGATTTCCGCCGCATTTGCAGCCAACTTTTTATTTCCCGCGTTTTTGCTCTGAAATCCCCTGACGGCAGGGATCCTTCGCTGTCTCGCGCAGGCGGGCGGCCGTCAGAAAGCGCGGCGCACGGGGACAACTTTTTTTGGTCCAATTCTGTTTTGCACTTGAATTCCAACATGGAATCAGGTAAAATATTCTTAATTACCCAGCGCAAATCGCCCGCGTCACCGACATGGCGGGCATCGCTCCGGCGAGGGCGTGAAAAGCGGCCCGCGCCGGGCGGGATCCAAGCTGTTGGGAGGTGTGATGAAATGCTATCAAAGGACGCGGTGGACCGTGTGACCGCCGCGGAGGAGGCCGCCAAAAAGGCCCGGGCCGCCGCCCAGGCCGTGGCCGCGGAACAGGTTTCCGCCTCGGAGAAGGCCGCGGAGGAGGCTGTCCGCGCCGGGATCGCCCGGGCGGAGGAGGAGCTGACCCACCTGATGCGCGCCGCCGACGAAAAGGCGGAGGGCGTCGCCCGCGACCTGGCCGACAATACCGCCAACAGGCAGGCGGCCATGCGCGTGCGCGCCGGCTCCCGGCTTGACCAGGCGGCCATGCTCATTGTGGAAAGGATCGTGAACGGCTGATGTCCATCGTCAAAATGAAAAAGCTCAGCGTCATCGCCCCCCGGTCCGAGAAGGACGCCCTTCTGAAGGAGCTGATGCTCCTGGGGTGCGTGGAACTGAGCCAGGCGGAGGCGCCGGAGGATATCTCCCTCCCGCGGGCGCCGAGCCGGGCGGAGGAGCGGCGGGACGAGCAGGCCCGCCTCCAGCGGGCGCTGGAGGTGCTGGACCAGTACGCCCCGGTGAAATCGAAGCTCTTCGCCCCCCTGGACGAGGTGAGCCGCGACCGGTTCCTGGACGACAGCGAAACGGAAGCCCGGCTCCGGACGGCGGACGAGCTCATCGGCCTGGATTCCCGCATCCGGCGCATCCAGTCCGAATCCGCCCGGGAGCGGGGGGTGGAGGAATCCCTGATCCCCTGGCAGGAGCTGGGTCTCCCCCTGAACCTGTCGGGAACGGCGGCCACCGCCTGCACCATCGGGACCGTGCCCGGCGCCGCGGACATGCGCGCGCTGGAGGCCGCGCTGGCGGAGGCCGCGCCGGAGGCCCAGCTCTTCACCGTATCCTCGTCGAAGGAGCAGCACTATGTGTTCCTGCTGGCGCTGAAGGACGAGTATGAGGCCGCGCTGGACGCGGTGCGCGCCTTCGGCTTCGCCCAGAGCTCCCTGAAAACCGAGGAGCAGACGCCCGAGGCGGCCATCCGCTCCGCCAGGGCGCGGCTGGACGCGCTGGCCCAGGAGGAGCAGGACCTTTTGAACGAGGTCAAAGCCCTGGCCGCGGAGCGGCCCGGGCTGAAGATCGCCTGCGACCTCACCGCGACGAAGATCGCCAGGGAGGAGGCCGGGGAAAAGCTGCTGACGACGGAATCCTCCGTCTGCCTCACCGGCTGGGTACCCGCGCCGGAGGCGGAAAAGCTCACCGACGCGCTGGACAGATACGGCTGCGCCTGGGAGCTGGAGGAGCCCGCGGAGGAGGATACTCCGGAGGTTCCGATCAAGCTGAAAAACAGCGTCCTGACAAAGCCCCTGATGATGGTGACGGAGATGTACTCTCTCCCCTCCTACGACGGGGTGGACCCGAACCCGCTGATCACGCCCTGGTTCTGCGCGTTCTTCGGCATCATGTACGCCGACATGGGCTACGGGATCATCCTGCTGGTCCTGGGGCTGCTGGCCACGAAATTCCTGAAGCTCCGGGGCACCATGAAATACATGGCCGGGCTTCTGAAGCTCTGCGGCATCACCACGTTTATCTTCGGCTTCCTCTTCGGCAGCCTGTTCGGGGACGCGGTGCCGGTGCTCAGCGACATGCTGGGCCTGAAGCACGCCGAGCTGTGGAGCCTCATCGACCCGCTGAAGCAGCCCATGGTCATGCTCATCGGCTCCCTCGCCATCGGCGCGGTCCATCTGATCGTGGGCATGGCCATCAACGCGGTCATGCTCATCCGGGACGGGAAATGGTACGACGCCCTGATGGACGTGGGCTCCTGGTGGCTCCTGTTCGCGGGCATCGCCCTGGGCGCCCTGGGCAAGGGCTGGTGGGTGGCCATCGCCGGCGCCCTGGCCCTCATCTGCACCCAGGGGCGCGGCAAGCCCACCTTTTTCGGCAAGTTCTTCGGCGGGCTCTACAGCCTCTACGATATCACCAGCTACCTGGGGGACATTCTCTCGTACACAAGGCTCATGGCCCTGCTGCTGGCGGGCTCCGTCATCGCCAGCGTGGTGAACGTGCTGGGCAGCCTGACGGGCTCCATCGCAGCGTTCATCATCATCTTCCTGATCGGGCACATCTTCAACATGGGCATCAACATCATCGGCACCTACGTCCACGCGGCGAGGCTGCAGTATCTTGAATTCTTCGGCAAATTCTACCGGGATGGGGGCAGACCCTTCGCCCCCCTGAGCATCCGTACAAAATATGTAGAAGTCATCAAGGAGGAACAGTAAAATGGCATCATTCATCGAATCATTCGGCGGTCTCGCCATCGCGCTCCTGGGCGCGGCACTTGCGGTCGGACTGGCCTGCGTGGGCAGCGCCAAGGGCACCGGCATCGCCGGCGAAGCCGCCGCGGGCCTCTGCTCCGAGGATCCCAGCAAGTTCGGCAAGGCAATGATCCTCCAGGTGCTCCCCGGCACCCAGGGCCTGTACGGCCTGGTGGCCTGGTTCCTGGCGGTGAACAAGGTGGGCATCCTGGGCGGCAGCGTCATCAGCATCAGCCTGCAGACCGGCTGGCAGATCTTCGCGGCCTGCCTGCCCGTGGCTCTGGGCGAGCTGCTGAGCGCCATCGCGCAGGGGCGCGTGGCCGCCTCGGCCATCGGCATCCTGGCCAAGAAGGGCGACGACTGGTCCAAGGGCATCCTGCTGTGCGTCATGGTGGAGTTCTACGCCATCCTGTCCCTGCTGGCCACCTTCCTCATGCTCAACGGCATCGCCGTGTAAGGGTCTTCCCTATGAACGGTATCGACAAGATCCTGGAAAGGATAGAGGCCGATTCCCGGGCGGAGATCGAGTCCATCGAGGCTGACGCCCGGGCCAGGTGCGAGGCGATCCGGGCCGACGGCGACCGCCGGGCCCAGGAGCAGTACGCCGGGCTGATCACCGCCGGGGCGAAGCGGGCGGAGGAGCGGATCTCCCGCCTCAAAAGCGTGGCCGAGCTGGAGGCGAGGAAGCAGGTCCTCGCCACAAAGCAGGAGATGGTCTCCCTGGCTTTCGACCGGGCGGTGGACATGATCGCCGACCTGGATGACCAGCGGTATATCGCGCTCCTGGCGTCCCTTGCCGTCCGTGCCAGCAGCGACGGGACGGAGAAGCTGATCTTCTCCGCCGCGGACCGGGCCCGGGTGGGCAAGGCCGTGTGCCAGAAGGCCAACGCCGAGCTGGAGGCCAGAGGCACAGCCGGCCGCCTCACCCTGTCGGAGGAGACGCGGGACATCCGCGCAGGCCTTGTGGTCTCCGCCGGGGACATCGAGGTCAACTGCACCGCCGAGTCCCTGGTGTCGGGCCTCCGGGGCGAGCTGGCGTCAAAGGTTGCCTCGGTCCTGTTCGACTGAGGGCGGCGCCATGAAAAAGAAAAAGAAGCTGAAGGCAGAGAGCTTTATCTCCATCTCCGCCGCCCTCCGGGCGCGGGAGGCGAGAATGCTCAGCGACGAGCGGCTGGAGCAGGCCGTCTCCGCCCAGACGAAGGAGGACGCGGCCAAGCTGCTGGCGGATTCCGGCATGCCCGATATGTCGGACATGACCGCGCCGGAGATCGACGCCGCCCTCTCCCGCTACCGGGCCGAGGTGTTCGACGATCTGGCGAAATACGCGGAATGCGTCCCTATCGTGGACCTGTTCCGCCTCAAATACGATTACCACAACGTAAAGGTCCTGGTGAAGGCCATGGCCGAGAATACGGACGGCGGCGCCATGCTGTCCCGGTGCGGCCGCGTGGACCCCGACAGGCTGACGGACGCCTTCAACCGGGGCGTGCGGGGCGACCTGCCGGAAACCCTGGCGGACGCCATGGGCGAGGCGGCGGGCGTCATGTCCCGCACCAAAAATCCCCAGCTGGCTGATATCGGCGCGGACGCCGCCTGGTTCCGGGAGTACCTCTCCCTGGCGGAGGGGATCGGCTGTACAGCCATCACGGACCACGCGAAGCTGCAGATCGACGCCACCAACCTGAAAACGGCGGTGCGCATGCTGCGCATGGGCCGGGGCTGGGAGCATCTGGAGCCCGCCCTGGTCCCCGGCGGGACCAGGGACGTGCGCGCGTTCGCCGCCCTGTCCGCCTCCGGCGAAGAGCTGACGGAGCTGTTCACGGGCACGCCCCTTCAGGGCTGCGCGCTCCTGGGCAGGGACTGCGTCTCCGGCGGGAGCCTCACCGCCTTTGAAAAGAGCGTGGACGACGCGCTCACCGCCTCCCTGGGCGGGATATCCCTCAAGGCCTTCGGGCCGGAGGTGGTGTTCGGCTACCTGTGCGGGGTGGAGAACGCCGTCGCCTCCGCCCGGATGATCATGAACGGCAAGCTCTTCGGCATCGGGCCGGAGTCGCTCCGGGAAAGGATGAGGTCGAGCTATGTATAAGATCGCCGTGGTGGGCTCCCGTGACACGGTCATGGGCTTCCGGGCGCTGGGCCTCTCCACCTTCGCCGCGGAGGACGCGGAGGACGCCCGCCGCACCGTCCGCCGGCTGGCGAGGCCGGAGGAGGAGGTCGCCGTCATCTACCTGGAGGAGAGCTTTGCCGACGCCCTGTCCCAGGAGATCGAGCGGTACCGCGGCCAGCTCCAGCCGGCCATCATCCTGATCCCCGGCAGAAGCGGCTCCACCGGCCGCGCCCTCAGGGAGCTCCACGCCGCCGTGGAGCGCGCCGTGGGCTCCGATATCCTGAAATAAACCAAACTCCCGGAGAGTTCGCCCGCGCAGCGCGCGCGGTTTGGATCGACTGAAAGGAAGATTATATGAGCGGAAAAGTAGTTAAGGTATCCGGCCCGCTTGTGGTCGCCACGGGTCTGGCGGACGCGGACATGTCGGACGTGGTCCGGGTGGGTGAGCAGAAGCTCATCGGCGAGATCCTGACCATGACCGGCGACTCCGCCTCCATCCAGGTCTATGAGGAGACCAGCGGCCTGGGGCCCGGCGCGGTGGTGGAGACCACCGGCGCCCCCCTGTCCGTGGAGCTGGGCCCCGGCCTTCTGGAAAACATCTACGACGGTATCCAGCGCCCCCTGACGGAGATCCGGGCGCTGACAGGCCACACTATCGCCCGCGGCGTCTCCGTCCCCGCCCTGAACCGGGAGCGGGAGTGGTACTTCACCCCGGTGGTCGAGGCCGGGGCCGAGATCACGGGCGGCGTCATCCTGGGCGAGGTGCAGGAGACCACCGCCATCCTCCACAGGATCATGGCGCCTCCCGGCCTCACCGGCACCCTGAAGGAGATCCGGTCCGGCCTGTTCAAGGTGACGGACGTGATCGCCCGGGTGGAGACCCCCGCCGGGGAGACCGTCCCCGTCACCATGATGCAGAAGTGGCCCGTCCGGGTGAGCCGGCCGTACAGGCGGAAGTTCACCCCGTCGGTGCCCCTGTGCTCCGGCCAGCGGGTCATCGACACCATGTTCCCCCTGGCCAAGGGCGGCACCGCCGCGGTGCCCGGCCCCTTCGGCAGCGGCAAGACCGTGGTGCAGCACCAGCTCGCCAAGTGGTCCGACGTGGACATCGTGGTCTATATCGGCTGCGGCGAGCGGGGCAACGAGATGACCGACGTGCTCATGGAGTTTCCGGAGCTCATCGACCCCCACACGGGCGAGCCCCTGATGAAGCGCACCGTGCTCATCGCCAACACCTCCGATATGCCCGTGGCCGCCCGCGAGGCGTCCATCTACACCGGCATCACCATCGCCGAATACTTCCGCGACATGGGCTACGACGTGGCCGTCATCGCGGACTCCACCTCCCGCTGGGCCGAGGCGCTGCGCGAGATGTCCGGCCGGCTGGAGGAGATGCCCGGCGAGGAGGGGTATCCCGCCTACCTCGCCTCCCGTCTGGCCCAGTTCTATGAGCGGGCCGGCTGCGTGGAGTGCCTGGGCGGCGACGGACGGCGCGGCAGCCTGACCGCCATCGGCGCCGTGTCCCCTCCCGGCGGCGACACGTCGGAGCCGGTATCCCAGGCCACCATGCGCATCGTGAAGGTGTTCTGGGGCCTGGATTCCTCCCTGGCCTACGCCCGCCACTTCCCCGCCATCAACTGGCTGAACAGCTACTCCCTGTATCTGGACGGGCTCCGGCCCCACTTCGACCAGACCTACGGCAGGGACTTCTTCGCAAACCGCGACAGGGCCATGGCCCTCCTCCAGGAGGAGGCCGAGCTTCAGGAGATCGTGAAGCTGGTGGGCCAGGATTCCCTCTCCGCCCCGGACCGTCTGACCCTGGAGGCGGCGAAGATGCTGCGGGAGGACTTTTTGCAGCAGAACGCCTTCGTGGAGCTGGACGCCTACTCCTCCTACGAGAAGCAGGCGAAGCTGCTGTCCGTTATCCTCCGGTACTACGACCTCTGCTCCGCCGCCATCGGCAAGGGGTACGACGATACCCTCTCCCTGTTCTCCATCGGCGCGCGGGAGCGGATCGGCCGCGCCAAGATGGTCCCGCCGGAGGAGTATGAGGCTGCTTACGACCTGATCCTCCGGGAGATGGAGCTTCAGATCAACGACCTGATGAAGGGAGGCGAGGAGCTGTGATCAAGGAATACCGCACCATCAGCGAGATCGTCAGCCCTCTGATGATGATCAAGGGCGTGGAGGGCGTCACCTACGACGAGCTGGCGGAGCTGGAGCTCCCCAACGGCGAGGTGCGCCACTGCAAGGTGCTGGAGGTGGACGGCGACACCGCCGTCGTCCAGCTCTTTGAGAACGCCGCCGGCATCAACCTGTCCCGCTCCAAGGTCCGTTTCCTGGGCCATCCCCTGGAGCTGGCGGTATCCGCCGATATGCTGGGCCGGGTCTTCACCGGCATGGGCACGCCCCGGGACGGCGGGCCCGAGATCCTGGCGGAGGCGCGCATGGACATCAACGGCCTGCCCATGAACCCCGCCGCCCGGGACTACCCCAACGAGTTTATCCAGACCGGCATCTCCACCATCGACGGACTGAACACCCTGGTCCGCGGCCAGAAGCTGCCGATCTTCTCCGGCTCCGGCCTGCCCCACGCCCAGCTCGCGGCCCAGATCGCGAGACAGGCGAAGGTGCTGGGCGACGAGGCCGCCAACTTCGCCGTGGTGTTCGCCGCCATCGGCATCACCTTTGAGGAGGCGGAGTTCTTCGTCCAGGAGTTCAACCGCACCGGCGCCATCGACCGCACCGTTCTGTTCACGAACCTGGCGGACGACCCGGCGGTGGAGCGTATCGCCACCCCCCGCATGGCGCTGACCGCCGCGGAATACCTGGCCTTCGAGCGGGATATGCACGTCCTCGTTATCCTGACGGACATCACCAACTATGCCGAGGCCCTGCGCGAGGTCTCCGCCGCCAAGAAGGAAGTCCCCGGCCGCCGCGGCTACCCCGGCTACCTCTATACGGACCTGGCCACCATGTACGAGCGGGCGGGCCGGCGGATCGGCAAGCCCGGCTCCATCACCATGATCCCCATCCTCACCATGCCCGAGGACGACAAGACCCACCCCATCCCCGACCTGACGGGCTACATCACGGAGGGGCAGATCATCCTTTCCCGCGACCTGTACCGCAAGGGCGTGAACCCGCCGGTGGACGTGCTGCCCAGCCTGAGCCGTCTGAAGGACAAGGGCATCGGCAAGGGCAAGACCCGGGAGGACCACGCCGACACCATGAACCAGCTCTTCTCTGCCTACTCCCGGGGCAAGGAGGCCAAGGAGCTCATGACCATCCTGGGCGAGAGCGCCCTGACCCCCACGGACCTGCAGTTCGCCCGGTTCGCGGACGAGTTCGAGAAGCGCTACGTCTCCCAGGGGCCGGAGGAGAACCGCTCCATCGAGGAGACGCTCACCATCGGCTGGGAGCTTCTGAAGATCCTGCCCACGTCGGAGCTGAAGCGTATCCGCACGGAGTATATCGAGAAGTATCTGCCCCGGGATTGAGGTGTAGAATATGGCGTCGAAAACGATAACCCCGACCCGGATGGAGCTGACCCGGCTCAAGGGGCGGCTGAAAACGGCCACCCGGGGCCACAAGCTCCTGAAGGACAAGCGGGACGAGCTCATGCGCCAGTTCCTGGAGATCGTGAAGCGGAACAACGAGCTCCGGCAGAAGGTGGACGAGGGGCTGAGCCGCTACAGCCGGGCGCTGGCCGTGGCCTCCGCGATCATGTCGCCGGAGATCATGGAGGAGGCGCTGATGTACTCCCGGCAGGGGGTGGAGCTGGAGGTGACGCAGAAGAACATCATGAGCGTCAACGTGCCCCAGTACCATTTCCGCACCACCAGCGCCGACGCGTCGGACGTGCTGCCCTACGGCTACGCCCAGACCTCCGGCGAGCTGGACGACGCGCTGATGGAGCTTTCCGCCGTGTTCAGCGACATGCTGGAGCTGGCCCAGGTGGAGAAGTCCATGCAGCTCATGGCGGACGAGATCGAAAAGACCCGCCGCCGTGTCAACGCCCTGGAATACGTGATGATCCCCGAGACCCAGGAGGCTATCCGCTACATCTCCATGAAGCTGGAGGAGAACGACCTCGCCACCAAGGTCCGGCTCATGAAGGTCAAGGACATGGTGCTGAAGGACGCCCACGACTTCAAATAACGGCCCCTGCAAAAAAACAAAAGCTCTCCCCACAACGGGGGGAGCTTTTCATCTTTTCCGGCCGCCTGTGCAATGCCCTGCCGCAGGCAGGAAGCAGATTATCCCCTGCCGGGGGGGGCTGTTGCCTTCGCCGTGGGTGCGGCGATGCTTTTGTTTCCCCGGTCCAGACCGGAGGCTGGTTTTCCCTGCCGGGACTGACTTTTCCCACGGCGGGGGGCTGCCTCCTATTTCCGCCCCGGAGCGGGCGGGGGCTGTTATGCCTCCGGCGGCCCACTTTCCCCACGCCGGGGGGCTGCCTCCTATTTCCGCCCCGGAGCGGGGCGGGGGCTGGTTTTTCCCTGCGGGGACTGACTTTTCCCCTGCCGTGGGTGCCGCTCCCTATTGTTTCCCCGGCGCAGGCCGGGAGGCTGGTCATCCCTTCGCCGGTGCGCGGCGGCGCTTTTCTTTTCCGGCGCAAATGGCGGGCCGGTCCGGCCCTGCGGGGGGCATACTTTCTCTCCAGCAGCGGAGAGAAAGTATCAAAGAGACGCCGCCAGAGAGGGGCTTTTTACAGAGACGCCCCTCTCTGGACTCTCCCTCCTAAGAGGCAAGTCACAGCCTCGGAGCTGTGTCCTTAGTTTATGCTCCCTGCTGTCATTTTGCTGCCGCAGTGCGGCGGCTGATGCGACGCGTACCCGATTGCGGAGCCTCGCCGTCCGCTTCGCCGGGCTCGTGATCGAGGTACGGGAAACGGAGAGTGGGGTGTCGTTTTGCAAGCTCCGTTCCCCCGTTCCCCCGTCCTGGCCCCGGGGATCCAAGGGGCCCCGCAGGGTCCCTTGGCCGCGCGAAAGGAATTCTTAAGGGAAAACCGCTGCGGAACGGTTTTCTCTTAAGCGCCCCTTTGCCCACTTTCCCGGCGAGGGGAAAGTGGGCCGCCGGAGGCATAACAGCCTCCCGGCCTGCGCCGGAAAAGAACAAGTATATGCCCCCGGCAGGGACAAACAGCCCCCGGCCTGCACCGGGATGGAAATAGGCGGAGCACCCCCGGCAGGGAAAAGCCCCGCACCCCGCCGAGGAAAAACCCCGCCCCTCACCGGGGCATCATAATCCTCGCCGCACCCCCGGCAGGAAAAAGCCCGCACCCCAGCGACGGAAAAGACAGCCCCCCGGGAGGGCGGCTTAGTCCCCTGCGCGGGTGACGATGAGTGAGCGGTCGGTCAGACCTGGGGGAGCGCCCCCCACAAAGGGCGCTTCCCTCAGGTCCTTTGCTTCGCGCCCAGCAGCCGCATATAGTTTTCAACGCTCAGATC
>JAFWFZ010000020.1 GCA_017515345.1 Oscillospiraceae bacterium | reverse complement strand
CCAGACAAAAGGGAGATTTTGCTTGTGGGCGCGCTGCCGTGTGCGTGCGGGCGCGAGAAGCGGCGGCTGATTTCGGAGAACCGCCTTGAAAATGCGGACAATTTGAGAATTTGTCCAAAAACCGCCGAATGATTTGAAATGGGACAGAATGACCGGGGAGGTGAAGACGGTGGCCGGGGATATCCGAAGGACAAAAAAATACCGGGAGCTCAAGAGCAGCATGGAAGACAGCCTCCGCAGCCGCGGGCTGATCGAGCCGGTATACACGGAGCTGCTGAGCCGCTATCTTGACCTCTGGTGTGAATACCAGAATCTCACCACTGACATCAACGAGCGGGGCGTGACCGTGATGGATGAGAAGCGCGGGATGCTTGTGGAAAACCGGAGCCTCACGATACGGCACCAGACCTCCAACAAGATGCTGGACATCTACGCCGCCCTCGGCTTCCGCGATATCTCAGCTCCGAGAACAGGCGCAAAGGCCAACAGCCCGACGGGGATCGACGATGAGCTCTGAGCGGGAGGCGGCAGCCGCGAACGAAAAGCAGAGGGCAGAAGACAGGAAGAGCGGGACGCCGATCCCGGCGCCGGTGGAAGAATACCTGCAGCAGGTAGAAAGCGGACCGTGGCGCGTGTGCCCCGAACAGAAGGCACTGGCAAAGTACATCCGGCAAACCTTCGAGCGGGAAAAGCTCATATTCGAGGCGGAACGCTTCGAGAAATATTTGAGCCTGGAAAAGTACTTTCCCTTTGCCCTCTTCCCCTGGGAGCGCTTTCTGCTCGCGCTGTGGATGTGCACCTACAAGGCACCCGGCGTGCCGAGGTGGAAAAAACTCTTCTGCATGCTCGGAAGGGGAGCGGGAAAGGACGGGCTTATCGGCTTTATCGCCTTCTGCGCGATCAGCCCATATAACCCGGCGCACAGCTACGACGTGGACATCTGCGCGAATGACGAAGAGCAGGCCATGCGCCCGGTCAAGGACGTGATCGACGTGCTGGAAAAGCCGAGCCTCCTGCAAAAGCTCAAGCGCTTTTTTTACCACACAAAGGAGCTGGTGCAGGGGAGGAAAAACCGGGGGGTGATCCGGGGCAGAACCAACAGCCCGACGCACCGGGACGGGATGCGCTCCGGCATGATCGTTTTCAACGAGGTCCACGCCTACCAGAACTACGACAACATCAAGGTTTACCGCACGGGCCTCGGGAAAAAAGACGAACCGCGCGAGGGGGCTTTTACCAGCAACGGCGATGTGAGCGACGGCCCGCTGGACAACATGCTGGAGCGGGCGCTCCGGATCCTGCACGGCGGAGAAGAAGACCGGGGCTTTCTCCCGTTCGTCTGCCGCCTGCCGGATGAAAAACTGGTAGACGATGAGGAAAACTGGTACATGGCAAACCCCTCTTTGCAGTACCGTCCGACGCTTCTGCAGGAGAACCGGGATGAATACAACGAATGGAAGGAGCACCCGGAAGAACACCAGGACTTTATGACCAAGCGCATGGGGATCCGAAAGGGCTTTAAGGAGATCGCCGTCACCGACTACGGAAATGTCAAGGCGACGAACAGACCGCTGCCGGAGCTTGCCGGGTGGAGCTGTACCGTCGGCCTCGACTACGCGGAGCTGTCAGACTTTGCAAGCGCAAATCTACACTTCCGCAAGGGCTCGGAACGATTTGATATCAATCACACATGGGTGTGCCTCAAGTCCAAGACGCTGCACCGCGTAAAGGCTCCGCTCCAGCAGTGGGCGGAGGCCGAACTTCTCACCATGGTGGACGACGTGAGCATCGACCCGAAGCTTTTGGCCGAGTGGATCAGGCAGCAGGCGCAGAGCTACAACATCCGGAAGCTCGCCATGGACCAATACCGCTGGACGCTGGTGAGCGAGGCGCTAAAGGCAATCGGCTTTGACGCAGACGACAAGACGCGCGTGAAGCTGGTGCGCCCCTCGGACATCATGGCGGTGGAACCGACGATCCAGGAATGCTTCAACAGGCAGTATTTCACATGGGGGGACAACCCCTGCCTCCGCTGGGCGGTGAACAACACCAAGCGCATACGCCGGGGGAAGAAGGACGGCACCGACACCGGCAACTTCTACTATGGCAAGATCGAGGCCAAGAGCCGGAAGACAGACCCCTTTATGGCGCTCGTGGCCAGCATGACCGTGGAGGACGTGCTGGGTACCGGCGAGGCGGCGGAGCTGCCGCCGATCGGAGCGATCCGGTTATGAACAGAAAAGACGCCTCCCGTGTTGGAGGCGAAAAATAGAGAACGTGAGCCCGCGCCCTATAAGGGCCAGCGCCGTTGAACACAGGAAAAACACTGTGTTCGACGGCGCTTTTTTGTTTTCGGGCAGAAAGGAGGCGAGGGCCGGTGGGCCTGAATATTTTCAGGACAAAAAAGCCGGCGAGCGGGACGGGGCAGATCGCGGAGGTGGACAGCCTCACCTGTGACGATGATGTCAGGGCGGCGCTGGAGGAGTTCCAACTGCGGGAGCTTTGCTTTTGGAGCTGCGTGAACCTGGTGGCCGATCTGGTGGGCCGCTGCGAGGTGAGAACCTACATCAACCGGGAAGAGACGCGCGGGGACGAATACTGGCTCTGGAACTATGAGCCGAACGTGAACCAGAACGCCGTGACATTCTGGCACAAGGCGGTGGCAAAGCTCTACGAAGAAAACGAGTGCCTGATTATCCGAACCCGCCGCCGGGACGGCATGGAGGCCTTCGTGGTGGCCGACGACTGGATCACGCCGCAGGACTTCCCGGCGCGGCAGCGGGAATACCAGGGCGTTGTCGTGGGCGATATGCAGTACGACAAAACCTTTTATGAGGAAGAAGTGCTGCACCTGACCCTGCACGACAAGAACCTCCGCCCCGTGATCCAGGGCATCACAGACAGTTACATGCGCCTGGTGCAGGCGGCCATGAAGGCCTACGGCTGGGAGAACGGCCAGCACTGGAAAGTGCACATCAACCAGATGGCGCGCGGAGACACCGAGTGGCTGTCGACCTTCCAGGCGATGCTGGCCAAACAGATCAAGCCCTTTATGGAATCCAACAGCGCCCTGCTGCCGGAGTTTGACGGCTACGATTTTGTAAACCTCGGCGACAAAAGCGGGGGAACAAAACGGGACACCCGCGATATCAAGGCCATGATCGAGGACATTCTGCTCTTCACGGCGCGGGGGATCGGCGTGGACGCCGTACTCATCGGCGGCAGTGTGGAGGCGACCGGAGACGCCTGGAAGCGGACGGTCACGCGAACGGTGGATCCCTTCTGCGACCAATTCTCGCAGGAGGCGACGCGAAAGCGCTGCGGGCGGGAGCTCTGGAAGCAGGGCACCTATATCCGCATGTCGAGCGCGGCGATTGAGCACTTTGACCTTTTCAACATGGCGGCGAGCATCGAGAAGCTGATGGGCAGCGGGTGGAGCTTCAACGACATCCGCCGCGCGATCGGCGAGGAGCCCATAGAAGAAGAGTGGGCCGATCAGCATTTCATCACAAAGAATTTCGGGACATCCGACGCGATGGCCCAGGAAGGAGCAGGGAATGAGCAGACCTAAAGCCCCGAAGGTCGGGGCGCGGGGCTGGGAGCTCCGGCAGGAGGCCGGGCGGCCCGGCGTGATCCAGCTCTATATCTACGGCTACGTGGAGGGAGATGGGTACGACTTCTGGACGGGAGAGAGGATCGAAAGCGACACCTCCGCCGAGCATTTCCGAGAGGAGCTGGCGAAATACCCGAACGCCGAGGAAATCGAGATCTATATCAACAGCATGGGCGGCGACGTGGTGGAGGGCACCGCGATCTACAACCAGCTCAAGCGCCACCCGGCGAAAAAGACCGTATACGTGGACGGCTTCGCCGCCTCCATCGCATCGGTGATCGCCATGGCGGGCGATGAGGTCATCATGCCGGCAAACACCCTCATGATGGTGCACAACATGACCTGGGGCGTCTACGGCAACCCCGCGCAGCTCAGGAAGGCCGCGGAGGATCTGGACGTGATAAACGGCACCGGGCGCGAGGCGTACCTGCTCAAGGCAGGGGACAAGCTCACGCGCGAGAGGCTGACCGAGATGATGGACACGGAGACATGGCTCCCGGCCAGGGAGTGCGTAGAGCTGGGGCTTGCCGACCGGCTGGCAGAGGAAAAGTCGAAGGAGGACGGAGAGGCCGCGCCGCAGCAGAGGGGAAGCGCCCTCCGACTGGCGGCCTGCGCGATGGGCTTTGACCGTCTCGCCGCCCGCGCAAGGGAGGCGGAGGCCAGAGCCGCGAGAGCGGAGGCCGCCCTCCAGGAGGCCGAAAAACAGGCCGCAGAGAGCGCCGGGGAGAAAACGGGCGAGAGCCCGGAGCAGACCGCGAAAACGCCGGAGACGGCGCAGAGCGGGGCGGAGGACGGCAAAGAAGAGGACGGCGGAAACGCCGGAGCGGGCGAGGCGCGCATGAGCATCATGGAAGCGCTCTGCGGTTTGAAATAATCAACAAAATTTTGAGGAGGTCAATATGAAAAAAGACATGCTTATGCAGGACATCAAGGAAAACGTGAGATCCCGCGAGGAAATCCGCCAGGCGATGAGCGACGCCTTCAAGGCCAACGACAACGACGCCTATGCCAAAGCCGTTGATGAGCTGATGATGCGCATCGGCCTGGACATCCGGGAGGAGATCGAGGAGAAGTACAGCGACCTCCAGGATATGAGCGACGAGCGCGCCCTGGCCGCGCGCGGCGTGAAGCCACTGACCAAGGAGGAAAAGGACTTTTACAAGGCGCTGGAGCAGAGCGTGAAGAGCGCGAAGCCCCGCCAGGCCATCGAAAACGGCAATCTTGTCATGCCGGACACCACCATCAACCGCGTTTTTGAAGAGCTCCAGACCGACCACCCCCTGCTGCGCCGCCTGAACTTCATCCCGACCGGCGCGGCAGTCAAGATCCTCGTCAATGCCAACGGCTACCAGGCCGCGCAGTGGGGCGAGCTGTGCGACGATATCGTCAAGGAGGCGCTGGCGGGCTTTGCCAAGCTGGAGGCGAGCCTCTACAAGCTCTCTGCCTTCCTGCCGGTCTGCCTCGCCATGATCGACCTCGGGCCGGTGTGGCTGGATAACTTCGTCAGGCAGACCCTCTATGAAATGTTCGCAAACGGCATGGAGGAGGGCTTCATCGACGGCGACGGCAAGGAAAAGCCCATCGGCATGAGCCGCCAGGTCGGCGCGGGCGTCGCCGTGGTGGACGGTGTATACCCCCGCAAGGCGGAGATCGCGGTGAATGATCTGAGCCCCAGAACCGTCGGCGGCCTCGTGTCCATGCTGGCGGTCGACCCCAACGGAAAGCCCCGCCGCGTGCGTGACCTGCTGCTGATCGTGAACCCGCTGGATTACTTCCAGCGCGTCATGCCCGCCACGACCGTGATGGCGCCGGACGGCACCTACAGAAACAACGTGATGCCCTATCCCATGGACATCATCCAGAGCCCCGCGGTGCCCGTGGGCAAGGCGGCCTTCGGCATCGGCTACCGCTATCTCGCAATGCTCGGCAGCGAGAGAGCGGGCAGGATCGACTACTCCGATCACTACCAGTTCCTGGAGGACAACAGGGTCTATAAAATCAAGGGCTACGCCTACGGCCTGCCGCTGGACAACAACGCCTTCCTGTGGCTGAACATCGCCGGCCTTGAGCCGCTGGCCTACCGCGTGAACGTCGTGGATCAGCGCGAGCCCTCCACCGACGCGACCCTGACCGCCCTG
>JAFWFZ010000001.1 GCA_017515345.1 Oscillospiraceae bacterium | reverse complement strand
GACAGGCTGGCGTTCTAAACCAACTGAACTACTGGGCCGTGTTACCGTCTCACAGGGAGAACAGTGGTGGGAACAACAGGACTTGAACCTGTGACCCCTTGCTTGTAAGGCAAGTGCTCTCCCAGCTGAGCTATGCTCCCGAGCCGTCCGCCATTTCAGCGGCTTTGTGATTATACTAAATTAAAACCCGCTTGTCAACACCAAATATCAATTTTTCTTCGGCGTTCCCATCGCGCGCCGACGGACGGAGCTTTTCCCGCAATAGCGCATATCCTGCCGGACGGCTCCCGCCCGTCCGGACGCGGGCCGGACGCCGGGCTTCTCCTCTCTCCCGCCCGATCCGGCTGCCGCAGTCTCATCCGCCCGGGACTGCCCTGCATGGTGCGCCGGCCGATTCCGATTATTGCAGGACGTCATATTACATTTTGTTATTTTACAGATAGAAAATCGACAATTATACTTAATTCGTCAGGTTGGGGCCGCTGATTTCCCGGATACTTTTTACAAAGGCGGTCTCATCGGGTTTCACATTTTATTAATACTTATTATTTTAGGAGGAAAAAATGAAAAAGCTATTTGCTGTCGTTCTTGCGCTCTGCATGCTGCTGGCGCTGGTCGCCTGCGGCGGCGGCTCCACCGAGCCGGCCTCGTCCGCGTCCCCCGCCGCGTCGACCTCTCCCGCTGAATCGGCCGCTCCTGCCGAGTCCGCCGCTCCCGCGGAGTCTGCCGCTCCCGCGGAATCGGCCGCTCCCGCCGAGTCCGCCGCTCCCGCCGAGTCCACCGCTCCCGCCGAATCCGCCGCTCCCGCTGCGGAGGGCACCGTCGGCTGGGGCACCGACCCCGTCGATCACTTTGCCCGTGACCCCTATGACATCGTTTACATGGTCAACTTCTATCTGCCGGTCAACGTGGGCATGAGCAACATGTTCGAGCAGTGGGCCAAGTACCTCAACTGCACCTATCAGGTACAGGACTGCGAGCAGAATAACGAGAACTACCTCAACTATCTGAACACCTTCGCCGTGCAGGGCAAGGACGGCTTCATCCTCGACTTTGACCCCATCGTCACCGACCGTGTATTTGAGGAGTGCACCGAGCTGGGCATCAACTGGATCCCCGCCGTCAACCCCGTGCGTGACTCTGAGGGCAAGTTCCTGTGGCCGTCCGTCTGCATCAACGCTTACGATATGGGCGTTGCCCAGACCGATTACCAGTACAGCATCTACAAGGATTATTTCGGCCCCGAGTTTGACGAGTCGAAGCTGGCCATCCTGTCCTTCGACAACAGCCAGGTCCCCGATCTCCACAACCGCGCGCTGGGCGCCGTGGATAAGTTCCAGGAGTACTTCCCCAACGCGACCGTGTTCCTGCACGATATGGGCGGTCTCCCCTTCACCGCTGAGGAAGGCAACGCCCAGGCCGGCGCCCTCTTCTCCGCGCATTCCGACATCAAGTACTGGTTCGTCACCTCCTGCGCGGAAAACTACGCCCTCGGCGCGGTCCGTGCCGCTGAGAGCATGGGCATCGACAAGAACGTCATGGTCACCTGCTGCGACGGCAACGCCATCATGAGCGAGTGGGACGGCGGCTATGAGGGCTGCTGGGTCGGCGCCGTGTTCGAGGCCGAGGTTCTGTATGCCGAGCCCATCATCTGCGGTCTGATCGCCATGCTTGACGGTCGTGCCACGCCCGAGACCCTGTGGCCCGATTCCAGGGAGCCCGGCCAGGAGTATTCCGCCGTATGGCTCACGCCCAAGGTCATCACCCACGACAACTATGTGGAGTACCGCGAGTGGGCTGCAAACTATACTGAGGAAATGTTTGCCAACAGATAACGTTCCGGTCACCGAACGAACCACGACAGAGGCCATGGCGGAGAAATCCGCCATGGCCTCTGTTCCTTATCCGATAATTTGTCGAAATCCGATCGCCCGCCGGTTGTTTTTTGTGCTAAACATTTAAATATGGCCTGGAATATTGATTCACCGCAGATTTGTGGTACACTGATATTACAAAACATAAATCAAGAAGGGTCGTGCAATCCATGAGTTATGAGCATGTTTTTCAGCCGCTGAAGATCGGCCCCCTTACCGCGAAGAACAGGATCGAGGTCTCCCCCGCGGAGCCGTTTCTCTGCACCCGCGACGGGCTTGTGACCGATGAGTTCATCGCCTTCACCGCCTCCATGGCGCGGGGCGGCGCCGGGATCGTCACCGTGGGAGACAGTCCGGTCACCCAGGAATACGCCGACGCCAACCACTATGTGGTGAACCTGGCGGATCCCTTTGTGGTCCACGGGCTGTTCAAGCTCACCGACGCCATCCACCGCTGGGGCGCCATCGCCTCCATCGAGCTGAACCTGAGGATCGAGAAATTCCCCGCCGACATGACCGTGGAGGAGATCCGCGGGATCATCGGCGCCTTCACCTCCAGCGCGGAGCGGTGCAAAAAGGCCGGATTCGACATGATCATGCTCCATGGCGGCCACGGCCACACCGTCGCCCAGTTCTACTCTCCGCTGATGAATAAGCGCACCGACGAGTATGGCTGCCAGACCTTTGAAAACCGCTGCCGCTTTGCCAATGAGCTGCTGGATTCCGTCCGGGCCGTCATCGGGCCGGAGATGGCCATCGAGTGGCGCATGAGCGGCGATGAGCTCACCGACGGCGGCGTCGGCGTGGAGGACGCCGTTCGCTTCGCAAAGGCCATCCAGAACAAGATCGACCTGGTGCACATCTCCGCGGGCAATATGTATTCGCCCCAGTCCATGAAGTACACCATTCAATCCACCTATCTTCCACTGGCCACCAATGTGCGCTTTGCACAGCGGTTCAAGCAGGAGCTCTCCATCCCCGTCACCTCCGTGGGCTCCTTCAATCTGGACCTGGCGGAGGAGGCCATCGCCGACGGCAAAGCCGACATGATCGCCATGATCCGCCAGTTCGTGGCGGATCCCGACTGCGTGAACAAGGCAAAGGCCGGACGCGGCGACGAGATCCGCCCCTGCATCCGCTGCTGCATCTGCACCGGCGACGATCCCCACGGCTGCCCCAAGCCGCTGCGCTGCACCGTGAATCCCGTTATCGGCCGCCATCCCCTGTTCGACAGGATCGAGCCCTGCGTCCCCGGGAAAAAGGTCGTGGTGGTCGGCGGCGGCGCCGGCGGTATGGAAGCCGCGCGGCGGGCTGCCGAGCGGGGCTGCCGGGTCGTCCTGTTCGAAAAGAGCGGCCGCCTGGGCGGCACCCTGATCCCCGCCGGTTCCAACGCCCTGAAGGGCGATGTGAAACGCTATGCCGAGTGGTCCGTCCGGATGACGGAGCGCACCCCCGGCATTGACATCCGCCTGAATACGGAGGCGACGAGGGAACGCATCCTCGCGGAAGCGCCCGACGCGCTGATCATCGCCGTGGGCAGCGATCCCCTGGTACCGGAGATCCCCGGCATCCACGGCAAAAACGTAGCCCTTGCGCAGGATGTGGATATGGGCCTCCCCGTGGGCGAAAAGGTGGTGCTCATCGGCGCCGGCCTCACCGGCACGGAGACGGCCGTTGCCCTGGCGGAGGCCGGGCACAGCGTCACCGTCATCGACATGCTGCCACTGAACGTGATCGACAGCCGCGGCGCCGCTTCCCGCTCCCTGGTGGGCGTGCTGCGCGGCCGGGCGCAGGAGGCGGGCGTGAAGGTGATCACCGGACTGAAGGCTTCAGAGATCACGGAGGATTCGGTCCGCGCCGTGGGGGACGACGGCGCCGAGGTGACCCTCGGCTGCGACAGCGTGGTCCTCTCCATGGGCGTCGTGCCCCGGAGCGGGACGGTGCGCGAGCTGGAGGGCTGCTGCGACGAGGTCTATGTGATCGGCGACTGCAAAAACCGCGCGGGCAATATCACCTCCGCCGTGCGTGAGGGCTTCTACGCCGCGATGAATCTGTGACTATGGATATCGGTTCCGTACTGCAGCAGATGGCGGTGCTCTTCATCATCCTGATCCTGGGCTATCTCCTGAACAGGCTGAAGGCGCTGCCCCCGGAGACGAACCGGGTCCTCTCCAAGATCCTGCTCACGATCTGCATGCCGGCCACCATCCTCGGCTCCGTTATCGGGAAAGAGATCAGCATGTCCACCTCCACCGTGCTTCTGTTCGCCGGGCTGACGCTGCTGACCTACATCCTCTATTTCGTCGTTGTCTGGCCGATACCCCCGCTGCTGAAGGCGGATCGGGAGAACCTGGGCGTCTACCGGTTCATGGGCATCTTCGGGAACGTGGGCTTTATGGGCTTTGCCATCACCGAGGCCGTTTTCCGCGGCGCGGCCGGCTTCCACGTGACCATCGTGAACATCGTGTACATGTTCATCAACTTCACCATCGGCATCATCATGCTTACCGGCGGAAAGGGAAAGCTCGACCCGAAGCTGTTTCTCAACGCGCCGCTCATCTCCGGGATCGTGGCGGTGCTGCTGTTCATCATCCGCCCGCCCATCCCCACGGTGGTGGGCGATACGGTCTCCATGCTCTCCAAGCTCACCGCGCCCCTGGGCATGCTGATCATCGGCTCCTCCCTGGCCACCATGCCCCTGCGGGACGTGTTCAACGACTGGCGCGTCTACGTGCTGCTTGCCTTCAAGCTGCTCATCCTGCCGGCGCTGGTTTTCGTGCTGCTGAAGCTGCTCCGCACGGATCCGTTCCTCATCGGCGTGTCGGTGCTCATGGCGGGCATGCCCGTTGCGACCAACATCACGGTACTCAGCACCATCTACGGAGGCAATGAAAAGCTGGGCTCCAAGAGCGTGTTCATCTCCACGCTCCTGTCCGCGGGCACTATCCCGCTCCTCGTCTACCTGTTCCTGTGATTACTGCAACCGGAGGTGATTGAAATTGCTCAACATATCGCTTCAGCAGATCGAGTACTTCCTGACAGTGGCCGAGTGCAATTACTTTTCCGAGGCCGCAAATCTTCTATACGTGTCGCAGCCGGCGGTCAGCAAATGGATCGGCAAGCTGGAGAAGGAACTGGGCGTGACCCTGTTCATCCGCAGCCGTGACGGCGTGACCCTGACGGACAAGGGCAAGTACCTCTACTCCGTGTGGCGCCCCGTTTTCAACACCATCGCCAAGTCCGTGGAGGACGTGCGGGACTTCGGCGCCAGCGTCGGCAGCACCCTCCGGATCGGCTGCGTCCCCTCGGCGGAGGGCACAAATCTCATGCGCGAGTTGGTGGCGAAATACAAGGAGCATTTCCCCGACGTAGTCGTCAAGGAGACTCTCTATGAGCTGGGGGAGCTGAATCAGCGGCTGGTTGCCGGCGCCGTGGACGTCGCCATCTCCTCCTCCTTCGCGCTGGAGGGGATCAAGCACATCGTTTATAAGAACATCTCGGGCATCGACCTGTACCTGGCCGTCTCCGCCAAGAGCGAGCTGGCGGAATATGAGGATACGGTCCCGGTGGAGCTGCTGAAGGACAAGACGTTTTTCCAGATCTCCCACGACCTGGTCAAGGGCGGAAGCGAGGGCGTCTTCGCCTACTGCATCAACGCAGGTTTCTACCCCAAGCACATCGAATACGTGCCCAATCTCTCCTCTCTCGCCATGAACGTGAGGCAGGACCGGGGCGTCGCCATCTGCGGCAAGTTCCAGTCCGCGGAGGACGGGATCAAATTCTTCCCCATCGAGCAGCCGCCCAACGCCCCCTTCCTCAGCGTCGCGTGGAGGCCGGACAGCTTCTCGGTGGAGGCACAGCAGTTCGTGAACCTCCTCTAGCGCAATTGACAAAAAGAAGGATCGCCCGTCCGCTTCGGCGGACGGGCGATCGAATCATACGGACGCAGTGGGATCACTGCTCGTTCTTCCTCGCGATGACCTTGATCCACTTCCCCGTCAGGAACCGGACCAGGCACACCAGGCCTTTGGCCGGGTACTCCACCCGGAGGAAGAAGTAGATCCACGCGGGGCTCATGTGCCATACTAGTCCGGCCAGCGCCCCCAGAGGCAGGGACACGAACCAGACGAGGCTGCTGTCCGCGATGAGGAGGAAGCGGGTGTCTCCTCCTCCCCGGAGGATCCCCTTGGAGGTGCAGTAGGCAATGGTCTGCATGGGCAGCATCACGGCGTTGATGAGGAAGATGCTGTGGGCCGTCTTCATAGTGAAGTCAGTCACGTTGTAGAGCCCCATATAGGGCCGTTCCAGCAGCAGGAAGGGCACGATGATCACGAGCCCCATGAGGAACGAAAGCAGCACATAGGTGTTCCCCTCCCGCTTGGCGCGGGGGATATCCCCCTCCCCGACGGTGTTGCCGATGACCACGGCCGACGCGCCGGCCATGCCCATGTTCAGCACGGAGAAGACCTGAACCAGGGAGTTGACGACGGCGTTGGCGGCGGAGAGCTCGGAGCCCACGTGCCCGATGATGACGCCTGTGAGCGCCAGGCTCAGCCCCAGGAGCGTATCGCTGATGAGCACGGGGATGCTGTAATGGACGTAGTCCCGGTTGAGCTCCCTGCCGGAGAGCGCGAAGTGCTTCAGCCGGAAGGTGAAGCGGTCGTCCCGCAGCAGGAAGTAGCCCACCACGAAGCAGAATTCGAATACCCGGGCGATGATCGTGCCCACGGCGGCGCCCACCAGCTCCAGCCGCGGCATGCCGAACTTGCCGAAGATGAACACCCAGTTGAAAAACAGGTTCAGCACGAAGGAGATTGCCGCGCCGATGAAGGAGATCTTCACATTCCCCACGCTGCGCAGCAGGTAGGTGGAGGTGGACGCCATGCCGGAGAGCAGGAACGTCATGCCGATGAGCCGCATGTAGGGCGTGCCCGCGGCGATCACGGCGGTGTCGCCGGTGAAGGCCATCAGGATGATCTGGGGGAACGCCACGGAAAAGGCGGTGAACACGGCGCACAGGACCAGCGTCACCCGCATGGCGATGGCGGCCGTGACCCGCATGCGGGCCGTGTCCTTCGCCCCCCAGAACTGGGAAGACATGACCACCGCGCCGCTGCCCAAACCCATGCAGATAAACTGGAAAATGGCGTAGAACTGGTTGCTGAAGGCGGCGGCGGAGATCTGGGTCTCCCCGAAGCCGCCGATCATCAGGTTGTCCATAAAGTTGATCCCGATTGAAATCAGCGACTGAAGCACCACCGGCATCATGATGAAGATCGTTTTTCTGAAGAACTCTCTGTTTTTCAGCTCGAAAAGCCCGCTCATGGTCATCCCCCCGGGAACAGTCACATTTTGGTATCATTCTACCACAGAAACGGACATCGTCAACCGGAAGCCGCCGTAAAGCTCCCATTTCGTCTATCGGGGCACAGTGCGCGTTTTCTCCCCTTTTTCCGCCGTTTCAGCAAAGCGCACAATTGTAAATCCCTATTTTTGCAAATTTTTTTCAATGTTTTTTCCCGTGACTATTGAAAAAAAACGCCGCGATTGTTAGAATTATTCTACTGTTCTAGCGTTTCCCCTTAAAAACACATAAGGAGCTGAGTCAACTTGGAAAACCTGTTCTGGATCGGCTTTGTCGGTGCAGCGATCGCGCTTTGCTTCGCGCTGCTGCAGCGCAACAAGGTCATGAAATTCTCAGAGGGCGACGACCGCATGAAGGAGATCGCCGCCTCCATCCGTCAGGGCGCCAACGCCTATCTGGCGCGGCAGTACAAAACGGTGGCCATCGTATTTGCCATCGTGTTTGTGATCCTTCTGATCATCGCGTTCGCCTCCGGCGGCAAGATGCTCTCCCGGGTCACGCCCTTCGCCTTCGTCACCGGCGGTATCTGGTCCATGCTGGCCGGATTCATCGGCATGCGGATCGCGACGAACTCCAACGCCCGCACCGCCAACGCCGCGCATGAGAGCCTGAACAAGGGCCTGAACGTGGCCTTCTCCTCCGGCTCCGTCATGGGCTTCACCGTGGTGGGCCTGGGCATCCTGGACATCACCCTCTGGTACTTCGGCCTGAAGTACATCGGCAAATTCGACTACGAGACCATCGCCAACATCATGGTCATGAACGGCATGGGCGCTTCCTTCATGGCGCTGTTCGCCCGTGTGGGCGGCGGCATCTATACCAAGGCCGCCGACGTGGGCGCCGACCTGGTGGGCAAGGTCGAGGCCGGTATCCCCGAGGATGATCCCCGCAACCCCGCCACCATCGCCGACAACGTGTGATAGTAAGTGGGTGTTGTTGGGTTATTGTGT
>JAFWFZ010000019.1 GCA_017515345.1 Oscillospiraceae bacterium | reverse complement strand
GCCCTTCTTCGGGTTCGGGATGAAGACGTCGATCTGGCACGTCTCCACGCAGGTGTTGCAGCCGATGCACTTATCCGGATTGATCTTCACCGGCACGCTCGGCGTCTGCACGTTCGGTAACGCAAATACTTTATCTGCCATATTTCTGTCCTCCTGTCTCAATCAGCCTTTGTACACGCCGGTGTAATCCTGGTTGTGAGCCTCGTACTGCTCCTTCATGTTGCCCCAGAAACGGATCGGGATCCGCTCGTACTTGACCTCGCCGTCCTCCTGATGCAGGACGAGGTACTTCTTCAGCTCCTCCTCGTCGGGCTCCGGATAGTCAAGACGATTCACAGCCAGCTTGGGGCTGGTGAATCTGCGCTCCTTCATCGCGTAGATGATGATCTTGGCGGCCTCGATCGCGTTCAGGGACTCAAGGGAACGCATGAGCTTGTGGGGATCCAGCGCGTAGAGCTGCGGCACCGCGTTCTCTTCGATCCTCGCGATCTCCTCCAGCGCCAGATTGAAGAGCCTCTCCGTCTTGTACTGGCTGACATAGTACTGCATCACGCGGCACAGGCCGTTGTGCAGCTCTTTCCACTCGATGCCTTCAGTGCGCAGGGCGGGCGCCAGCACGCGCTCCTTCTCCTTCGCGATCTGCTCGCGGCAGACCTGGCCGAGCTCCACCGTCTTGGCATAGGCGGCCGCCTTGCGTCCGGCATAGCGGCCGGTGGCGGCGGCGAAGCTGTGGTCCTGCGGCGAGAACAGAGAGGTGCCGGCCGCGTACAGGCCGTCCACCGTGGTCTTCAGATCCCAGTCGATCATGATGCCGCCGCCGCGGGCAGGTTCATGATACTGAGGAGGCGACTGCATCTCGATGAAGGAGTAGTTCATGATCTGATCCCTGGTGGGATCGAAGCCGCCCTCGGTCATGGTCTTGACCATGATCTTGGTGGTGGACTCCTCGTTGAGCATCAGGTTCCAGGTGGCGTTGCTCTCCTCCGGCTTCATCCCGGCGAAATCGCCGAACATGGGAAGCTCGAATTTGCCGCTCTCCACACCGTCCCGCACCGCCTTCAGCAGGACCGGGCTGTTCATGGCGCCGCCGTCGTCCCAGCCCTGGGTCACCAGCTCCAGCTTTACGTTGTTGGCGTCCACGATGGGCACGTTCTCATAGCTGGCGTCGCCGCCGCCGGTGTACCACTTGTGCTTCAGGCCGCTGGCGATGCCGAAGGGACGGCTCCCCTCGAGCATGGTAAGGGATGCGCCGGCCTTCCAGGCCATGACGGTGCCGTCGCCGTTTTCATTGCGGGAATACATGTAGGAATAGCCGCCGTGCTCCATGTCGATGTTCCAGAGCTGGCCGTTGCCCGAGGTGGAGATGATGGTGGCCTTTGCCCTGGCGATGATGAACTCGCCGGTGCGGGCGTTGATGCCGGTGGCGCCGACCACGCGGGCGCCCTGCTTGCCGTTTTCGTTCAGCAGGCTGGTGGCCATGACGCGGTCGAAGACCTGCACGCCCAGGCGCTTGCACTCCTTTTTCAGGGTGGGCTTGAACGTGCTGCCCCAGATGCGGATAACCACGTTTCTCCGCGTCTCGGGAGGATTGTAGCCCGGCTTCCCCCAGCCGGGAAGAGGCGACAGACCGGCGCCCTGACCGTAACGGGGAGAGATCATGAACTTCGTCTCGGGGTCGCGGCCCTCCACACCCACGAACTCATCGTCCGTATCGCGGATCTTGCCGCCCATCTGCTCCATCTCCAGCAGGGTGTCATAGTTTTCTCTGCACTGGATTTGGATGCCGATGCCGTTGGAGTAATCGCCCAGCGTGTTGACCATCTCCTCGGCCCACTCGTCGGGATCGACACGGGACAGCGGGTTTGCGGGGACGTTGCACCAGTGGTCGCAGCCGGGTCCGCCGGCGCCGGAGCGCCGGACGTCGCCCTTCTCAAAGAGCGCCACCTTCACGCCGGTACGCGCCGCGCTGATGGCCGCCCAGCAGCCCGCGATGCCGCCGCCCAGCACAAGCACGTCGGTCTCTACCTCGGTCTCCTCTCCGTACTTGATCGGATAGGGCCACTCGGGCGGCGTTCCCGCAGCCTTCAGATAATTATGCCATGTTCCCATTGCGTATCCTCCTTTGTCAGATTGGTTCTGTTTTCTCAGAACGATTACTTAAATTTTAATCTTTTAAAATGAAAACGTCAAGGCAAAGATGGTATAATCTGGATGCTCTGTGTGAGATCCTGAAAATTGCCGGAACAGAGCGTAAAGCCATCTCATGAAACGCCGCCGCGGGGCTTCCCGCGGCGGCGTGTTTATATGGATGGTTTTTACTTGAGCTGGCTGACGACGCCGGTCTCCTTGTTCCTCCAGCGCGGCTTCAGCGGAAGCGGCCAGTTGAACTCCATCGCGCCCGGCGTCGGGCAGTCCGTGGCGCAGCAGCCGCAGTACCAGCACTCCTCGGCGTGGAGGATGATGGGCGGCGCGCCCTTCTTCGGGTTCGGGATGAAGACGTCGATCTGGCACGTCTCCACGCAGGTGTTGCAGCCGATGCACTTATCCGGATTGATCTTCACCGGCACGCTCGGCGTCTGCACG
>JAFWFZ010000018.1 GCA_017515345.1 Oscillospiraceae bacterium | reverse complement strand
TTATCCGTACGCAATAAAGACATCGTCACCGCCTCCTCCCATATGAATACAATCGGGAACGCCGAAATGTCGGACGCTACGGTTTTTTTATATAGCTGGGCATTGCGGTCACGCCCTGCCGGCCGGCAGCCCGCAGGGCGCGATGCGGATATGCTTATCTTCGATACGGGACGGTATCGCCTGTATCGGTCTGTCCGATCAGGCGTCCTTCAGCGTCGAAGGTATACCGGAACACGCTGCAGGAACCTCCGATCGTAAAGGAGCTGGTGGCCGGGGAAAAGAACGTGGAGGTGATGCTTTCGGCCTCCCATTCCAGCCGGCCTTCGCCGTTCACGGACAGCTTCCCGCCCAATGACCCCTTCACGGAATAAAACGTTCGCGGAGCGCCTCCTTCCGGATCGCAGACAAGCAGCACCGCTGTGTAGTTATCCCGGACGATCGGGGTCAATTCTTCACCGGAAATACCCCATCCTCCCTCTTCTTTTGAGAATATATAATCGAGTATATCGGCTATTTCGTGTCTTCCGCCTTCATCCCGCTGTTTCGGAACTGCATAGGCGGACAGGTATATTTGCCCTTCAAATTCGACCATGTCCGTGATATGGAAATCAGAATCGTCCCCCTCATACGAGAAGCTGTCCGTCACACGGCCTTCCCGATCCATCTTATACAGCAGCGCGGTATCACGGGACGTGAGATTTCCGAGCTGGACGATATAACCGTCTCCCAGCCTCGCCGCATTCCAAATGCCCAGGTTGCCCACTTCCGTTTTGTGGAAGCTGCGTTCGTTCCCGTCGGCATCATAACAGCTGAGGCAAATATACTTCAGATCGCCTCTGCTGATGACCGCCCACGTGCCGTCGCCGTTGTTCAGCACGGAGGCAACATACTCGTTTTTGAAACCGTGATCAAGGCGCCGCTGCCACATGACGGTCCCTTCGCCGTCTACAAGGGCGATCCAGCCATATGACGTATCCGAGGAAGAGAAGACCTCACTTTGCCCCCAAAGCACCGTCCCCTCTTTCGTATGCGCGTAATCCTCTATATAAAAATCCCTGAATTCCGCGCGCCAAAGCAGGTCCCCGTCCTGATAGCACTCCAGTATGCTTTTTTCCAGAACGTCGAAGCCCCGCTGCTCATCATAGACATACTCCGAATCGATACGGCAGCTGATCCCGTTCTGTGTGATCGTGTTCATCCAGACGGTTTTATCCCAGAGCGCGGCGAGTTCCTCCGGCGTCGGTTCATCCTGCCTGATCTCCCAGCCGGGGACGGCCTGCCGGAGCACTTCCGCCGTCTTGCCGTACGAAAACTTTTTTTGTGAAATATCCCGATAAACAGCCCTCACTTCCGACCGGTTCAGCCCCTCCGCAGACAGTCCGTTTTCCTCAAAAAAAGCGACCGCGTCACTGTATTCCCTGGATTCTGCCGCAACGGCAAAGGCCGCTGACCCGATCATCACAATCAAAGCCAGACACGCTGCCGCTGCCGCCCATCTGAGCCGGTGGGACGGTCTCTGTTTTTTACTGTCGGGCACGGCGTTTTGTGAAGCTGTTTCACGGTCGCTGTCCAGAGCGAACACAGCCGCTTCATTGATATATTTCTCATCGATCCGACCGATGATCTGACTGATCTGCTCCTTTGTCACAGAAACACCCCCTCTTTAATCAGGTGCTTTTTCAGCGCTTTCCGAATTCGGGAAAGCCGCACAGATACATAGTGCCTGCTCGTGTGAAACAGCGCGGCAATATCGCCTATTTCGTCGCAATACCAGTAGCGTCGGATAAACATGATCCGGCTCCTGGGTTCAAGCGTTTCCAGAAATCCGTCGATGATCCCGGCCGCCTCGATCGCATCCATCGTCCCTTCAACGGATACGGCGGACGGAAAGCATTCCGCCGCCTCGTCCAGGGCAATATCGTAAATGCTGTTTCTCTTTTGGGCGGTATTCTCGTGATACTTCTTAAGGGCGAGATTTCGAACGATCCGGCAAACATAGCTTATAAGCGGGTCCGGTCTTTCGGGAGGGATCGTGTGCCAAACGGCAAGGTACGCATCGTTTACGCATTCTTCTGAATCAAGCCTGTTGTTCAGGATGTGATCGGCGACCCGCATGCACGCGGGACCGTATTTTGCTGACAGTTCCGCGATCGCCTGCTCTGAGCGCGCAAAGAACAATTCAATGATCTGACAGTCGTCCAAGAGTTCACCTTCCTTTCCGCCCCACCTATATACTACGTTTTCAGAGGGAAATATCTCAGTCAGTTTGATTCTATCAGAGAAATATGTCCGTTTCCACCTCTTAAACATGCCTGTGCGCGGCCCGCGGGGCTTTTCATTTTCTGTTTTTTACAGTATAATACAGCCATCGACTATAAGGAGGCGCAGACCATGGAGATTCCCCGGAGCATTCGTGCCGATTACGACAACTGGAACAGCTTTATGGAAAGCCGGGTGGAATTCTGGAACCGGGCCAGCGTACACCATACCAAGGCCCACTGCCGCAGGGTGCTGCTGTTCTCCCTCATGCTGGCAGACTCCCGCGGCCTGTCCGCGCGTGAGCGGGATATCCTTGCCATGGCGTCGGTATTCCACGATTCCCGGCGGCAGAGCGACATGCCCGACATCGGCCATGGCTGGCGCGCCGCGGAATACTATAAAGAGTTCTGCGAGCTGGCGGGCGGGCTCCCGTGGGAGCCCCTGTGCGCGGCGGTCATGCGCTGGCACGACAGGCACGATGAGGAGGGCGTGGAAGCGATCACCCGCGGCTTCCCCGGCGAGGCGAACGGCGTGCTCCTCTATCAGATGTTCAAGGACTCGGACGCCCTGGACCGGTTCCGGCTGGGGCCGAGAGGGCTTGACGTGCGCTTTCTCCGCACGGAGGAGGCGCGGGCGCTCTGTCCCTGGGCAGAACGTCTGTGGTCGGAACACGGAGGAAAGATAGAATGACGGAGGCTGCCCGATCCGGGCAGTCTCTTTTCTTAAAATTATCGCGGGAGGGAACCGTATCCGCCTCTGACGCGTGTTCTATGCAGAGCGCTCAAAGAAGAAAGAAGGTGCCGTCATCACCCAACAGGAGTTTAATCAGGCGATCGAACGCTGGGGGGACATGGTGACCAGGATCCTGCTGATCCGCTGCCGGGAGCCCAGGGATGCGGAGGACTGCTTCCAAAACGTGTTTCTCAAGCTGCTCACCTGCAAAAAGCCGTTTCGGGACAGCGAGCACATGAAGGCGTGGCTCATTCGGACGGCCATCAACGAGGCTGCGGATCTGAATCGGAGATGCTGGCGCAGGCGGGTCACCCTGTGCGGCGAGCTGCCTGTGGAATGGGCAGCGTCCCTCTCGCAGGACACCGTCGACCTTGTGGAGGCGATCCGTTCCCTGTCTCCGCCGCTGCGGGACGTGCTGTATCTCCACTGCTATGAGGGTTATTCCGTGGCGGAGGCGGCTTCGATCCTGCATATCCCCGAAGGAACTGTAAAATCACGCCTCAGCAGGGCGCGGAAGGCCCTGCGGGAAGCCTTAAAGGAGGAGTTATGAACAGACTGGAATCTCTGAATGAAATAAGCGCGCCGGCGGGCTGGAGGGCAGACGCCTCCGCCCTGTGGGCGCAGAGAGTGGAAGCTCCGGCGCACCGCCGCATCCTGCGCCCCGCGCTGATCACGGCGGCCGTTCTGTGCCTGCTGGCCACCACCGTGGCCGGGGCCTGGGGCATACGGAGCATGAACCCCGTGATCGTGCATGATGAGAAGGAGCTGCAGGCGGCCATGGACACCCGGGGCTCCTGCTCCGGCAGCGAGACGGCCGTCGGTGTGGCCGCGCCCAACGAGGAGCAGCCGTCCCTGGAGACGTTCCTGCACGACAGCGCGGAGCTGACCGCGCACTGGACCGAGGACGCGAAGCTCGGCGGGAACACCGTCCACTCCCGTCAGGAGTGGCATCTCACCCGGTGCGTGTCCTCCGAGGGACCCCTGTGGGAGCGCCGGGCAGAGAGTCTGGAGGGCTGGCAGAAGCGCCAGTTTGCCGCGGAGGGGCCGGAGCGGCTGAACGAGGCGGAACCGGAGACCATCACCGCCGCGCTGCCCGGGGAAGCCCGGGGCATGTCGCCGGTGCCCTGGGGCAGCCGCCTGGAGCTGATCCGGAACGCCGACGGCGAGCTGGAGGGCGCCTCCTCCATGGTCGCCTATTCCGACATGACGGAGCGATACTTCCAGCTGGAGTACGCCTACGAGGCAGAGGCCGTGGACTGGGGCGGCGTCTTTGTCCCCGTCGGCGCCTACGACGAGGCGCTGACCTATACCGCACCCGACGGCCGGGAATTCGTAATCACCGCATACGGGGACCGGACCTGGGCATCCTGCGTCACGCCGCATGAGACGTACCATGCCTATGCCATCGGACTCACGACTGAGGAGACTGCGCAGTTCGTGGGTGAGATCTGCTATACCGTCCATAGCTGACGACAGTTCCCCACGTGTCGGGGCCCGACAGGGCCCCGGCATTTTCGCTCCGGGAGCAAAACCGCCGTCAATGTTTACGTGCGCCGGATCTGCCCTCCCCGGCAGTCAATGAAAAGCACTTTTTTCCCAAAAAGCCATTGACAGGAGAAAGCCGCGGTGTTATACTTCGCTTTGAGGATTTAAAGTCCTAGTCATTTAAATCCTAAAATGGTTAAAGTGAGGCGTTTGTCATGTTTCTCAAGGTACTTCTGCTGATCCTGTTTTTCGGTGTGATGGTCTGCGTCGGGCTCTACTGCAGGCGCAACGCCACGGACGTGAGCGGCTTCGTGCTGGGCGGCCGGAGCGTGGGTCCCTGGCTCACGGCCTTTGCCTACGGCACCTCCTATTTCTCCGCGGTCATCTTCGTGGGCTACGCCGGACAGTTCGGCTGGAAATACGGCATCGCCTCCACCTGGATCGGACTCGGCAACGCCTTCATCGGTTCGCTGCTGGCCTGGTCGATCCTGGGTCGGCGTACCCGGATCATGACCCAGCATCTGAGCTCCGCCACCATGCCGGAGTTCTTCGGACGCCGGTTTGAGAGCAAGGCACTCAAGGTCGGCGCGTCCATCATCACGTTCCTGTTTCTCATTCCCTACACCGCTTCCCTTTACAACGGCCTGTCCCGACTGTTCGAGATGGCCTTCGGCCTGAACTATACGGTATGCATCGTTGTCATGGCCGTGCTCACCGGGATCTACGTCATTGCCGGCGGCTATATGGCCACGGCCATCAACGACTTCATTCAGGGCATCATCATGCTCATCGGCATCGTTGCCGTGATCGCGGCGGTGCTGGCCTCCAAGGGCGGGTTCCTTGAGTCGCTTAAGGGACTGGCGACCGTCACCGATCCCGCCGTCTCCTCTACGCCCGGCGTTTTCAACTCCTTCTTCGGGCCGGATCCCCTGAATCTGCTGGGTGTGGTGATCCTCACCTCCCTGGGCACCTGGGGCCTGCCCCAGATGGTGCAGAAGTTCTACGCCATCAAGAGTGAGGACGCGGTGAAAAAGGGCACCATCATCTCGACCCTGTTTGCCATCGTGGTAGCCGGCGGCTGCTACTTCCTGGGCGGCTTCGGCCGGCTCTTCTCCGACAGCATCGAGCTCTCCGCCAGTGGCATCCCCGTAGGCGGGTACGACGCCGTGATCCCCACCATGCTCTCCGGGCTCAGCGATATCCTCATCGCCATCGTTGTCATTCTGGTGCTCTCCGCCTCCATGTCCACCCTCTCCTCCCTGGTGCTGGCCAGCAGCTCCACCATCACCATCGACTTTTTGAAGGGCAACTTCATCAAGAAGATGGAGGAGAAGCGGCAGGTCCTGATCATGCGGATCTTTATCGTGGTGTTCATCGTCATCTCCGCCGCCATCGCCATCTTCCAGTATCAGAGCGCCCTGCACGCCACCAGCTCCAACAGCTCCACCTTCATCGCCCAGCTCATGGGCGTATCCTGGGGCGCCCTGGCCGGCGCGTTCCTGGCGCCGTTCCTCTACGGTCTGTACTGGAAGCGCACCACCAAGGCCGCCTGCTGGGTGAGCTTCCTCTTCGGCAGCCTGCTGATGATCGCCAACATGCTGTTCCGCGGCTCCTTCCCGGCTGTGCTCCAGTCTCCCATCAACTGCGGCGCCTTTGCCATGCTGGCGGGACTCATCATCGTACCGCTGGTCAGCCTGTTCACCCCGAAGCCGGACCAGAAGCTGGTGGAGGAATCCTTTGCCTGCTACGACGTGAAGGTCTCCGTCTCCCAGAAGCGCTCGCTCACCGATCTGTAAAATACAATTCGGACCGCCGCGGACGGCTTGACAAAAACGAAGCTGCCGGACCCATTTGGGTCCGGCAGCTTGTTTTGTTTCGGATCAGTGGATCTGGGCGGGAAGATCGTACTCGTCGAAGATCTTCTTCAGCTTCTCCATATACTCGTCGGAAGGCGGGACCGCCTCCAGCACGGGCTTGTCGCTGATGCGCAGGTACTTCATAACGCCCATGTTGTGATACGGGAGGAGCTGGATCACGGTGATGGAATCCCGGATCCTTGCGCAGAACTCCGCCGTTTTGCGGATATTCTCCTCGTCGTGGTTAAACTGAGGGATCACGGGGATGCGCACCTGCATCTTGCCGCCCCGCTCCGCGATCTTCAGCGCATTGTCCAGGATCAGCTCATTGGGTACGCCCACGGCGGCCTTGTGCTTGGCGCTGTCCATATGCTTGAGGTCGTAGAGAAACAGGTCGGTGTAGGGCAGGATGCTCTCAATGATCTCCCATCTGACGTAGCCCGTGGTGTCGATGGCGGTGTTGATGTCCGCCTCCTTCAGGCGCTTCAGCACCTCCAGCACGAATTCAGGCTGATAAAGGCACTCACCGCCGGAAATGGTCACGCCGCCGCCCTCTTTATAGAAGGGCTTTTCACGGATAAGACGCTCCACCAGACGGTCCACGGTGTAGTCCTCTCCGCAGAGATACAGAGCCTCGGGATAGCAGACCTCCGTACACTTGCCGCAGTTGTCGCAGACGTCGCGCTTGACGTGGATCATCTGCAGCTCCGCGCCGGTGAGGGAATCCTTTCTGGTGTCGCCCAGCTCAATGGCGTTCTTGGGGCACGCCTTGATGCAGCGGTAGTCGCAGGCTTCCACGCCCTTGCACCGCATGCTCATATAGCTGAGCTGCTTGAAAAACTCCTGAGACTCGGGGCTGTGGCACCAGGGGCAGCGCAGCGGGCACCCCTTGAGGAACACGGTGGTGCGCACGCCGGGCCCATCCTGCACGGAGAACCCCTGGATATCGTAGATCCGCCCGGTAAGCTCTTTCGTCATGAATCCTTCCTCCTGACCGTTCTATTACAGGGACATCTCCGTTCTGCGGATAAGGTCATCCTGGGAATCCTTGAACACCTCCACGAAGTAGGCGGAGAAGCCGGCCACACGGACGACCAGGTCGCGGTAGTTCTCGGGGTGCTTCTGGGCGTCGCGCAGGGTCTCGCCGGAGATGATGTTCAGCTGCAGCTCCATGCCGCCCTGCTCGAAGTAGGACTTCATCACGGCAGCCAGCTTCTTGACGCCGTCCTTGGCGGCAAGGGAGGTGGGATGGAACTTCATGTTGCACAGGGTACCGTTGCCGTACTTGGTGTAATCGAAGGTCAGCAGGGACTGCATGGTGCAGATCGGGCCCTTCTTGTCCTGGCCCTGCACCGGGGAAATGCCGTCGGCAAGAGGCTCGCCCTGCTTGCGGCCGTCGGGCGTTGCGCCGGTCATATAACCGAACACCACGTTCAGGGTCACGGGATAGCAGCCGGCGGACCAGTGGTTGCCCCTGGGGCCGATGCACTGGTTGATGGAATCGGCATACGTCTCGGCGGCAAAGGTCATATACTTGTCGCACTCGGGATCGGCGTTGCCGAAGTGAGGCACCTGGCCGACGATGCGCTGGCGAAGCTCCTCATAGCCCTCCCAGTTGTTGATGAGGGCGTCGTACATCTCACGGGTGGTGGCGATCTTCTTCTTGAAGCAGACCTGGTCGATGACGTTCAGGGATTCGGCCACGTTGCCCAGACCGATGCAGGAGTTGCCGGTGGAGTTGAACATGGCGCCGCCCCACATGACGTCCTTGCCGCTCTCCATGCAGCCCGCCATGGTGGCGGAGACCATGGGCAGCGCGGTGTGCCAGGCGGCGATGCTCTCCCAGATGTTGGTGCAGTTGGCATGCCAGGGCATCCAGAAGTAGAACTGCTTCTTCACAGCCTCCAGAACCTCGTCCATGGAGTTCATCTCATAGAGGTAGCCGGTCTGGGGGCCCTGGACCTTGGTGTTCAGGGGCGCGCCCTCGGGACGGAAGGTGCTGACGCCGTTGTTGAAGGCCATGAGCATGGCGTTGACGATGTTGATATAGGACTCGGAGCCGTCGCCGCCGGGCTGGGCCCACTCATAGCCGCCGATGCAGGGCTCCACACAGCCGATGAGGCAGTAGTTGCGGGCATACTCCAGCGGGACGCCGCGGCGCATCATGGCGGGGATGATGGCGATGTCGCTCTCAAAGGTGGGGATGCCGCCGCAGATCTTCGTGGTCTCGATGGCAGCCTCCCACAGCTCGTCGGGGGTCCCCTCATGGACGCGGAGCGCCTGAGGCGTGTTCAGGGACATGCGGGCGCTGGCCTGCAGGCACATATAGGTCACGGGGTTCGTGGCGTCGTTGCCCCACATATCCACGCCGCCCAGGGTGGTCAGGGTGCCGCAGGTATAGCCGGGGTTGGACTTGGTCGCCCGCTCGGACCAGATCTTGTTGAGCTCCATGAGCTTGAGGAAGAAGGAGTCGATGAGCTCCTGGCCCTCCTCCGGGGTGATGTCGCCCTTCTCCAGGTCCTTCATATAGAAGTGGCCCAGATACTGGTCGATGCGGCCGAAGCTGATGCCGTGGAGCTGGCCGTCCAGGCACATGGCGAGCTGATACAGCCAGGTGCACTGCACCGCGTCGCGGAAGTTGCGGCAGGGGTGCTCCATGATCCAGTTGAAGGTGTCGGCCATCTGCAGGAGCTCGGCCTTGCGCTGGGGATCGGTGCAGGCCTCCGCCTGACGGAGCGCCTCCTGACCGTACCTCTTGGACCAGATGATGATGCCCTCGGAAACGATCTCCACCGCGTTGTAGAAGTGGTACTTCTGGACGTTCTCGCCCCAGATGCCCTTCTCCTCCAGCTCGCGCATCTTGGCGCGGGCCTCGTCCCGGATAGCGCCGAAGCCCTTCTGCGTGGCGTTCCAGAAGTTGGCGTTGAAGTGACCCACGGGAGCCGGGGCGTTCTCGCTCTTGTTGAAGGGGATAACGCCGCTGTTCGTGAGGGTGTCCTTCAGGACCTGGGGATAGTACTCGTTGACAATGCTGCTCATGTTGTTCTTGAGCCAGAAATCGCCGGTCTCAAGCAGATACTTCTCGTCCTCCTCGCTGAGCAGGTACGGGTCGACGGAGCGGGTGCGGATGTTGTTGCTGCGCAGCTCCTCCATGAACCAGGTCCAGGAGACCTCGGGATAGATGGCGCTGGAGCGGAACTTCGCCCCCTGCCAGCCGGCGATCAGCTCATCCTCCCAGATGGGGGTGGGCATATTCTCGAACAGGTTGCGCAGGTTCTTGGCGCGCTTCAGGATGCCGGTGAGCTGAGGGTTCGCCATATAGAACTCAGTGACCAGCCTGTAGCGGTTGATATCCAGCTCGGGAGCCGTGCTGCGGCACTTTTCGCGGATACGGGCGATTCTGTCGGAAATGGGACTTTTCTGATACATTTCGATTCCTCCGTTATTAAAAATTATTTCTATTTTCTTATTTATCTGCTCATATATACGGGCGCAGTACGCCCTTTGATCTATTGTAATTATACGGTTTTCCGCCCCGCCTGTCAATGCCGCGCCCATGCCTTTCCTACATGAACACATACCTTTGCAGTATGGTAAAACGCGACGCACAAGCGGCTGCCGCCTATCGCTTCAGATACTCCGAGGAGACCGGGAAATCGAAATAGGTATCAGGGTACAGCTCGTTTTTCAGGGTGAAGTGCCACCATTCGCACTCCAGCGGCCGGAAGCCGTTGCGCACCATCGCCCGCTGCAGAATCATCCGGTTGGCGTACTGCTCCTCCGTGATGCCCCTGTAATCCGGGTGGGAGACTTCGCTGAACAGGTCGAAGGGGCCGCCCATGTCCAGCTCCTTCCCTGTCGCCATATCCAGCAGCGTCAGATCCACGGTACTGCCCCGGCTGTGGCTGGATTCTTTGGCGATATACCCCCTGGAAAACAGCTCCTGCTTCTCAAGCTCCGGGTAAAAATACGGCTTCATGCGGATATCCTGGTCCTCGATCCCCCAGAGCACAAACCTCTTTACCGCGCAGACTGGCCGGTAGGCGTCGAACACCTTCAGCCGGAAGCCCTGCACGATCATCTCATTGCTCACCGAGCGCAGCGCCCTGGCAGCTTCCTTCGTCAGCAGCGCGCAGGGCTCCTCATAGCCGTCGATCCGCTCCCCAACAAAATTGTAGGTGGAGTAGTAGCGGATCTCCTGCACGATGTGCGGCGCCTGGTCTGCCAGGAGCACAAACCCCGACGGATCCATGGACGGATCGTTTCTGTACTCAGTTTTCATGTCTTTTTCTCCTTCTTCGCTCCCCGGGAGTCCCGGTCCGAACTGAGCGGCGGTCATCCCGCTTCCCGATTATTCTATTATGACAGGTTTATCCGTTCCTGTCCATTGAATCGTGAGAGTTTCGACTAACTGCGTCCGCGGCCCGCGCGCCGACGCTTCCCCCGGCGGAGTTTGCCTGTCTCCTGTATCCCCTATGTTTCCGCATCGGTATGATGACTGATACTTGCAGAGTCAGGGCGGCGGTGATATACTGCTTGCAGATCATCAACCACTCATGAGTCGGGAGGAGATTTCTATGCTCAACGGCAGGGAAAACTTTTTGGAAACGCTGAAAAAGGACGGCAAGCCGGACAGGCTGATCAAGCAGTTTGAAGGCACGACGTTTCTGCCGGGCGATCCAGTGAACACCTTCGTACGCGGGGAGCGATTCCCCGGAATGCCCCCCAAGCAGGATCTCTGGGGCACCACGATCCTCTGGCCGGAGGATTCCATCGGCGCCATGCCCCACGTCACGGAGGAAAACAAGGTCATCAAGGACATCACCTGCTGGCGGGACTTCACCAAGGTGCCGGATCTGATCGCCAACTGCTCGGCGCTGGAGCTGTGGGAGCCGTATCTGGAGCGGGCTGCCCAGGTCGACAGAAGTGAGTCCCTGCTGATGATGTTCGCACCGACCGGCGTGTTTGAACGCTGTCACTTCCTCATGGGCTTTGAGGACACCTTCCTGAATCTGATGACCGAGGAGGAGGCGTTTGCGGATCTCACTGCCGCCATCGGGGAGTACCGCTACAACGGCATCAAGCTCATGGTGGATACGGTCCATCCGGATATGCTGCTCTCCCATGACGACTGGGGCAGCAAAACGAACCTGTTCATGCGCCCCGACGCATGGCGCGAATTCATTAAACCCGCCTATGTGAAGTCGTATGACTATCTCCACGACAACGGGGTGCTCATCATGCACCACTCCGACTCCTTCTGCGAGCCCATCGTGGAGGATATGATCGACCTGCACATCGACATTTGGCAGGGCGTCCTGCCCCAGAACGACATCGTGCGCCTCATGGGCGAGATCGACGGCCGGATGACGCTCATGGGCGGCATTGACGCCGCGATCGTGGATCGGAATGACTCCACCGAGGAAGAGATCCGGCGTGAAACGCGCCGCGTCTGCGAGGAGTATGGCCGCCTGGGACACTTCATTCCCTGCATCACCTATGGCGGACCGGGCACCATCCATCCCGACGCCGACCGGTTCATCAACGATGAGATCGACCGCTGCAACCGGGAGTTTTTCGGTATCTGAAGTCGAAAAGTCCAGCCGGACCGGGGACAGGCTCCCCGGTCCGGTCGTTTTTCGGTGAGGCGCTGATCAGCAAAAAGAAAGCGTCGGCCGGGCCGTTACAGGCCTGGCCGACGTTTTTACTGTCCGTCGATTCTACTCGCACAGGGGCGTTACATACTCAGTTCCGTACGGGAGATCAGGTCGTTCTGACCGGTGCGGTGCATCTCCACGAAATAGACGGAGAAGCCCGCGATGCGCACCACCAGGTCCTTGTATTTATCGGGCTCCTTCTGGGCAGCCCGCATGGTGGCGGTGGAGATGACGTTGATCTGGACCTCCATGCCCATCATATCGAAGAAGTAGGTCTTCAGGAGGTCGAGCAGCTTTTCGACGCCGTCGGCGCCGTTCAGGCAGCTGGGACTGAACTTCATATTCAGCAGCGTCCCGTTGGCGAAGTTGCGGCAGTTGATCCGGCCCACGCTGCTCAGCACACCGGTGGGGCCGTTCCTGTCCATGGACTGCATTGGGGAGATGCCGTCGGCCAGCGGCTCGCCGCTCTTGCGCCCGTCAGGCGTGGCGGATGTGGTCAGGCCGAATGCCACGTTGGTGGTCACGGGCCAGAGGCCGGCGCTCCATCCGCCGCCGCGGATGCTGGAGCCCTTCATCACTGCCTCGGCAAACACGTCGGATGCCCAGCGGACCCAGGCGTCCGCCTCGGGATCGCCGTTGCCGTAGTGCGGCGCTTCGTTTTTGATGTAGTAATACAGGTCCTCGTGCCCCTCCCAGTTGTTCATCAGGGCGTCGTACATCTCCGCGGGAGTGCAGCGCTTCGTCTCCTCGTCGAAGCACAGGCGCTTGATCATCTGCAGGGAGTCCGCCAGGTTGCCGATACCCACGCCGGCGATGCCGGTGGAGTTGTATTTCGCGCCGCCCCACATGACATCGGCGCCCTTCTCCATGCACCCCTCCATAGTGGAGGAAACCACCGGCAGGGGCATGAACTGGCGGGCAATATACTCGAAGCTGTTGGTCAGGCTGATGTGCATCTTAACGAAGAATTCCACCTGCTGCTTATAGGCGTCCAGCACCTGATCGAAGGAGGTGAAGTCCTTCAGATAGCCGGTGGCGGGGCCGGACTGATTTGCGGGAAGCGTCTTCCCGGTCCTCCAGTCACGCCAGGGCATGGGATTGACACCGTTGTTGAGCCCCACCATGAGGGCGTTGACCATATTGAAGAAGTCGCCGCCGCCGGTGCCGCCGCAGGCGCTCCACTCATCGCCGCAGCCGCCGGGCTCCACACAGCCAACGGCGCAGTAGTTCCGGGCGCTCTGCAGAGACAGGCCCCGATCCATCAGGGCGGGGATGATGACCTCGTCGTTTTCAAAGCTGGGCACGCCGCCGCAGATCTTGGTGGTCTCGATCCCGGCCTCCCACAGCTCATGGGACATATTCTTGTGGATGCGCAGAGCGGTAGGGGGATCGTGGAGGACCAGGCGGCCGGAAGACTGCAGGCACATGAAGGTGACAGCGTTGGCGGCGTCCTCGCCGGTCTCAGGATCCACACCGCCAATGGTGATGAGCTGTCCGGAGGTGTAGCCCGGTACGCCGTATTCGCCGGAATCGCCCCAGAACTTGTTCATCTCCGCCACCTTGAGGTAGAACAGATCCAGCATTTCCTGGGCATACTCCGGGGTGATCGTGCCGTCGGCGATGTCCTTCTCGTAAAAATCGCCCAGATACTGGTCGAGGCGGCCCCAGCTCATCCCGTGCATGTTCCCCTCAAGGGCAAGGCAGAGCTGATACAGGAACAGGCCCTGCAGCGCCTCATGGAAGCTCCTCGCCGGATTTTCCGTGACCCAGTTGAGGGAACGGGCCATCATTTCCAGCTCTTTCTTCCGCTCGGGGCGTGTCTCGGCGGCAGCCATTTCCTCCACCTTCCGGGCATATCGCTTTGTCAGTGTGATCATGCCGTCGCAGACGATGGCGATGGATTTGTAAAAGTAGTATTTCTCAATGCTGTCGCCGTAGGCGCCGGCCTCCTCGATCCCGCGCATTTTGGCCTCGGCCTCTGCCTTGATAGCCCCGAAGCCCTTGCGGATCGCCCTGTTGTAGTTGGTGCACAGGTGCCCCACGGGGCCGCCGTCGGCCTGCGCGGCTCGCTGGGTGGTGGTCCCGGAGCCGTCGTGAGGGAGGAATCCGTCCATCTTGTAGGCGCCCGTCTTGGCCCGGAGGCAGTTTTTATCCCAGAATTCAGCCGTATCCATGACGTACTGGCCATCCTCCGGGTCAATCGTGTAGGGATCGTACTTCCTGCTGGAGATATTGCCGGTTCTGATCTCATTTGCAAGCGTGCTGGCCCCGTACTCCGGATAGTAGGAGCAGGCGCGGAAGGTGGTGCCCAGGGCGCCCACGATGACGTCCTCATCCTCCACCCGCAGGGGAATATTCTCGTAAATGTACCTCATCGCGTTTGCTCTGAGGAGCTGGCCGCTCAGGCCAGGATTCTGCTGATAAAACTCCGTGATGAGCCTGTAGCGGGAAATGTCCACCCGCGGTGTAGTATTGCGGTACTTCTCGCGGGTCTTGATCACGCGCTCAGTCATTGGCTTGAGTTTGTACATGGTCGGACCTCCTTCAAGTCATTTCCTTCATTTGGGAGTATAGTACATTTTTTCTCTTTTGTCACCAGAAAAAAGAGCGAAAAGCAAAAAAGAGACGCGCCTCCCCGCAGGTAAGCGCGACGGACCGTGGCAGGAGTTTGCTTATAAAAAGAAAACGCCGTCGCGAACGATACGAAGTCCGCGACACTTCCCGTCCCCCGTTTCACCAAATCGAAGCCCAGCGCAGCGGGTTCGATTTGGAAAGGAGGAGCGACGGAGCGAGTGAGAGATGGCGTTTTCTTACAAAAAGAAAACGCCGTCGCGAACGATACGAAGTCCGCGGCACTTCCCGTCCCCCGTTTCACCAAATCGAAGCCCAGCGCAGCGGGTTCGATTTGGAAAGGAGGAGCGACGGAGCGAGTGAGAGATGGCGTTTGCTTGCAAAAAGAAAACGCCGTCGCGAACGATACGTAGTCCGCGACGACGTGGTGGAGACGGAGGGATTCGAACCCTTGACCTTACGGATGCGAACCGTACGCTCTCCCAACTGAGCTACGCCCCCAAATGAGCTCTATCACAAAGCTAAATCATTATAGCAGAGGCAGCGATAATTGTAAAGGGGTAAATTCGTTTTTTTCTTCGCCCAGTTTCCCGCCCCTCTCTGCGCTGCTTTTTTGTGCTTTTCACAGTATACGTTCGGAGAAGTTCCGCTCAGTACCATCAGAAAGGAAGGCTCAAGCATTTTTTCCGTGTCTATTTTTCCCGCAATCGCCTTCAGTGTTTTGACGCCTTCCTCGATCAGTTTATCTCCTCCCAGCTTGATCTCAACCAGACCGTATTGCCCGTTCCGAAGATGGACAACGGCATCACACTCCAGCCCCTCCTTGGTTTGAAATAATAGACGCTGCCGTCCATAGATTCTGCATAAACTCGAAGATCGCGAATACAAAAGCCTGCGCCGCCGCACGGGGCCGGCACAGGCTGCATATTCGTCCGCTTGCGGCGCGTAACGGCGCTTTGGGCGCACCGCCCCCTCTGACCCTACGGCTTGCCCCGCCCCCGGGTCTTCGCTCCTGCAGACGGCAGCAAAAACAGCCGTCTCCATGGAAACGGCGGCCGCTCAGATGCTCCGGGGTACGCGCCCTTCCCATTCTCCGCAAGTTGTCGTGCAATTCCGCGGCGTCAAATCAGGCAACCCTATGGCAATTTCTTTTCACTTGTGATATACTGTTTTTACATTTCCGGCGGGTACGGCATTGGCCGCTTAAAGTGGAATGGGGTGAGAGGCCCCGCACGCAGGGTACTGTGATGCTCCCTCGAGGAGATAAGTCAGATACGCGCCCGCCGGAAGGAATACTCATGCACATACCGTGATCTGTGTGCGTGGACAGCGGCGTCGCATCCAGCGGGGCTGCAGGTTCCATTTTTCATATAAATGCATTCTAAAGCAGGTCACCGGTATATCCGGCGGCCTGCTTTTTTGCCTTGAGGAGGGATCGCTGTGGCCGGGAGAAAAATGACGGTCGGACTCTGCATCATGCTGATCCTGCTGGTGATGAACGCGGCGCTGATTCCCGTACTCCATGAGCTGACGGGAGGCGCTGCCAACACGGTCTACGACGAGAATCTGATCACCTACGACGGATGGGACACACCGACCGGAGGCCCTCATCCCGTGAAGCTGCCCGCGTACATTCGGCCGGACAGCCGCGGGACAGTGGTGATCCGCAATCGGCTCATGCATTCTCTGGGAGACGGGACGTGTCTGGCCTTCCGCAGCGAGGACGCCTATGTCACCGTCAGTGTAGAGGATCAGGTCGTTTACACGGGTCCGAAAGCCCTCGGGCCGACCGGGGAAAAGCCGCTGAGTATGTGGCATTTTGTGCGGCTGGAACCGGATTTCGCCGGGCGCGGGATCACGATCGCTTTCAACGGCCCGGACGGGCTGAAAACCGGCTCCGTATCCGAGGTGCTGCTGGGCACCTATGCCGAGGTGCTCATGTACGCCACCACCTGCACCGCCTTTGAGCAGCGGCTGAGCGCGGCGGTGATGCTGATCGGCGTGCTGGTGTTCCTGTTCTCCCTCATCACCTTTACGAACAGCCGTTCCTCTGCGGACTTTATCCTCCTGGGCGTCTTCATCTCCCTTCTGGGGCTGGCCTGCACGCTGCGGACGCCGGTGCCCCGCGGCAGCAGCTACGGCTATTTTACCTCGGAGTATGTGGGGCGCAGTCTGACCCTCCTGCTGCCGCCGCTCTACTGCCTGTACCGGGGCCGCCGCGTCACGGGGCAGGTCACCAGAGGCTATTCGCTTGTTTTCCGGATCTCTCTCTGCTGCGCGGCGATCGTCACGGCGCTGTATCTCGCGGGGCCGGCGGCGCTCTGGCCGGTGCTGCGTCTCGTCTCCTACGCGGTCTTTGAGCTGGTGTTCCTGTTCTGCTTTTACCGCACCCTGTATCGGGAGGGAGCCGAAAGCAGGCGCTACCGCGTGCTGGCGGCGGCCGGCTCCGCAGCGCTCATACTCGGCACGGGTGTCGACGCCTTCACCCCGCTCGGCGTCACCGCGTTCAGCAGATGCAGTCTCACGGTCCTGGGGGCGCTGCTCTTCTCGTTCCTCCAGTCCGTCGCAGGTATTCTCTCCGCCTTCGAGTATGTGGAGAAGCGGCTGAGTCTGGAGCGGGAGATGAATCGGGACAGGATCCGGCTCATGATCAGTCAGATCCGGCCGCACTTTATCAGCAACGTGATGACCACCATCCGCGCCATGATCCGCTACGACCCGGACCAGGCCTACGAGATGGCCTATGATTTCAACAACTATCTGACCTACAATCTGGATGCCCTCAGCAGCACGGAGGTCTGTCCGTTTTCCCAGGAGCTGCGACATATCAGGACATATATCTCGATCGAGCAGCCCAGGCTCATGCCCAGGCTCCGGGTGAAATACGAGATCGAAACGGAGGATTTCGAGGTGCCTCCCCTCTCCATCCAGCCGTTTGTGGAGAACGCCGTGAAGCATGGCGTCGCGCCGAAGGAGGGTCCCGGCACCATCGTCATCGCCACGGAGGAGACGGAGGAGGCCTACATCGTCCGCATCGAGGACGACGGCGTAGGCTTTGACAGCGCCGTTCCCGCGGACACTACGGCCGGTCACGGCATCGGAGTGCAGAACGCGACCCAGCGGCTGCGCCTTCAGGTGGACGGCACAGTGGAGATCAGGAGCACCCCCGGAGAGGGAACGGCGGTGCGCATCACCATACCGAAGCTCAGTTTGGAGGATCTGGATGAAAACGATATTGGTTGACGATCAGCTTTGGAACATGCTCCAGTTCAAGGCGGAATGTGAGGATATACCGGAGATCGAGCTGGTGGGCGAATTCGAGTCCGCGAAGGACGCTCTGGCCTATGCCCGGGGGCACCTGGTGGAGTTCGCGCTGCTTGACATCGAAATGCCCGGCGTCAGCGGCATCGAGCTGGCCAGGCAGCTCCGGGAGATCTACCCGGATGTGATCATCGTGTTCCTCACGGGGCACAAGCAGTACCTGGAGGAATTCATCAATCTCAAGGCAGACTACTACGTGTTCAAGCCCTACACGAAAAGCGACGTGATGGACGTGATCAAGCGGGCGAAGCTCCTGTCCGGTCGGCTCAAAAAGCGGGTGAGTATCCGCACTCTTGGCCGGTTCGACGTGTTCGTGGACGGGAGGCCCCTCTATTTCAAGAGCGCCAAGGCCAAGGAGCTGCTGGCGCTGCTGGTGGATAAGCGCGGGGCGATCCTTACGGCGCGGGAGGCGTTGGACACCGTCTGGGCCGATAAAAACTACGGCCGCGACGACACCAGCGTGTACCGGGTCACCATGCTGCGCCTGCGGGAAACGCTGGAGCAGGAGGGCGCGGCGAACATCCTGTGCAGCACGGTCCAGGGCAAATACCTGGATACGGCGCTGGTGGACTGCGACCTCTATGCGCTGCTGGACGGGCAGAAATGGGAGCTGTTCCATGGGGAATACATGTCCGATTACAGCTGGGCGGAGCGGACACTGGCCGCTCTGGAGGACGGCTGGCGGAAGCACCGGAAATTGCGTTAATTACGACGTTTATTTGTACACAATTTTATGCAGAATGTAGAATTTTTGCGAAGTTAACCTGTACAAGCCCCAAAGTAACGGGTTTGAAACGGCCAGTTTGTTATGGTAGAGGTGGAACAATGAAACGTAAAGCTGCCTTTTTTGGCACGGCGCTGGTCGTGCTGGTGGTGCTGTTCGGCGCGGTGATGCTGCTTACCGGGGTCTACGGGCGCTGGTTCAGCCGCAGTACGGCCGGTCTCGCATCGGCGGAGGAAGTTTCCGGGGATGTGAGCATCGCCCGGGACGGCACCTACTATGCGCTGAAAAGGGGCATCGTCCTCCGGAAGGACGATACCATCATCGTGGAGCAGAACGCGGCCTGCCGGGCGACGGCGAAGGGGCTCGTCCGCGCCTCCGCCGATTCCGAGAGCCGTTTTCGCTTCACAGAGCTCGAGGATACTTCCGTCGCCTTTGAGGTGGAGATGGGCGCCGTATACTTTGACGGCGTGGAGCAGGGGGACCGGGTCAGCGTCTCCGTCTCGGACGTGGAGCTGAGCATGGCCGCGGGGAGCATCGCGGCGGTGGAGGCGTACAACGGCACCGCGACGATCAGCGTGTTCAAGGGCGCGCCGGAGATGCGCTTCGCGGACAAGACCTATCCCCTGCTGCAGGGAGACCGGGTCATCGTCGTCACCGGCGACGATACGGAGAGCCTCATGTTCAGCTATGTATCCGCGTCGAACATGCGGGAATTCTTCATCGAGCAGCTCATCGACTGCGGGGGGCTGCTGTTTGACGTGGGCGAGCTGGAGGATATCCTGACCATGCGCAGGACGGACGCCTCCCACACCGCCGTGGCGGAGGAGCCCTCCACCTGCACACTGGAGATCCGGTGCGACACGGTGCTGGACCATCTGGACGAGCTGGAGGACGACGTGCGGGCGCACATCCCCGAGGACGGCATCCTGATGGCGGCGACCTCCGTATCCTTCGCGGAGGGGGAAAACGTATACGAGGTCCTGCGCAGGGCGTGCCTCTCTGCGGGGGTCACGATCAACTACAATTACGCGGTGACGCTGAGCGGCTATTACATCCGCGAGCTGGGCGGCCTTTCCGAAAAGGACTGCGGCCCCTACTCCGGCTGGATGTACAAGGTAAACGGCTGGTATCCCAACTACGGCTGCGCCAAATACCTTGTGGACGACGGTGACGTCATCGTGTGGAGCTACAGCTGCGACGGCCTGGGGGCCGATCTGGGGATCGAGCCCTGGATGAACGGGCGGCTGGAAACGGATACGAACTGACTTTGCCGCGCCCCCGAAGCGCGGCGGAGGGGGGCGCAACAATGCAGAAGCCGTTCAACGGGAGTGAATGGTACAACAAAATGATCGAGAGCCGCACGCTGGAGGCGCTGCGGCGGGAGAACGCGGATGCGGCCGCACGTTATGAGGCGATGAGCCGGGAGGAGCTGCTGGAGGTGATCCGCCTCCGGGCGGAGGAGCTGGGGTGCGTGCCCTCCATGACGGAGGTCGCCGGGGCGGCTTTTATCGCGGAGCGCTACGGCAACTGGCGCACCGCGCTGCGGGAGGCCGGTCTCGGCTGGCCGGAAGGCAGCCCCGCGATGCAGCATTCCCGCCGGTATAAGGCGGAGTATGCCCGCCAGCAGGAGCAGTACCGGGCGGAGCGGGCGGAGAAGCTGCAGCGCCGCCGGGAGAAGCGGCAGGAGCGCGAGGAGCGCAAGGCGGCGGAGGCCGCGGCGGCGGAGAAGCCGCAGGAAAAGTAGGGTTTCAAAAAGCACGCGCTTTTGAAATATGCGAGGATTCGCGGGAAGGGAGTGATCCTATCGGGGAGAGCATACTTTTTCATTTCGCAGCATGTTGACCGTCAGTGCTGATACAGCCTGCAAAGCCTGAAGCAGAGGCAGGGCGTATCTTCAAAACAAACGGCCCCCGTCGATGACGGGCGGGGGACCGGCTCGACCGGAACTGTGCGCGCGAGGACAAAGCCGAGGCGCGCGGGCTGCGGCGGCCCCAAAGGGGACACGCGGCGCGCGGGCTGGGACGAAAGTCCGCCATTGGGTGAAAGCCTGAGAAGGCAGGCGGCGGCCGAGGACAGGAAGCAGCTGTCCACAGCGCAAGCCAGAAGAATTGCACTGACAAGGGGCGAATGGGGCAGGACGCGTTCTCCGACCCACTGCATGACCGATGCAGGGAGACCGTCCGCCGGATCCGTCAGGAACGGCGGCGTTTTTGCGCCGCGGCCGCGAAGGGCGGCACAAACGGCTGAAGCAGAGCCGGGAAAGGAAACGAATGGGAATGGGTCCCGGGAAAAAGAGAAGTGCCGGGCGCTTTGACGGCATCGCGTGGTACAAGCGCCTGATGGATCGGCACACACGAGAGGCGATACGGGCGAAGAACGAGGTCTTTGCAAGGGACAACGCGGACGCGCCGGAGCCGCAGCTTCTGGAATACGTGCGCATCTGCGCGCGGGAGCTGGGGCACACGCCCCACCGGAACGAGCTGGTGGGGGGCGACTGGATCGCGGAGCGGCTGGGCGGCTGGCAGGAGGTCTGCCGCCGGGCGGAGCTGCCGCAGCCGGGCGCGGGCGTTCCGCTGGAGAAGACGCGGCTGTATCGCATCGAGTACATGGAGCAGGCCGCGCGCCACACCCGGCGTGCGGGGAAAAGGCGTCCCAAAGGGTGACATGCTGAGAAAGCACGCGCGGGGCGGTCTCTCCCGTGCGGACATATGTGAAAACATATTGCGGAAAAAAGAAAAGGTGGTAAAAAATGAAAAAACGTTTGTTAAGCGTGGCGCTTGTGATCGTCATGCTTCTCTCGCTGCTGCCCGCCGTGGCGCTGGCGGAGGGGGAAACGCTAAAGATCGTCTATGATCTGACAAACTATAGCGGCGACGTTACGGAAGGCTTTACCGTCGGGGAGACGACCTACACCCCCGTCCCCGGCGAGATCACTACCTTTACCCTGAACCCGGACGATACGCCCACGGGATATGTCAGATATCCGGACGGCGCAAGTCCCTGGTGCTGGGAGGTCACCGGCGTTAAAGAGGAATACGCCGAAAGAAACGAGTCAAACGGCCGATTCTACGCCAACTGCGACACAGGCCGGTATCTGTATGCGAATGCAGGCTATACCAGATACTATGGCAGCTTTACTTCCGCCCAGATTCTTGAAACGCTGGACGGCGATACGCTGACCATCAAGTTTGTCAGGCTGACCGATACCTACACGGTGACGGCGGCTTCAAATGACGAGGCAAAGGGAACCGCCACCTCCGAGGTTGTCAACGCGGCCCAGTACAAACTGACCGCGACACCCAACGAAGGCTATGTGTTCCTCTACTGGGTAAAGGACGGAACGGAAAACCAAAGCACCTCGAATCCTGTCACTGTAGCCGCTACAGAGGACGCGAGCTACACCGCGTACTTCGCGCAGCAGGCCACGGCCACGGTCTCCGTTGCGGAGGGCTGTGAGGAAATGGGAACCGTCAGTGCCAGCAGCGGGTCCGGAAACGGCTGGCAGCTGGGAGCAAGTCTCACCAATTCAAGCTCCTACTATTTCCTATACTGGATCAACGACAACACAGGTGAACATCTCACCGACCAGTATCCTTATGTGATCCTGACGGAGGACACCCACTTCACCGCCTATTTCAAAGAGAAGGTGGTCACCGCCGCTGTGGCGGAGGGACAGGAGGAAATGGGCACAGCCTCGATTACCCCCAATGGCAGCTGGTACAACTTTACCGCCACGCCCAACGATGGTTATGCCTTCGACTACTGGGAGGCGCCGGACGGTGAGCAGTATAAGCAGAATCCCTACAATGTCTATGTGGGTACTGACGCCACGTACATCGCCCACTTCAAGGTTGCCAAGGTCACGGTCAACATCGACCTGACGGCCTATGAGGGCGAGATCAGCGGCGCGTTTACCGTTGCCGGCGAAGCGTATCCGTTGGAGGCAGGCAAGACCTACAGCTTTACGCTCAACGGCAGCGACGTGATCTCCGACGACGTGGTCACCTTCGCGGCCTGTGACTTGGCCACCAACTGGGTCGTGGACGGGCTGTATCAGCAGGGCCGCGGCGACGGTTACAACTACTATCGGATCACCAACAGCTACCCGTACAAGTACCTCTACTTCACGACGGACACCATGTACTGGCAGAACAGTCCCACGGCTGCGGAGCTGACCACCGCCGCCACGGGGGACGCCATCAACATCACCTACGTCCCGACCCTGCCGCAGTACAGCATGACCATCGTAAACGCGGAGGGTCAGGAGGACTGGGGCACCGTCACCGCGGAATTCAAGGGTTACTGGAACTATGACGCTGCCCAGGGCGACCTGTACCGTGCCACCGTAACGCCCGCGGAGGGCAAGTACTTCTGGTACATGCTGAAGGACGGCCTGGAGGACAACGCCAACAACCGGCTGACCTTCATGTGGGGGAACAACTCCTTCCAGGTGACGGAGGACAGCACCTACACCGCCCACTTCCGCGACCTGTTCACCGCCACGGCCCAGGTGGCCGAGGGACAGGAATCCATGGGCACGGTCGAGAGCCGGGTGGAATACGTTGGCGCCTCATGGGACCGCATTTACCTGACGGCTACCCCTGCCCATGGCTACGTTTTCGACTACTGGGAGCTGAACGGTGAGAACGTGTATTCTGACCCCAACGCTTCGTTCAACATCGAGGCGGACGGCAATAACTACATCGCCCACTTCAAGGCCATGGAGCTGACAGGCGTGGAGGGCGTCACCGGCGGCATCTTCAATTCTCCCGTCAAGCCCAGCACAGAGATACGCTGGAACACGAGCCCGGTCGCCAGCGGAAAGCCCTATGTGGGCGGCCGCGCGGGCGTGTATATCCCCTTCTCCATCAACGGAAATATCAGTGTGGACCAGATCACGGTCACTCTTGCAGATTCCGACGGAACGGAGCTCTCCGTGACGGACGTGACCGGCAGTTATACGAGCCTTACCGCCCAACGATATGGATATGTGACCGGCGCGATGATCGACCCGTTCACGGCGGATTACGCCGCGGTCACCGCGACCCTGAAGCTCGTCAAGGACGGCGAGGTCATCGGCTCTCTGACCGAGGAGTACACCACAGAATACCTGGACGCCGCCGAGGAGAACAACGACTTCTCATACAAGAATTTTGACGCCCGAGGCTGCTACTACGCCTTCATCGGCGAGGCGAGCCCGATCCTCCACGGCGCTTACTCCCAGGTGAACGAGGCCACCGGCGAGCTGGAGGTCTACGCATTCGGCACCGGCGTCTACAAGCTGACCGACGGAGCCGACACCGACTTTGTGGAGGTGGGCGGCAGCTTCGCCTCCCCCGGCTGCGACGACTTCGGCAATAATACGAACGGCACCTTTGGCCTGGGCCCCGACGGCGAGGGCGGCCTGATCGCCGTCACCTGGTGGGACAAGTCAGATGAGACGGTCAGCGGTCTCTGGCAGTACGACAAGAGCAGCGATACATGGACAGCCGTCGAGGGAAGCAGCTGCATGGACATCATGTGGTCCAGCAATTTCAATGTCAACTACGGCGCGCTTGTTATGAACAAGAACGACGTGTGGATGTACCGCTATCACTGGGATGGCACGAGCTGGACCCAGCACGACTACTATTTCAATTCCTTCACCCGCGTCAGCGATACGGAGGCCTATGCCACGGATACCTCCGGCAGCCGCTATCGCTATGACGGCGAGAGCTGGACCCAGGTAGAGGCGCTTTCCGCCCCCAGCACCGAGAGCCTTGCGGGCATGACGATCTACGGCACGTATCAGGACCACAACGGCGACTGGTATGCCCTGACTTATGGCCGCAGCCACAGGAGCACGGATACCTTCTCCGGCTCAAACTCCCCCGGCACCTCCGTGTTCAAGTGGGACGGCGACCAGTGGGTCTATCAGATCATCAGCGAATTTAACGACCCCAACGACTGCACCGACGAGTCCCAGGGACGCATCCGTCCCGACGGACCGGGCTGCATGCAGGTGATCGGCGACGGCGTCACCGCCCTTTACGGCAAGTTCTATACCGGTACCGGCAACTCGAACTTCCAGGGCGGCTTCTACCTCTACACCGCCGACCGCACCATCACCTTCGACACCAACGGCGGCAGCGAGATCGATCCTATCAGCTTCCCGATGCTCACCAAGACCTCGCCTCCCGCTGCCTCCCCCACGAAGGACGGCTACATCTTTGCGGGCTGGTATACCTCCAATCAGGCCATCGCCCAGAACGCCCCGTCCTACAAGTGGGGCCTCATGCCCGCCGTGGACTTCACCCTCTACGCCAGGTGGGTCGAGGACAACGGCGAGGATCCCTTCGCCGAGGAGAAGGAGCAGGCCCTTGCCAGCCTGGACACCACGTACAACAAGCTGGACAAGGACGACTATGACGCCGATACGTGGGCCCAGATTGAGGAGCTCTACACCTCCGGCAAGGAAAACATCCAGAACGCCAACACCTACGACGGTGTGTACGCCGCTCTGAACGAGGCCGTTGACGCTATCGGCGTCCTGGCCCGCCAGACCTCCGGCATCATCACCGTGGCCGTCACCGTGGAGAAGTTCACCATTGACGGCGAGTATATCATTGAGCCGACCCTCGTCACCGCCAACAAGTTTGAGCAGGCTTCCGTGGTACTCACCGACCTGCTGAAGGAGCAGTTTGCGGACATGATCCCCGTGGACGGCGGCTACAACGGCAATCCCTATCGCCTCGGCCCCAGCTGCACAGAGACGGATGGCTTCTATCTGGCCGGTATCTATTATTATAATGACGAGGGCGATGTCGTTTCTCTGAGCGAGTTCGACGGCGGCACCGATTCCGGCTGGGAGTACTGCGTCAACGGAGAATTCCCCGGCGTCGGCGCTGCAAGCTGGATGCTGGAGAATAAGGACGTCATGCGCTGGCAGTACACCTGCGTGGGATACGGCACCGACATCGGCAACGGCTACGGCGGCACGGCCGTCCAGGTGGCCGACAAGGACGCCCTGATCTGGAAGATCGCGGAGATCAACGCCGCCGGTGAGCAGGACGAGTATCCCGCTTATGCCGACGCCATGGCGGTGCTGAAGGATATCCCCGCCTCCCAGGAGGCCGTGGACGCCGCCCTTGCGGCTCTGGTCAAGGCCCAGCCCGCCGGCCCCGCGGCGCAGATCGTCTCCGCCAGCCTGACGCTGGCCGGCGACATCGGCGTGAACTTCTTCGTCATCCCCAATGACGAGCTGCTGGCCGACGAGGGCGCCTATGCCCAGCTCACCGCCAAGGGCGAGACCGGCGAGCCCATCATGCTGGCCGACCTGACCCCGGACAACGACGGCAGATTCTGCTTCACCCAGTTCGTCGCCGCCAAGGAGATGACCGAGCAGATCACTCTGGCGATCTTCACCGGCGAGGATGAGGCAGTCGTCCTCACCGACGCGGCGGGCAGCGCCTCCGACGGCGTCTACAGCGTGGCCCGGTTCGTCAAGGCCGCAGGCGAGTTCGGCAGCGAGAAGCTGCAGGCCCTTGCCGCGAAGCTGGCCTCCTACGGCGCGTACGCCAAGGCGTACTTCGAGTACGAGCCCGTGGC
>JAFWFZ010000017.1 GCA_017515345.1 Oscillospiraceae bacterium | reverse complement strand
CGTTAAAGCGAAATTCCCGGCCATGTACAACGCCTTCTGCTACGGCGCGCCGCCTCACGCGGGCATCGCCCCCGGCGTGGACCGCATGGTCATGCTCATCGCGGGCGAGGAGAGCATCCGCGAGATCATTCCCTTCCCCATGAACAAGAACGCGCAGGATCTGATGATGGGCGCGCCCTCAACGGTGGAGCCGAAGCAGCTCAGCGACGTTCACATCGCCATCGTGGAGGAGAAAAAGTAAACGATATGTCAAAAGCGCCGCCTCTCACCGTCGAGAGGCGGCCGCTTTTTGCGATCGGATAACAAAATCTATTGCATTGCGGCGGAAAATCCAGTATAATGAATCTGTAAACTCCAATGGGAATAATGAGGAGGAATGAACATGCTGGCACAGAGACCCCCCATGGGATGGAACACTTGGAACACCTTCGGCCCCAACATCAACGAGCAGCTGATCCGCGAGAGCACCGACGCCTTCGTGGACATCGGCCTGAAAGACGCCGGTTACGAGTATCGTCACGCTGGTGAGGCCGCTGCAGTCGAAAAATGCTTGGCTCCCGATGGTGGTTACGCTGCTCGGGATCGTCACACTCGTCAGGCTGCTGCAGGCACGAAACGCGCTCGCCCCGATGCTCGTCACGCTGTCCGGGATCCTCACGCCTGTGAGGCTGCTGCACCAGGCGAACGCATAGTCCCCGATGCTCGTCACGCTGTTGGGGATGGTGACGTTTGTCAGTCTGAAGCAACTAGGGAACGCACAGTTCCCGATAGTGGAGACACCCTCCTCAATAACCACAGACAGTATAGAGAGCTGTGAGTTGTAACTGTAGACGCTCCACGGGGCATCAATGCCATAACTGTAGTTAGAACTGTAATTCGCCATTTTACCCGTTCCGCTGATTGTGAGCAGCCCGTCTCTATTCAGCGTCCACGTGACGTTGTCACCGTTTGCGCCGCACTCGCCGCTGTCATAGATGGTCGCGTCCATGACTGACATGTCGTCCTCCTCGACGGGGGCTGCCTCCTCAACGGGCGCGTCCTCCTCAACGGGCGCGTCCTCCTCAACGGGCGCTGCCTCCCCGACGGGCGCGGCCTCCTCGACGGGCACAACCTCCTCGTTGGGGGCAACCTCTTCGATAGGCGCGGCCTCCTCGACAGCCTCGGCGTCCTCCGCCAGCGCCATCGCGGGCAGCAGGCCGACGCAGAAGATGATGACCAACAGCAAACTCAAAATTCGCTTTTTCATGGTGACTCCTCCTGTGTGTTTTTCTGCCGATATTATATAATATCGTTTCAAAATTGCAATTAAACGAAGCTGAAAAAACAACGTTTTTGATATTTCTCGTGCAAAAACAGACCCCGGATCGGGTGATCCGGGGCCGTGCTTTTCTTCTCGATTCAGATATTCACCGCGGCGTTGAAGCCCTCGTGGATGGCGTCGCCGATGCTGCGGGGCTTTTTCGCGTCGCCCACCACATAGATCTCCGTCTCCGGGATCAGGTGCCGGAAGGGCGCGGCCTCGGCTTTCCGGGCGCGCAGTCCGGCGGCGAACAGCACCGTGTCGCAGGGCAGGTCCTTCCGCTCCCCGGTTTTGAGATCGGTGACCGAGATGCTCCCCTCCCGGATCTCCTCCAGCCGGTGGGCGGTGAGCACGTCGCCGCCCTTCTCCGTAACGGCGGGCAGCAGCTCGTTCACCGCCTCCGCCGCCGTGAGGGCGTCCGTCAGCTCGATGACCGTGACCTTTTTCCCGGCCATGGCCTGGGTCCAGGCGCTCTCGAGCCCCACGGCGCCGCCGCCGATCACGGCCACCCGCTCCCCCTCGACCGGGCAGCGGCCCGTCTCCGCGTCGCCCGCCCAGTGGACGTGGGGCAGGTCCGCCCCGGGGACGGGCGGGATCAGGGGATCGGCGCCCACGGCGATGATGATCGCCTCCGGCTCCAGCGCCGCCACCGCCTCCGGCGTGGCCGGGGTGTTCAGCCGGATGTCCTTTACAAGCTGCTCCGTTTTGCGGGTGATGTAGCGCAGGTACTGCTTCATGTGCATCTTCAGCGCCATGGCCGCCGCGGCGTTCAGGTTGCCGCCGAGCTGCCCCTCCCGCTCGAACAGGGTCACGTTGTGGCCGCGCTGCGCCAGGGTGACGGCGGCCGCCATGCCCGCGGGGCCGGAGCCGATGACAACCGCCTTTTTCGGGCGCTCGGCGGGCGGCAGCTTTCCGCCGGGGAACTCGTCCTCCCGGCCCAGCATGGGGTTCACGCCGCAGGCCACGGTCTTGATCCCCGTGATGCGCTTGCCGCAGTAGCCGCAGCGGGCGCAGGGCCGCCGCTCCTCCGACCGGTTGAAGGCGTATTTCCGCACCAGCTCCGGGTCGGCCATCAGCGGCCGCGCCATGGCCACGAAATCTGCCCAGCCCTCGGAGAGGATGCGCTCCGCGTTGTCCAGGTCGCAGATGCCCGCCACCGTATTGACCTTGCAGCGGAGGATCTTCTTCAGCTCCCGGGCGTAGGGGACGTTGATCATCTCGCCCATGTACATGTTGGGCGACCAGTAGCGGAAGTACTTATACTCCGAGTGGAGCCCGCAGGAGACATTGACGATGTCGATCTTGTCCTGGATTATCTGCAGGTATTCCTTCGTCTCCTCGAAGTGCATCCCGTCCGGGTGCATCTCGTCGGCGGAGACCCGGAATTCGATGACGAAATCCTCCCCGCAGCGCTTCCGGATCCCGTCCAGGATCTCGATGCAGAAGCGGGCGCGGTTTTCCAGGCTGCCGCCGTACTCGTCCGTCCGGTGATTGTAGAGGGGGCTGGAAAACTGGCCGATCAGGTTGGCGTGGCCGCCGTGGACGAGGCACATGTTCATGCCCGCCCGCTTGCAGCGGTACGCGCCCTCCACATACATATTCACCACGTCGCGGATCATCTCCGGCGTCATTTCAATGGCGGGGACGGGCTCCCTGCCCTTGAGCCGGGCGCGGAGCACCTCCTTCTCCATGAGCCTGGCCGTGGGGCCGATGGCCGCCACGCCGTTGAAATCATAGAGCGCGTCCAGCCCGGCGTGGTTCACCTCCAGGGACGCCTGGGCGCCGTACCGCTCGCACATATCCACAAGTCGGCTCAGTCCGATGAGATAGTCGTCGTTGTCCAGCCCGACCTGCCGCGGCTCATCCTGGGCGTGGGCGATGTCCACCGAGCAGTTTCCGAGGGTGATGATGGCCGCGCCGCCCCTGGCTGCAGCGCGGAAATACTCGATGTGGCCCTTGGTCATGTAGCCCTCCTTCGAGGGATACTTGGGCGAGGTGGGGGCGAGCTCCACCCGGTTTTTGTACTCCACCCCACGGATGGTGATCGGTTCAAATACGTGTCTGCAGTCGCTGCCCATGGCTGCGCCTCCTTGTGTCAGATTCGGGATAAACGTTTGTCTGATTATACAATACGGGACCCGCGGTTGTCCATATCCGCGGCGTATGTTGGTACTCGACGGATACGGCCCCGCGTGGTATACTTGAAAAAACCGATCGAAGGGAGCGAACGAAATGAAGGTTGCCGTGCTGACCTCCAGAGCGAGGTGCGAGAAATTTACCGACCCGGCGCTGATCCCCGAGGGGTGCGAGATCGTCTGGCTGGGACAGGAGTACACCAACGCGGACGTGCTGCGGGAGGCGGCCGACGCGGAGGCGATCATCGTGGATGCGGTGCTGCCGGTGGACGCGGAGCTTATCGCGGGGATGAAGAACCTGAAGCTCATCCACTCCGAGGGCGTGGGCTATGACCGCATCGACGTGGCCGCCGCAAAGCGGGCGGGCGTCACCGTGTGCAACAACCGGGGCGTCAATGCCGGACAGGTGGCGGAGCACGCCGTGATGCTCATGCTGGCGGTGCTGCACCGGCTGTCGGAGGGTGACCGGCTGGTACGCGCCGGGCGTCAGATCGAGACGAAGACCCGCTTTATCCAGGAGGGGCTGGAGGATCTTTCCGTCCGCCACGTGGGCATCCTGGGCCTGGGCGCCATCGGACGGGAGCTGGCGAAGCGGCTGAAGCCCTTCGGCTGCCGCGTCAGCTATTTTGACACTTTCCGACCCGATCCCGCCGTCGAGGCGGAGCTGGGCGCCTCATTTCTGCCTCAGGCGGAGCTGCTCTCTGGCTGCGACGTGATCTCCCTTCACGTGCCCGTACTGCCGGAGACGCGGGGTCTCATCCGCCGTGATACGCTCTCGCTCATGCGGCCGGAGACGATCCTCATCAACACAGCCCGCGGCGCTCTCGTCAACGACGCGGATCTGGCGGAGGCCATCATGAACGGGACGATCTATGGCGCGGGGCTCGACACCATGGACCCGGAGCCCGTACCGGCGGACGACCCCCTGATCCTCATGCCGCCGCCGTTTTCCGACCGGGTGATTTTTACGCCCCATGTGGCGGGCACCACAAAATCCGTGTTCTTCAGCGCCTTCCGCACCATCTGGCGGAATATCGCCGCCGTGGCGCGGGGAGAGGAGCCGGTCAATAAAGTGTGAGCGGCGGATACGCGCAGTCCCCGGCTTCCTCGCAACAGAAACACTAAAAAAGCAACACGCTGCCGCTCGCAGTTTGATTAAAACAGAGTATTTGATAAGTCTGTCATTTTTTCCCGGTATTATTGTTGTAATTCCTCCTGTTTTTCTGTATACTTATAATGAGAGAAAATGTGATTCACCGTTCGGCTTAAAACACACCTGTTAAATAACCACACATGATATAGAGAAAGGACGGAAACCATGTATCAATTCAGACCCTATACCGAGCGTATCGCAAGGATGCGCGAAAAGGTCCGCGACAGAATGATCATCGCCGACGCGGAAAAACCCCGCCTGCAGCTTGAGGCAAGCCGGAGATACAAGGACTTCCCGCCGATCCTGCAGAAGGCATACAGCTCCCAGTACGTGATCACCCGTATGCCCATCAGCATTCCCGAGGACGAGTATTTCGTGGGCGACATGGGCACCAAGAACTGGGGCGACGCCAAGGGCATGTTCTGGCTCATGGCCGATATCGAGCATACCTGGCCCATCGGTGAGGACGGCCTGCACCACGCTCCGGATGAGGATCCTCTCTACTCTCACCAGCCGCTGGCTGTTGCGCCGGAGGATCTGAAGGAGCTTCGCGCCATCGCCGCGGAGCGTATGGCTGCCAACGGCAATGTGATCCCCGAAGAGTGGCTGCCCAAGGGCGCCAGGGAGTTCTTCGCGCTCCAGGCCTCCGACTACGGCAAGATCGGCGGCTGGCCCGTCATGCTTCCTCCCGGGCACCTGACCCCCGGCTTCCAGAATATCCTGAAGCGCGGCTACGCCGACATCCGCAAGGAGGCGCAGGACTGGATCGATGCCCACGAGGGCAACGTCCAGGGCGACAACATGGGCAAGTATATGTTCTATGAGGCCGCCACCGTCTGCTGCGACACGGCTTCCGCCCTGACGAGAAGGTATGAGACGCTGGCCCGCGAGATGGCGCTGACTGAGACCGATCCCGCCCGCAAGGCGGAGCTGGAGCAGATGGCGGACAGCCTGGACTGGATCGCCGACAAGCCCGCCCGCACCTTCCGCGAGGCGCTGCAGCAGGTCATGCTCTACAACGTGTTCCTCAAAGTGGACAACGACCCCGGCGTCACCAGCCTGGGCCGCTTTGACCAGTACACCTGGCCCTACCTGAAGAAGCAGCTTGAGGAGGGCACCATCACCATGGACGAGGCCCAGGAGCTGGTGGACGCCTTCTTCCTGAAGGTCAACACCTTCTACTCCGGCGGCTTCGGCAAGACGATCCAGACCGCCGGCATCGGCCACCTGGGGCAGCACACCACCATCGCCGGCGTGATCCCCGAAACCGGCGAGGACGCCACGAACCCCGTTTCCTACATGGTGCTGGAGGCTATGAGCCGCCTGGAGCTCCATGAGCCCACCGTCTCCCTCCGCCTGAGCAAAAAATCCCCCAAGGAGATCTGGGACTGCGCCATGGCCACCTCCATGCGCGTGGGCGGCCTGCCCCTGCTGCAGAACGATGAGGTCATCATCCCCGCCCTCCAGGCCGAGCTGGGCTTCGAGCTGGAGGACGCCAGGAACTTCGCCTTTATCGGCTGCCAGGAGATCACCGGCTCCGGCAACGACTATCCCGCGCCCAACGGCTCCGCCATGGGGCACAGCGGCATCTACTGGGCAATCGCCCTTCTCATGGCGATCAACAACGGCGTCAACCCCATCAACGGTGCCAAATGTCCCGACCGGATCTGCTCCGGCTATCTGACGGATATGAACTCCATCGAGGAGGTCAAGGCCGCCTATGAGAAGATCGCGGACTACATGCTCACCTGGTCCGCCACCCTGAACAACTACACCGAGCACGAGTTCCCCCGCCTCTACCCGTTCCCGAACCTCTCCATCTCCACCATCGGCTGCCTGGAGAGCGGCAAGGACGTGTCTGAGGGCGGCGCAAAGTACAATTCCTACGGCGGCACCGCCACCGGCCTCGCCACCACGGCCGACAGCCTGACGGCGCTCAAGTATATGATCTTCGACAAGAAGCTCGTCTCCAAGGAGACATATCTCGACGCGATCCTGAAGGATTGGGAAGGCTATGAGCCGCTGCGTCAGCAGATCCTCAACGAGGTGCCCCATTACGGCAACGCCGATCCCTACGCCGACGAGGAGATGAAGTACGTCATCGATCTGTACTACAACCTCTCCCGGAAGTATTCCACCCACCGCTGCACCACCTACAAGTGCGGCACCTTCGGCGCATCAGATCACGTGGTGCAGGGCGAGATCACCTGGGCCACGCCGGACGGCCGCAAGACGGGCACCCCCATCGCGGACGCCTCCAGCCCCGCCCAGGGCAGAGACGTGAACGGCCCCACCTCCGTGTTCCTCTCCTCCACCAGCTTCGACCACTCCCATTTCATGGACGGCATGGCTCTGAACCTGAAGATCCATCCCACCGCCCTGCTGTATAACGACGGCATCACCAAGCTGGAGGATGTGACGAAAGCGTACTTCGAAAGAGGCGGTATGGAAGTCCAGTACAACGTGGTGGATTCCAAGACCCTGCGCAAGGCCCAGGCCAATCCGGACAATTACCACAACCTGGTAGTCCGCATCGCCGGCTTCTCCGCCTATTTCGTTGACATGACCCCCGCCATGCAGGCGGATATCATCTCCCGCGCCGAGCATCAGCTTTAAAAACCGGCCGGATTGGAACCGAGGATCCCGGACGCGCCCCCGCGCGTCCGGGATCATTACTCCCTGCCTCCTCACTTGACGGGAGGCGGAGATCCGTTATAAGATACGGAGTGCTCAGAAAACTGTCGCACTCAAGGACAGGACGGAGGTGCGCGATGTCGGATGCGCTCTATATACGCATCGCAAAAAAGCTGCGAAAGAAGATCCTCTCCGGCAAGCTGATGCCGGATGATCTCCTTCCATCGGAAAACGAGCTCGCCCTCACCTATAAGACGAGCCGAGTCACCGTGCGCAAAGCGCTGGATATCCTGGAGCACGAGGGGCTCGTCAAGGCCCGCCAGGGGAAGGGCTACTACGTCCAACCGCCCCAGCACTCGGTCTTCACACTGGTATTCGGCGACAACGATATCGGCGGTGTGTACCGGTCCCAGGAGGTCGGCGTCGAGCCGCCGGACGGGGAGGTCGCCGCGGCGCTGAAGCTGAGCGACGGGGAAAAAGCCGTCGTGTACCGGCACGTCCTGCTGCGCAGAGGCAAGGCGATCGCATACGATGAGAAATACATACCCCATGACCGGGACGTTCCCGGCGTGGAAAACGATGCGGGCTTCGCGGATTTTTACGAGCTCCTCCGGGATCGGTATGCCGCCATGTCCCTGCGTACGGAGCTGTCCATTCTGTCATGTGCGCCCTCAGCCCCGGCCGCTGAAGCGCTGTGCGTCAGCGCGGACGTGCCGCTGCTGGCAGTGAACAGGCTGGTACTGACTGCGGACGGCCGCCCCGTGGCCTACGGCAGACAGTATCTCACCCCTGACTGCGGCCCCATCGTGGCCCGATCCGGACAGTTTCTCTTCCAGCGGAAGTAAAATGGTATTTTCTTTCACTTTACTGTCGGGAGGATTACCAAAAAAACTGTCGAACATCACAAAAGGGCCGACGATTTGGCGGATACGGGCAATAACTTTTTGTATTATTTACAATCTTGTGCGAATGATGACAAAAAACTTTCATTTCATTGACTTCAAAACCTGAAAAAAGTATAATCAGTAGGCTAACCTGTATATACAAGTTGGCAGGCTATGTTCAAAACGGTCCGGGGGACCGGGCCGCTTTCCGCAGGGAATAAAACCCGGCATTTCTCAGCGGGCCGCTGCGCCTGCGCGCGGCATCGGCGGATGCGGCGCGGCCATACTGTCTGGGCGCTGAAGGAGTTGGTGATGGACCGGCCGGACGACAACCCGGTCAAGCGGGCGCTGGATCCGCTTTTCAGGGAATGTATACAATAAGACAACTGGAGGAAAACGAGAGATGGGATATACGAGGAAAGCGCAGGTATACACGGCAAAGATACAGGAGACGGAGATCGG
>JAFWFZ010000016.1 GCA_017515345.1 Oscillospiraceae bacterium | reverse complement strand
TATGAAAAAAGGAGACTTGCCCGTTGTGCATTGTCAATATTGCAATACCGAAAGAAGGGCATCTGAGATTCTGGAAGAATCTTTTCGGCTTTTTCTTGGCCGCATCCTTGCTGGAAAGGAGAATCTCATTGTACAATGTAAGCGATAAATGGCCGCTTATCTCAGGAGGTATGATATGTACTTAGAGATAAGCAACCCTATGGACTACCATGTTGCTTTATACATCAGACTATCAAAGGAGGATGAAAACGAAGGACCATCCCAAAGTGTTCAGAACCAGGAATCTCTGCTGCGGGAGTTTGTACAACAACATCGGCTGTCTGTCTTTGACACTTATGTAGACGATGGATGGAGCGGTACTAGCTTTGACCGACCAGGTTTCCAGAGGATGATTGATGACATTGAAACAAAAAAGGTCAATATGGTCATCACTAAGGATCTTTCCCGTTTGGGCCGTGATTACATTTTGACCGGTCACTATATGGAACGGTACTTCCCAGAGCACCGGGTACGGTACATTTCTTTACTGGACGGCATTGACACCGGTGTGGACTCTTCTGCAAACGACATCACCCCATTCCGTGCAATCATGAACGACATGTACGCCAAGGATATCTCAAAAAAGATCAAGAGTGTCAAGCGGGATAAGCAACGGAAGGGCCAGTTCATCGGAGGCAAACCCATGTACGGGTATAAGATGCACCCCTCCGAGAAGAATAAGATCGTTATTGATGAGGATGTGGCTCCTGTTGTACGGCGCATTTTTGCGCTGGCTCTAACGGGCGAGAGTTGCCGGAAGATTGCCACGATCCTCAACGAAGAAGGTGTTCCAACACCTGCCTCCTATTGCGGATGGAAAGTTGGTAATCCTGGTCCCTACACCGGTTTGTGGAGTAGCGAGAGGATTTCCGATATGCTGAAAAACGAGACCTATATCGGCAATATGGTGCAGGGACGTTCGGTGAAGATCAGCTACAAATCTAAGAAATGCCTGAGGCAATCCCCGGAAAACTGGGTGGTCGTGGAAGGAACGCATGAGCCGATCATTGATGCAGAGACCTTTCAGAAGGTTCAAATGCTGGTGGCCAGCCGCAAACATACTCGAAGCCGGACCTATGATTTCTTACTAAAAGGCCTGATTTTTTGCCACGAGTGCGGACACCCAATGGCGGTACTCAATCGCAAAAATGCCGCCGGTAAGGACCGCCTGTTCTTTGTTTGCCGAACTTATCAGCGATTTACTAAAGCGGGCGTTTGTACGTGCCATTCCATCAAGGAAGAAACAGTCAACAAAGCGGTACTTTCCAAGGTACGGGAAGTCTGCCATACCTATCTGAATCCGGACAAGCTTCGCCAAATTGCGGAAGAAGCAGTAGAGGATGCCAGCAAGGCAGCCGACTGTGAAACGGAAATGCAAGCTCTGCAATCAAAAATCACTTCGCTGACCACTAACCTGGATCATATGTACATGGATCGGCTGAATGGATTACTTTCTGAAGATGACTTTCAGCGCATCTACCGGAAGGTCAAGATGGAACGCACGGTCCTGGAAGATCGGCTGAAGAGTCTTCAGGAACAGGTGACGCAACCGGTGAGCACCGGAGAGAAGGCCAAGGCACTGGTGAAACAGTTCCTGGATTCGGTTCCAACCAGTCGGGAACTGCTGGTCAGCCTCATAGAACGGGTGGAACTTACCGAAGAAAAAGAAATAATCATCAAATTCCGCTTCCATGAGCTGGAGGCGATTTCTTAAAGGGCATCGTTTACAATAGGCGTGTTGCTATGTGTCCCGCATTGAGAAAAAAGCGCTCCAGAAGCTGCGGTCGGTATTTGAGAAGGAGGACGGATAAAAAATCAGGCCCTGTTTTCACAGGGCCTGGAGCGGAATAGGCGTTACTGGGACGATTTGGCCGCTTCCTCCTTCGCGGCCTTCTCCGCGATCCGTCTCGCCTTGGCAGGGCTGATGATGCCGGCCGCCTTGCGGGACTGATACACATTGATCGCCACGGCGGCGATGATGATCACACCCTGGATCGTATCCTTGTAGTCGGAGGGGATGCCCAGCAGGATGATCATATTGTTGATGATGCCAACGAACAGCGCGCCGAACACAGCGCCGGAGATATCGCCCTCGCCGCCGGCCAGGTTGATGCCGCCGACCATCATGGCCATGAGCACGTCGCCCTGGTACCCCTGGGCGGTGGTGCAGCCGGAGACCATGTTCATGGATACCAGCACCATGCCGGCGAGGGAGGAGCACAGGGAACAGATGATAAAGGCGATAATGGTGTGCCGCTTGGTGTTGATGCCAACAAGCTCCGCAGCCCTGTTGCTGCCGCCTACGGCGTACAGTCTGCGTCCGTAGGTGGTCTTGCTCAGTATGAATGCCGTTATAATCACCACGATAATAAAGATCCACACTGGCATGGCCAGGCCAAGGAACCGCTGGTTGCCGATGAAGTAGAAGATGTCCCCGCCGGTGTTGAGCCGGGTGGGATAGATGAACGCGCCCTTCGTGTACCAGACCACATAGCCGTAGATCAGATACTGGGTCGCCAGGGTGACAACGAAGGCGGGCAGGTTCAGGAATGCCACCAGTACGCCGTGAAGCAGGCCAACGATGACGCCCGCGATGAGGCCCAGCAGCAATCCGGTGAGAAATGCCTGGGGGGTGTAGCCGCCGTTGACCCAGTTAAAGGCGAGGTACGCACCGGCGCAGGCCGCCATGGAGCCCACGGACAGATCCATGCAGCCGATCAGGATGACAAAGAGCATGCCGCAGGCCATGATGCCGTACAGGGCGATGGCCAGCAGGATGCTGGACCAGTTGCCGCCGGTGAAGAACTTGGGTTCGAAAATGGCCATCACGATGGCGCTCAGGATGAGCAGGACGGCCCTTTGGCCCCATTTGCTGCCCAGGAATCCCTTGATCCGGACGCCGGCAGAGACGTTGCTTTTTGCTTTGCCGTTCATAGTGGCCTGCCCTCCTCTGTGTGCACGCCGGAGCTTGCCAGCAGGACCGCCTCCTGCGTGACGTTCTCGTGCATGAATTCCTCAAAGAATACGCCGTTATGGATGACAAGGATCCGGTCAGATATGTAGGTGAGCTCCGCCAGGTCTGAGGAGACCATGATGACGATATGCCCCTCCTGCGCCAGGTCGCGCATATACTGGTAGAGATCCGCCTTGACGCCCACGTCCACACCGGCAGTGGGTTCATCCAGCAGGAGCACGTTGGGATGCCGGGCGAGCCAGCGGCCCAGAACGACCTTCTGCTGATTGCCGCCGGAGAGATTGCCGACCGGGAGATTGCGCATGGGCGGGCGCACGTCGTAATCCTTGATCCCCCGCTCCGCCAGCTCGACTTCCTTACGGGAATTCACGATGCCGGTCGGGGCGATCTTGTCGTAACTGGCAAGGGCGAAGTTCTGCTGAATGGAAAGCAGCGGAATAAAGCCCTCTCGCCGGCGGTCCTCCGGAACGAGGCCGAAGCCCTTCTTCATATTTGCCAGGATCTTGTGACTGGTGGGCTTGCCGTTGTAGGTGATGGTGCCGGAATCCTGCTTCATGGCGCCGTAGATACAGGAGATCAGTTCCGTGCGGCCGGAACCTACCAGGCCGCCGATGCCCAGGATCTCCCCGCCGCGGGCCGTAAAGCTGATGCCCTTGAGCATGTTCTTGTAGCGGAGGTCTTTCACCTCCAGTATGTTTTCCTCATGGATGGGACGGCGGAAGTAGTCGTCCTCGTTTTTCAGCTTATGGCCGATCATCAGCTCAATGACTCGACGCGCCTCGATCTCATCCTTCTCCAGGACGCCCACGTTTTTGCCGTCGCGCATGACGGTGAGCCGGTCGGCCAGGCGATAGACCTCCTCCAGCCGGTGGGAGATGTAAAGGATGGCCGCGCCGCGGCTTTTCAGGTTATTGATGGTCTCAAACAGCTTCTCGGATTCAGAGGCGGCCAGTGACGCGGTGGGCTCATCCATGATGATGAGCTTTGCCTTGACGGCCAGGGCCTTAAGGATCTCCACCATCTGGCGCTTGGCCATGCCCAGCGTTTCCACCACGGCGTCCGGGTTGATGTCGAAGCCGTAGTGCTCTATCAGGGCCTGGGTCTCCTTGCGCATACGCTTCCAGTCGGGCAGCCCCAGCTTGCCCTTGATCTCCTGCCCCAGATAGATGTTCTCAGTCACGGTCAGGGCGGGAAGCAGGGAAAGCTCCTGGTAGATGACGGAGATACCCGCGTCACGGGAGTCCTGGCGGGTCTGGATATTGACCATCTCGCCGTCCATGTAGATCTCGCCCGCGTCACGGGTGTAGACGCCGGTGATGATTTTGATGATGGTGGACTTGCCCGCGCCGTTTTCACCCATGAGAGCGTGGACTTCGCCCCGACGGACGTCAAGATCCACGTTTTTCAGCACCTGGATGCCGTTGAACTGCTTGACGATGCCCTTGCATTCCAGAAGGACGGGATTTGTTTCAGCAGACATTTCCGATCCCTCCTTCTATGAGTTCCGCGCCCGCATGCGGGCGTTCATGATCCGGGCAAACTGGGCGTCGCCCGCAGTGGCGACGATGATGAGCGCGCCCTGGAACATCTTTTGCCAGTCCACGTTGATGCCGTATTTCAGCATGCCGTTGGAGAGCATGGCCATAAACAGTGAGCCGAGCAGAGCGCCGATGGCGTTGCCGCTGCCACCGGACATGACTACGCCGCCGACGACGCAGGCCGCGATGGCCTGGAATTCCATGGCATTGCCGAGAGAGGCGGTGGCCGTGTTGTTGTAGGCAACAGTGAAGGCCGCTGCGATGCCGCACATTACGCCGCAGATCACATAGTTGATGGTTTTGACCCGGATCGCCTTGACGCCGGACATTTTGGCGCTGGTCTCATGGGAACCCAATGCGTAGGTGTGCATGCCGAAGCGGGTACGGAGTTGGACGAAATAGATGATGAGAGTGAGGATGATCCACACGATCACGCAGTAATAGATGATACCGACCTTGCCTGCGATGGAGGTGAAGCCGGGATTCATCACGGGCTTGTTTACGATGCGCCCGTTTTCACGGAAGGTGAATATCAGTCCCAGGCCGGAGTAGACGAACCCGGCTGCCAGTGTGGCTACGAATGGCGCGATATGCAGCCGGTTCACCAGCAGGGAGTTGATAAAGCCCATGATCGCGCCTATGGCCATGGCGCCGAGGATACAGACAATGGCGGGCATCCCGGCGAGGGCGAGGCGCGCGCAGATACAGCCTGCAAAGCAGGCCATCCCGCCTGCCGATAGGTCAATATTCCCGCTTATGATGACACAGCACATGCCGAGGGCGATGGTGCCCACATAGGCCGCGTCACGCAGCAGCTGCGAGAGATTGCTTGCGGAAAAGAACGATTCGGTGGTGAAGCCGAAGAACAGGGCAAGGATTACTACCAGCAGGAAGGAGATAAGTATCCTTATCCTTTTTGAATTCATTCAGGTGTTCCTCCCTTGATGAAGTGGACTGCCCGCCGCATATGAAGAATGGGGCCCGGCCGTTGAGCGGGGCCCCATCGCTTACGCAGGGCGGGCTGTTCCCGCCGGCAGGTCAGAGACCGTTCCGGCGAACAGCAGCGGATCAGACAAGACCCAGCAGCGGATAACGGGACAGCGTGGTCATGGTATCCACATTGTCGGGCGTGACGGGGAAGATGGGCAGAGCCAATTCGGGAGTCTTGTCAAGGCCCATGGTCACAGCGGTCTGCCCGGTGATCACGAAGTAGAGGCCCATTTCCATGGCAACCGTGTACTCGGTGTACATGTCGGACATATTGAGACCATAGAGGCTGGGATTGTGGTTCTTCAGCTCGGTGAAGGTGGAGGGATAGCCGATGTTGCCGTAGACCTGGATGGAGCCGTCGTTGCGGCCGGAAGCCTCCAGAGCCTGGAGAACGCCCATGGTCAGATCATCCTGCATGCAGAACACCAGGTCGATGTCGTTGTGCTTGGTAAGCACGTCGCGCATGGTGGTGCTGGCGATCTCCTGAGAGAAGTTGGCGATGTACTGGTGATCGATGATCGTCCAGTTGGTGTTGGCCTTCATGTAGTCCTCAAAGCCTGCCGCCTGCTTGTTGGTGGAGGTCGCCTCGGCGGGGCAGTCGATAATGACCACGTTCTTGCCGGTGTCGCTGCCGAAGGCGTCAGCCAGCACCTGGCACGCTGTATAACCGGACTGATAGTCGACGCCGCGGATGTGGAAGGTGTGGACGGCGTCGCAGCCGATGTTCAGGGTGATGACGGGGATACCGGCCTTTTCAGCCTCGGTGATGGGGGTCATGAAGGAGATGGGATCGGCGCACTCAATGAAGATAAGGTCGTAGCCCTGGGAGACGCAGTCATTGAGCATGGTAATCTCAGTCTGGGGATCGTAGCCGGGATCGAAGAAGTCCAGGGTCACGTTGTCCTTGTAAGTGCTCAGCACGTCGTTGAATGCCATTTCCACCATCTTGTTGGTGACGCCGGCGGTGGAGATGGGGATATAAGCGATTTTGATCTTGTCAACGCTCAGATCCTTGACGGCTGCCGTGCGGTTTGCGGCGGGCGCTGCATCCGAAGCAGGTGCGGGCTCCTGAGATTTTCCGCCGCAGGAGACCAGTGCGACGCACATAACCAGTACGAGAACGATTGCGATGATTTTTTTCATTTGCATTTCCTCCTAACGCAATTGGCTTTTCACGTCCGCGCCTGAAAGATTGACGCGTCCGGCTGAATACCCGTCGAAAGAACGGGAGGCCATGTGGATGCAATGGGTTCCTGACTCCCGGATGCCATTACGGGCCTGCCTACGAATGCATTCTACCTGAAATCTATTGTATTGTCAATCTATATAAGACAAAAAACATTTTAAGCTGAAATATTGTTGAAAATTATCGTAAAAGCGGCAAAATGACCAGCTATTTAGAAATATATAAATAACAATAGTATATTATGGCGATTTTCGATAAGAAATCGTTATCGCCGGGCTTGTTCAATTAAGAACGGACAGCGCCTTTCCGGAGAAGCGGGGGAGCATTCCGCCGGTGGTTTGCCGTCAGTACGCGGCGCCGGATCGGGGTGATAAGGTGAGCGGAATACTATGCCGTACTGTTGCCCGGAAGGTTAAAAATGCCCCGGGAAAGCCAGGCTTTCCCGGGGCATCAGGCGGTTTGCGTGTATTACATGATGGGGTCCATGGTCAGTACGGGGTGTCCCTTTTCGGTCAGGAAGGAGAGAAGCTCCTCCGGATCGGTCGTAATGGTCTCGTCAGCGATCATGTCGCAGAAGTTGTCAATATCGTAGAGCTCCTTGGCGGTCTTGTTGATCTTCTGCGCCAGGTCATCCTTCAACTCCTTGGTCATCCATACGATGCGCTCCAGACCGCCCTCGGCGCGGATGAACTTTTTCGAGGCGACAAAGTTGCGGCCGTGTCCCATGAAGCCGGGCGTCTGAACGCCGCCGCCGGTCATGGAGGCCAGCTCGCCGAAAGGCATGCCTGTGGGCGTCATGCCCGTGTACTCGCGGTTGACGATCACAACGCCGCCGCTTGTCGGCTCGATGCCGCAGATGCACTCGAAGCAGCCGCATGAGGTCATCGGGTCCTCGATCAGAGAATAGAGGGTGACGCGCTCCATCGCGCCGTGGGTCGCCTGGGCGACCACCTCATTGACGGTGGTATAGGCGCCGAGGCGTTCATCGATGCAGCCGGTCTTGGCGATGGGCTGATTCGGACCGGTGGGGGTGAGCTGATAGGACGCCTTGGCGTCCAGCCAGGAGACGGCGCCGCAGAGGCCGAGACGCTCCGGAGTGACCACGCAGCAGTGGCTGGGGGCGAAGCTCTGGCAAAGCGTGCAGGTGTAGAAGGTATCGACGCTCTCGTCGGTCAGTGAAGCAAGGCGGTCGTCACGTGCGCGATAGCAGGGGAAACAGACCTCCTCGAGGGCCTTTTCGACCATGGCGGTATCGGTGCAGAAGGTGATCTGGCACTTGTCGACGACCTCGCCGAAGTCCGTGCGGATCATGCTGTAGAGCACCTCGCCGAAGTCCTTGAGCCGCAGGCCGCGCGCCCAGCTGTCCTTGCTGATGCGGATGCGGAGCAGGTTGCGCTGACCGGTGTGCATGACGCCTTCCATGTAGTTGAACCAGGTGTGGATCTTGCGCTCGATGACGGGCTCAAAGTCGGGCTGCATCTTTGCGCCGCCGACGTCCACCAGCGTGGCGATGGACATACGGATCAGATCGTCGCTCGTCTCGGGGACCTCCGGGCCGAGGATGGTGATCTTGTGATCCTCGATCTCATCCAAAGGCTTCATGGTGACAAGCTCAGCAGTCTTGCTGTGATCGGAGTCAAACTCAACGTAGGTGTCCTTCTTGCGGATGATCTCGCCCTCGAAGGCAGCGGCAAAGCCCACCGGAATAGAGACAGCCTTCGGCTTGACCTTGATGCTGCGAAGCTCCAGCGATTTTTCGACGATCTTGGCGTGATCCGTCTCGGAGACCAGCGCGCCGGGGACCTGCAGGTCGCCCAGATCGATATCGGTGATCACCGGGAAGCCGAGCGCGATGGCGCCGGCGCCGGCAGAGACCGTGATGGCGTCCAGCGCGCCGAAGGTGTTCACAAACGCGGGCACGCGGTCCTTGGTGTACTGCAGGAGCGCACCGAGATCGCCGGGAGGCACAGCGCCGAAGATCAGCGCCGCGCGGACTGCCACAGTGACGACGTGGATGACGCTGGTAATACCGTGGCCAAGCGGCACCACGCGGTACTCAAGGCCCATGCGGACCTCCTGCTCCGCGATCTGGTCGATGACATCGCCCACGAGGAAGGACAGAATGCCCTTCTCCTGATAGTCGCGCACGACGTTGGCGACGTCCGCGGCGTTGTCGGCCTTGCCGATGATGACAGCCACGCCGGGGATATCACCGGTGACGAGCGGGACGCCGAGGGAGCGGATGATCGCATCGGGAACGAAGCCGATCCCGCCCTCGTTCTCATAGGGGTTCGGATTCTCCACATACTTCAGAAGCTCAAGGATCTCCGCGCCGACGGCGGTGGCCAGGCCCGCATTCAGCGCAGCTCCAAGCTCCTCCTGCCCGGTGATGAGGGATCGGAGCACCCCCACGCAGGCGGGAAGGTCGCCCAACGTCTTCACCTTGACGCCGGTGGCGGCGTAAATTGTGGGGCAGAAGTAGCCGGTCTCAGGGAAGGAAGCCTTTGCATCCGCGCCGTGCTTTGCGATAGCGTCATTAACGCTCTGCTCGGTCAGGTCGGCGACTGCGTTGGAACCACTGTAAATCAAATCAATAAGTGCGCTCAATTCTTCATCGTTCCTTTCTTTTCGTGAATCGAATGGCTGCGGATTAGTTCCTATTTTGAAGGGTCATGCCGGGCTTATGACTTAGCCGGGGAGTCGTCGCTCAGGGTTAGTGTTTGAAACGGGATTTTCAATATACATATTTTACTTGAAACAGGTTTAAATGTCAATCTGCAGAAGAAGCCCGATAGCGCGGGATTTGAGAAAAATCCCCTCCGCTCCCGTGGAAGCGGAGGGGATATGTGGTGTGTTTCAGCGCCATACCGTCGTCAGCAGCCAGATGAGGAGCGCGCCGCATACGATGAACACCAGCCCGATGGCCAGCGCCGCCGTCAACGCGCCGCCGATGGCCGCGCCGCGCTCCCGCTCCGTGAGATGGAGGGAGTCGTCGCGCTCCGGCTTCTCATCCTTACTGGCTGTCCTGTGTGTGTTCTGCCGCCTCAGTTCGCCCGGGATGAAGAGCGGCCGCCGCTCTACGCCGCTCATGTCGGCAATGGTGCGGCCGTCATCCTCGTAATCCTTACGCGCCATCAGTCATACAGGTGGCAGACCACGTAGTGGTCCTTCTCGACCTCGACCTGCCGGGGAGCCTCCTCCTTGCACCGCTGGGTGCACTGGGCGCAGCGGGTGTGGAACTTGCAGCCCGTTGGGGGATTGGCGGGGGAGGGGATGGATCCCTCCAGCACGATGCGGTTCATTTTCGCGTTGGGGTCCGGCACCGGGATAGCGGAGAACAGCGCTTTGGTATAGGGATGCAGGGGATTGCGGAAGATATCCGCCTTTTCACCGTACTCCACCAGGCTGCCCAGGTACATGACGCCCACGGTGTCGGAGATATGCTCCACCACCGAGAGATCGTGGGAGATAAAGAGGTAGGTCAGGCTGTGCTGCTCCTGAAGCTCATTCAGAAGGTTGATGATCTGTGCCTGGATGGAGACGTCCAGCGCCGATACGGGCTCGTCGCAGACCACGAACTCCGGGTTCAGGGCCAGGGCGCGGGCGATACAGATACGCTGGCGCTGGCCGCCGGAAAACTCATGGGGATACCTGTCCTTATGGAAGGGCTGGAGCCCGCAGTCATCCATGACCTTGTCGATGTAGTCGTCGAATTCCGACTTGGAGACGAGCTTGTGCTCGCGGACCGCCTCGCCGATGATCTCGCCAACGGGGAGCCGCGGGCTGAGGCTGGAGAAGGGGTCCTGGAAGATGATCTGCATCTTGGTGCGGGCGTCGCGCATCTCCTTGGGGGTGAAGTCATAGACCTCTTTGCCGTTGAAGAGCACGTCGCCGTCGGTCTTCTCGCCGTAGAGGCGCAGGATGGTCCGCCCGGTGGTGGTCTTTCCGCAGCCGGACTCGCCCACAAGACCCATGGTGGTGCCGCGCTTCAGGTTGAAGGTGACGCCGTCCACCGCCTTGACATGTCCGACGACGCGGGAGACCATACCGCCCTTGATGGGGAAGTACTTCTTCAGGTCGCGGACCATCAGGATATACTGATCGTCGTACCGGAGCGGAGCGCGGCCTTCGGCTTCATTCGTTGACATCCGTGTCGCCTCCCTTCTCCAGGTTCTCTTCGTAGTAGCGGTAGCAGCTTACCTTGTGGGTCTCGGAGATGCTGATCTCCTTTGGATATTCGCCGCTGCAGCACGCCAGACATTTGTCGCAGCGATCCTTGAAGTAGCAGTAGTTCGGCATGTTGATGGGATTCGGCACCTTGCCGGGGATGGAGTAGAGCTCCTCCACCTGCCTGCCGACCACTGGCTTGGAGGCCATCAGGCCGATGGTATATGGGTGAGCGGGATGGTAGAAGATATCCTCTGCCGTGCCCTTTTCCACGATACGGCCGGCATACATGACGACCACGTAGTCGGCCATCTCCGCGATGACGCCCAGGTCGTGAGTGATGAGCATGATGGCGGAGTTGATCTGATCCTTCAGCTGCCGCAGAAGATCCAGGATCTGCGCCTGGATCGTCACGTCCAGGGCAGTGGTCGGCTCGTCCGCAATAATGACGCGGGGATTGCAGGCCAGGGCCATGGCGATCATGACGCGCTGCCGCATGCCGCCGGAGAGCTCGTGGGGGAACATGCTATACACGCCCTCGCTGTTGGCGATGCCCACCAGCTCCAGCAGCTCAATGGTGCGGGACTTGATGTCCGCCTTTGATTTCCCCTCGCCGTCGTGGAGGGCAATGACCTCGTCCACCTGGGCGCCGATGCGGAACACGGGATTCAGGCTCGTCATGGGCTCCTGGAAGATCATGGAGACCTGGTTGCCGCGGATGTGCTGCATCTGCTCCTGAGGAGTTTTGGAGATCTCATAGGCCTTGTTTCCCACGTTGAGGCGGATCTCGCCGGATACGATCTGGCCCTGGGGACGCTGCACGAGCTGCATCAGGGACAGACTGGTGACGGATTTGCCGCAGCCGGACTCGCCCACAACGCCCACGGTTTTCCCGATGGGCACGTCGAAGGTGACGCCGTCCACGCTCTTGACGGTACCGGCGTCGGTGAAGAAGTAGGTGTGGAGATCGTCGAACTCTACCGCGTTCGTCGGATCGTGCATGGTGGTCAGGTACTCGGATTCGGGGACGTTTTTGCGTTTGCGCTTCTTTTCCATCGCGTTGGTGATCCTGCGGTTTTCGCGGGATATCCGGCGCGATTCCTTGGCGGTCAGATAGCCTTCGGCTTTTTTCTTTGCCATTTCGTCCCCTCCTTATCGCTTCATCTTGGGATCGAAGGCGTCGCGCAGTCCGTCGCCCACCAGGTTGAAGGCCAGCACGGTGAGCAGCAGGCAGACGCCGGCAGGGATCCAGATGAACCAGAAATTCGTCAGAACGAAGGTGTTGTTGACGTCGTTGATGATGTTGCCCCAGGATGCAAAGGGGAACTTGACGCCCAGGCCCAGGAAGGAAAGCGTGGATTCGGTGATGATCGTGCCGCCGATGCCCATGGAGACGGATACGATGATCTGGGGAATGACGTTGGGGATCAGGTGGCGGAAGATGCGGCGGTGCACGCTGAGGCCGGTGGCCTCCGTGGCGGTCATGAACTCCTGTTCACGGAGAGACAGGATCTGGCCGCGGATCAGGCGGGCCATGCCCGGCCAGCCCAGGAAGCCGAGGATAAGCATCAGATAGGCCATGCGGATGGTGGGATCCACGCTCATGGCGTCCATCGCCGCGCCCAGTATGATGATGATGGGCATGGAGGGGATACAGTAGAAAATATCCACGATGCGCATGATGAGGTTGTCCACCCATTTGCCGAAGTAGCCGGCGATGCCGCCCAGAATGACGCCCAGCACGGTGGCGATGAGCTCCACCAGGAAGCCGATAATCAGCGATACGCGGCCACCGTACATGAGCCTGGTGAGCATGTCCATACCGTTGCGGTCTGTGCCCAGCCAGTGGGAGCTGCTGGGGGAGGCGTAGGTGTCATACACCCGGCTCGGCGTTGCCTGGAGGATGTCCCAGGTCTTGAAGCTGGCCTTGTAGTTGATGGTATACACGCTTTCCACGCCGTTCTCGTCCACAAAGGTGAACTCGTCGTCCCCATTTTCAAGGGAGGCGGACAGCTGCTCCTGGAAGTCGCGGGAGAGGAACTCGTTAGCCATGATGGGATTGATGACGTAGCGGCTGATGAAAGCGACCTCCGAGCCGTTCAGCTCGATGAGACCGCCGTCGCTGAGGGAATACTCCTTCCCATCGGCGGAGAATGCGTTGGCGCCGTTGGTGTAGGCCTTCAGCGCATTGTAGATCAGGTCGAAGCTGAGCTTCTGACCAGCCACGCTGGAGGTGACCACATCCCGGTAGGCACAGCCGATCACGGTGCCGTCGTCCAGCGACACGGTGTAGAGGCTGGGTCCCTCCTCCGTGACGTGGTAGGTGACGCTCCGGTATTTGACGCTGTCCTTGCCGGTGGTGACGGCCAGGACCACCTGCGCCTGGATGACGGAGCTGAAGTTCTGCCCTTCCGCTGCGGCAAATCGCAGCTCCTCGTTCATCACGGCGCCGGCATACGGCTTGTTCTGGTACTCCGTGCGGTAGAACTGCTGATCCTCTTTATAAGGGGTGATCAGACCGCCGACGAAGGAGAACAGGAACATGAAGATCAGGATCACAAGACCGGTGACGGCGGTGCGGTTGCGCACGAAGCGCTTGGCGACCATGGCACCGGGGGAGAGCACCTTGACCCTTCGGTCGTCGTTCAGACTGTATTGCGGTTCAGCCTCCTGGGCGGTGCTTTCGGAATTCAGGTTCTTGTTGTCGTCCATGCCTTCTCCCTCCTTCCTAAGCGATCCGTACCCGCGGATCGACCACGGCGTACAGGATGTCGGATATCAGGTTTCCGGCCAGCGTCAGGATGGACAGGAAGGCCAGATAGAACATGGAGAAGGGAATATCCCCGCCCACCATAGCGTGGTAGGAGGTGTAGCCGATACCGGGGATAGAATACAGCGTCTCGGTGATGAGAGCGCCGGAAAACAGCCCGGGCAGAGATCCGCCGACGATGGTGACCAGCGGGATCAGCGTATTGCGGAACGCATGGCGATAGATGACCTTGCGCTCGCTGAGTCCCTTGGCGCGGGCAGTGCGGATGTAATCCGCGTTGAGCACCTCCAGCATGTTCGTGCGGGTGTAACGCATGAGCGAGCCGATGCTGATCACGACCAGCGTCACGATAGGCAGCACCAGGTGATGCGCCTTGTCGAAGAACTGGCCCACTGGCGCCAGCTGCTCATAATTGCGTCCCACTAGGCCGAACAGGTCGAACCAGCCCAGCTTTACGGAGAAGACCAGCTTCAGAAGCGACGCAAAGAAGAAGGTCGGCAAGCTGATGCCCGCCAGAGCGATGACGGAGATGATATAGTCGGTTTTTGAGTATTGCTTCGTCGCGGCGACGATGCCCAGCGGAATGGCAATGATCAGCTCGAGCAAAAAGGCAATGGCGCCCATGGTGAAGGAGAGCCACACCGTCTCATGGAATCTCTGAATAACGGGAACGGTGTAATACCAGCTGTCGCCGAAGCGTCCGCGCAGGAAATCGCCCAGCCAGTTCAGATAGCCGCCGAGGAAGCCCTTGTCCATGCCGTACATGGCGTTGAGCTGGGCCAGCCACTCCTGATAGCTCTTGGAGCCGGGCTGCTGGGATTTCTGCCGCGCGATGGATTCGATATACGAGGATGGCAGACAGCGCATCAGCGTATAGATGATGAGCATCACGAAGAAAAAGATAACGATCGAGAGCAGAATGCGCTTGATGATGAATTTGCGCACGAGCAAAACCTCCGTTCCTGAATGCGAAGTCCTTGCATGCTCCTGTGCAGCGGGACTTCGCCTGAAAATCCGCACGGCCGCATAACAGGAAACGGTCGGGGACCGGCTGTTCCTTGTTATGCGGTGGTGTGAAAGCGCCCTGCGGCCCTTGCGGACCGCAGGGCAAGGCATTCAGTTTCTTGCTGCCGGTGGTTCTGCTCAGTTGAGCTCGGTGTTCTCGATCTCCTGCATCCAGGGATAGAAGGTGGTGATGTCGGGAGTGATGGTATTCAGGTCAACGCGCTCGGTGCTGAAGATGATGGCGTTCTGACGCTGATAGGTGGGGATCTCGGTGGCCCAGTCGATGACGATGTCAAGGCAGGCCTTATACATGGCCTTGCGGTACTCCTGGTTGGTGGAGGCGCGGGCGTCCATGATCAGCTCGTCCAGCTCGGGATCGGCGATGCAGTACTCATAGTTGCTGCCGCCCTGGGCAGGGCCGCCCATGGGGTTCATGCCCTCAGCGGTGGAGGGGCCGTTGGCCACATCGGAGTAGTAGATCTGATACATGTCGGGATCGACGGTGGCGCCCCAGGCGGCGGCCCACATCTCGACCTGGATGGCGTCCAGGTTGTCCCACAGCTCGGAGGAGTTGGTCAGATCCTTGATGATGAGGTTGATGCCAACCTTGGCAAGGGCGTTCTTTGCCTCGTTGACGATCATGAAGGCGGGGTGGTCGCCGGTGCCGTCGCCGGGGATCCAGAAGGTGTACTCCAGCTTGGCGCCTTCGGGAGCGGCGGTGAGCTGGCCGTTCTCAACGGTGTAGCCGGCAGCCTCGAAGAAGCCCAGCGCGGCCTGCATGGCGGCGTCGTACTTCTGCTCGGCGGTCATATCGGAGGTGTAGATCGGGTTGCCCTCGATATCGGTGGAGAAGGCCACCTGATAGCCGTCGTCCGCAGGACGGGGAGCAGCCCAGGAGGTGTTGGAGATCGGGTAGTTGATGACGCTGGCGCGGTCGCCGTAGTAGGAGTCGATGGCCACGTCGCGGTACACGGAGAAGATGGTGCCGAAGGCGCGGCGCAGGTTCTTGGAAGCTTCGCTGGCGCCGTCGCCGCCCACGGACATGTTGATGGCGTTCATGCCGATGTAGCCGTAGCCAAGGTTGTCAACGGTGTTGGTGGTGATCTTGTCGCCGGTCTGCTCGCCATTGGAGTTGGCCTTGGCGATGGCGGCCACGGTGTCGTTGGAGTAGGAGGGATCGGTGACGTCGATGGTGCCGGTGGTCACGCCGTTGAGCTTGTCGTCATCGGCGGTGCACTCCACGAAGTTGACATACTTGGTGTAGGGAGCGCCCTTGTAGTAGTTCTCATTGGCCTCGAAATACACGACGCCGTTCTCGAACTTCACGAATTTGTACCAGCCTGCGCCCATGGGCTGGGTGGTCTTGGCGCGGACGCTGGAGAGGTCGCCCTTCGGGAAGCCGAAGGAGTTGTTGTCGTAATCAAACAGGGCCCTATCGCCGTAGTAATGCAGAGGGGCGATGGCAAAGCCAAGCTGATAGATGGCGGTAGCGTCGACCTGGGTCATGACGATGCGGAGCGCATTGTCGCCCATCTTCTGGATGCCGGTGATGTTGGGAGCGGACTCACCGGTCTGCACGCCCTTGCCGGAATACTCTTCCAGGCCGGGGAACAGATCCTCAACGGTGGAGCCTGCATTCTCGGTGTTGATCATGCCGGCCACATCGGAGCCGTAAGCCTCTTCCAGAGCGGCGGCGAAATCGGCGATGGTGCCGTTCTCCGGGATGCCGAAGCCCCAGTTGGCGGCGGCGCCGGTGATGTCGCCTTCCTCGTTGTAGCCTGCGGCGACGCAGTAGTCGACGATCTCCTGGGCCAGCGCGGTGGTGGCGGCGTCATACTTCTGCCAGAAAGCGGTCTGCTCCTCGGCGGTGAAGTACGTGTAGTCGGTGTTGTCACGGCCGGCGTTGAAGATCAGGTTCAGCACGGTGTCCATACCGCTGCGATACGCCTCCATGCCCTCGATGGGCTGGGCGTACAGGGTGCTGGAGCCGTCATAGGTGGGATCGCAGAGGACGTACATGGAGAAGATGACGTCGTCCACGGTCAGGGGAGTACCGTCAGAGAAGACGATATCCTTGCGGAGGTTGAAGTCGTAGTAGACCTTGCCGTCCTCAGCCTCGGTGATCTTCAGATCGGCGGGGCCGTAGTAGGTGTAGGGAGTGCCGTTGTATTCAACAGTCTCGCCCTTGATGCCGTTCTGGATGACAGCGCCGGTACGGTCGCTGGTCAGCAGATACAGCTGCGTCATGGCCTGGACGTCCTGGTCATAGGCAGTCTGGGAGAAGAAGGGGGAGAAGCGGCTGTTGAAGGGGCTGTAGCCGACCACCAGGGGGGTATCGTCGGAAGCGGTCTTGGTGGCTTTCTTCTCGGGACGGGCGATGGTGGGGGCGGTCACATCCGTGAACTCGAACGCGGGAGCGCCGGTCACGGGAGGCGCGGGCTCAGCGGAGGGCTCCTCCGAGGGCGCGGGCTCAGTGGATGCCGCAGGCTCCGTGGAAGCTGCGGGCTCGGTGGACGCCGCAGGCTCGGTGGAGGCTGCGGGCTCGGTGGAGGGCTTGGATGCGCAGCCGGCGAAAACGCCGAGGCACATCACAAGAGCCAGCACCAATGCGATCAAGGACTTCATTTTCATTGGTTTCATATCTCCTTTTCATTTTATTTCAACGGGAAAACCCGAAGTCCACGTCGGAATCAGCTCCACATCCTTCGCTTCCGGCAAGAAGCCGAAAGCTCACTCGTTCCGCGATTCCTCCATATTCGCCGCGACCCGCAATGCTGGGCTCGCGTGCGAGGAGACGGGGAGACAGCGGGAGCTGGAAAAGCGCCGGGATAATCAACACATCCTTCGCTTCCGGCAAGAAGCCGAAAGCTCACTCGTTCCGCGATTCCTCCTTATTCGCCGCGACCCGCAATGCTGGGCTCGCGTGCGAGGAGACGGGGAGACGGCGGGAGCTGGAAAAGCGCCGGGGAGCTGGAAAACCCTCTTCCGGCAAGCCGGAAGCAAAGCAGGCATGCCTGCTTTGAGAAGCTTTCGGTCATTTAAAACAGACCGATCACTTGATGGCCGAACCCGCACGGCGGAGCCAGCGGGAATTCTTGATCACTTTCTGTGCAAAATAGTTCAGTCCGGCGCTGATGATCTTGAACACGCAGTAGAGAACGGCTAGTCCGGTGTGGCCGAAGGTCCCGAAGATCGCTATGAAAACGATCTCGCCCACAAGGCCGATCAGCGCGGCGATCATGGCGATGGTATATACCTTGGGAAGACGCAGGACGGTGCGCTTATAGGTGTATTCCCGCAGCGTTTTCCCGTTCATGGAGGCCATGCCCCAGTTTGCCAGAACGGCAAGAATGAGCTCCGCGGTATAGGGGATCATGATGTAGGGAACGCTGGGCACCCCGTTCATGTGCACCATCCCCGGCACCCGGAGAAAACCGCCGATCACAGCCAGGACGATCATGGGAGCGGTCAGGAGCCAGAGCGTCTTTTTATACTTTACCCGGGATTCTTCTCCGGCCTCGAAGATGTAAATCGCGCCTGTATAAATGTACTCGCCGCTGGCGGTACGGTGATAATCATCCAGATACGACCGGCGGGCGCTTTTTTTCCCGAACATCATTCAATCCCCGTGAGGTCGTAGTCCTGCAGCCACCGGCCCGCTTTTTCGCAGACGCCGCGCAGACAGCTCTCGTCAAAGGGGGAGTCGAGCCCCGCGTTTTTCAAAAGCTCGGTAAACACCCTGCTGCCGCCCTGGGAGGTATAAGCCATATACTTTTTCCAGGCGGCCTTCGGGTCCTCCTGGATCATGGCCCAGAATTCCAGGGCCACAGTCTGGGCCAGGCAGTAGTCGATGTAATAGAAGGGACTGGAATAGATGTGGTGCTGGCGCTGCCAGCCCTCCCCCTCGGAATAGAAGGGGATATCGCCGTCCAGCCGGAGCCAGGGCATATACACGCCCAGCAGCTCCTTCCATACCTCGTGCCGCTGGCGCGGAGTCAGCTCGGGCTTTTCGTACACGATGTGCTGGAAGTGGTCCACCATGGTGCCGTAAGGGATGAAGGTCAGCCCGCCGGCCAGGTGGCTATAGAGGAATTTCCTGGTGTCGGGGCCGAAAAACCCCTCGGCCCAGGGCCAGGCGAAGAATTCCATGGACATGGAATGGACCTCGCAGCCCTCCATGGTTGGCCATCCGGTGGAAGCGGGGATTCGGTCGCGGTTAAGCCAGCCGGCGAAGGCGTGGCCCGCTTCGTGGGTAACGGTCTCCACATCGTCGCGGGTGCCGTTGAAGTTCGCGAAGATAAAGGGAACGCCGTAGTCCTCGATAGAGGTGCAGTAGCCGCCTCCGGCCTTGCCCTCCTTGGCCAGCACGTCCATGAGCTCGTTGTCCAGCATCATGGAGAAGAACTCGCCCGTCTCGGGGGAAAGCTCGTTGTAAAATCTGCGGCCGTGGGCCAGGATATCGTCGGCAGTGCCCTGGGGCTTCGCGTTGCCGGAGCGGAACATGAGCGCAGCATCGGCGAAGCTCATGGGATAGGGGACGCCCAGCCGCGCCGCCTGGTCCCGGTAGACCTTGACGGCCAGCGGCACCAGATACTTCACCACGGCCTCGCGGAATCTCTCCACGTCCTCCTTGGTGTAGCAGTTGCGGCCCATGCGGTAGTAGCCAAGGGTGGTGTACCCGTCATAGCCCAGCTTTCTGCCCATCTCGTCCCGCAGCTTGACAAGGGTATCGTACAGCTCGTCCAGCTTCGCCTGGTTGTCCTTGTACCACTGCCCCTCGGTGCGCCACGCCTCCAGCCGTGTGTCATCGTCCGCGTCCAGCTTAAAGGGGGCCATCTGTGCGATGGTGTACACACCGCCCCGGAAGGGGATCTGCGCGCTGGCCAGCAGATTCTCATAATCGTCGGCCGTCTGCGCCTCCTTCTGAAGCTGGGGGATGATCTCAGGCGAAAAGGTCTTGAGCTCGATTTCAGCATTGATGAACATCAGATCGCCGAACTCCTCGGCAAACTCTTTGCGGAAGGGAGACGCCAGCATGGCGGCGGTCCAGGCCTGCGCATACTCCTGCAGCTCAGGGCCGACGCTGTTCCAGTATTTCTGCTCCTCGTCGTAAAACGCGTCCTTTGTGTCAATGGAGTGACGGATGCTGGCCAGGGTCCCGGCGGTGGAAATGTGCTTGGAAAACTCTTCCGACTCAAGGAAAACAGCTCTGGCCTCCTCGTAGCTCGCGGAGGCTTTCAGCCTCTCCGTGAGTGCAGCCATATGCTTTTTCGCAGCGTCCATGTCAGGGCGCGAATAGGGCATCTGAGAAAACTTCATCTGGGTCCTCCTGTTGAGTGAGCGCAGGCAGCAGCCCGCGGGAAACGTGCGGGCCAGAGCTCTGCCTCCCGGCAGACATTGAAAAGCCCGGCAATTGTTTGCCATGCGATCCGGTAAAGAGCTAATATAAAAGCTCAAATATTATATATCAAAAAGCATGAGAGTTCAACAGTTTCTTTCAGCGTCATTACAGATAATGGAAATGATGGATTTATATCCGGCGAATGATGGATTTTTACAAAACGGCTCGTTTTCTGAGAGGGGCCGTTCCCCGCTGACGCCGGTCGTTTTCCACAAAATCACAAATAACAGTAAAAATAACTATTGAAAACGCCAATTTCATATGAATGACTTTTCATTTGACAAAGCTTCGCCCGTGTCACGCCTCATCCGCAACACACAGCCCATCTCTGTAATACTCACACCACTCGCAGACCTCCGGTTCCTCGATGAGGGATTCCGGGATCCGGACGAATTTTTGGCAGATATCGTCGGGCGCGACGCTGCGCCCGGCCTTGGTATCGTTCATGTTCTCTCCTCCGTTCACGCGGTTCATTCTCCGCCGTACATCTTATATAGTATGAAGCTGATGAACCGCCATGGCAGCACCCGGTAGATGACGGAGAACAGTTTGTAGACGAACCCGACGGAGTAATAGGGCTTGACGCGCTTTTTCAGGGCGATCCTGGCGATGTACGCTCCGGCGGCGTCGGGCGACATGCCCTCCGTCTCGTCCTTCTCCATACGGGCAACAGACCGGGAGATGCGCCCGTTGTAGAGTTCATCGCCCTTTTGTGACTTCTCCCTGGCTGCGGTGAAGCCCGTCCTGATGTCCCCGGGCATGACGGCACAGACGCTGACGCCGAATGGCCGCACCTCGTTCTGCAGGGCGGCGGCGTAGGCGTTGATGGCTGCCTTGGAGGCGGAATAGTAGGTCTGGAAGGGGATGGGCAGGATCCCGGCGATGGAGCTGATGAGCACGACCCGGCCGCGGGATTCGCGGAGATGCGGCATAAAGGCGATCACCGTGCGTACCACGCCGAAGAAGTTCACGTCCATAAGGCGCTGCGCAGCCTCCGTCTCCGTGAATTCCACGGCGCCGGAAATGCCGAAGCCGGCGCAGCAGATGAGCGCGTCGATGCGCCCCTCGCGCCGGACGATCTCATCCGCCGCGGAGCGGAGCGACGCTTCGTCCGTCACGTCGGCGGTGATATGGGTGACGCTGTCCGAATCGGCGCCGGTGCGGGAGAGCTCGTAGACACGGTTCCCGCTGTTCATGAGGGCACGGGCGGCAGCCCTGCCAATGCCGGAGCTGCCGCCCGTGATGACGACCGTTTTTGCCATCAGCCCAGCATCACCTTTTGGATGATGTCCATGGCCTCGTCCAGCAGCGCTTCCGTGTGGCTCGCCATATAGCTGGTGCGCAGCAGGCAGCCGTCCGGCGGGGTGGCGGGGGGCAGGGAGGAGTTCACGTAAACGCCCGCATCATAGAGCTCCTTGGCCTTGGTAAGGGTGTTGACAGCGTCGTAGGTGTAGATGGGAACGATGGGAGTCTCGGACTCGATGATCTCCAGCCCGCGCTTTTTGAGTCCATCCCTGGCGTAGTTGCCCAGGGAGCGCAGCCGATCGACGATCTCCGGATGCTTCCGCAGGTAACGGAGAGCGGCCAGGGCCGATGCGGCGGAGGCGGGAGTCATGGAGGCGGAGAAAATATATGGACGGGAATTGTGGCGCACGTAGTCCACGACCTTGGCGTCGCCGGCCATGTAGCCGCCCAGGCTCGCCAGCGACTTGGAGAAGGTGCCCATGTAGATGTCCACCTCATTCTCCAGACCGAAGTGGCTGGCTGTGCCGCGGCCGCCCTCGCCCATCACGCCGAGGCCGTGGGCGTCGTCCACCATGACGCGGGCGCCGTACTTTTTGGCAAGGGCCACGATCTCCGGCAGCTTCGCCACGTCGCCGCCCATGCTGAACACGCCGTCCGTCACGATGAGGATGCCGGCTGTGTCGGGCACGCGGGCCAGGACCTTTTCAAGGTCTGCCATGTCGGCGTGCTGATAGCGGAGCATTTTGCCGTAGGAGAGGCGGCAGCCGTCGTAGATGCTGGCGTGGTTCTCCCTGTCGCAGATCACGTAGTCGTTGCGGCCGACGATGGCGGAGATAATGCCCAGGTTGGACTGGAAACCGGTGGAGAAGGTGATCACGTCGTCCTTGCGCAGGAAGTCGCGCAGCTCCGCCTCCAGCTCCAGGTGGAGCTGCAGGGTGCCGTTCAGGAAGCGGGAGCCGGAGCAGCCGGAGCCGTACTGCTCAAACGCCTTGATGCCCGCCTCGATGACCTCGGGGCAGGTGGTGAGCCCCAGGTAGTTGTTGGAGCCCAGCATGATGCGGCGCTTGCCCTCCATGATGACCTCGGTATCCTGGCGGGTCTCAAGAGCGCGGAAATAGGGATAGATCCCCTGGGCCTTGTAGTCGTCAGCAAGCGTGAAGGCATAGCACTTATCAAAAATATCCATAATGTACCTCCTGTTGGCACCGGCGGCCTGTTCCAATGGCCGCCGGTGATCGGGATAGCGGTTGCTTTTCCTGTCTCTGTTTATTTCGAGGCGATCTCCAGCGTATCGCGGGCGATGACGAGCTCTTCATCCGTGGGGATGACAAAGACCTTGATTTTGGAGTCGGGCCCGGAGATGAGGGCGAATTTGCCGCGCTGCCTGTTGGCCTCCTCGTCGACGGTAACGCCCATATAGGCCAGCTTTTCCATGATGCGCTTGCGCATGTCGGGGTCGTTCTCGCCCACGCCGGCGGTAAAGGTGATGGCGTCCACTCCGCCCATGGCGGCGGTGTAAGCGCCGATGTACTTCAGGATGCCGTACTCAAACATGTCAAGGGCGAGCTGCGCGCGCTCATTCCCGTTGTCGGCGGCGGCGTTGATGTCGCGGAAGTCGGAGGAGACGCCGGAGACGGCCAGCACACCGGACTTCTTGTTGAGCATGGTCAGCGTTTCGCTGGTGGAGATCCCCTCGGTATTGGCGATGAACTCCACCACCGCGGGGTCGATGCTGCCGCAGCGGGTGCCCATGGGCAGACCCTCAAGCGGCGTCAGGCCCATGGAGGTGTCGAAGCATTTGCCGTCCTTCACGGCGGCGATGGAGGAGCCGTTGCCCAGGTGGCAGGTGATGACCTTCGTGCCCTCCGCAGGGACGCCCAGAGCCTCGATGGTACGGGCAGAGACGTAGCGGTGGGAGGTGCCGTGGAAGCCGTAGCGGCGGACGGAATATTCCTCATAATACTTATAAGGAACCGCGTAGAGATAAGAGCTCTTTGGCATGGTCTGATGGAAGGCGGTGTCGAACACGGCGACCTGAGGCACGCCGGGCATGACCTTCTCGCAGGCGTTGATACCCATCAGGTTGGCGGGATTGTGAAGCGGGCCGAGGGGAATGCAGTCCTCAATAGCCTTTTTCACCTGCTCGTCCACCAGCACGCTGGCGGTGAACTTCTGGCCGCCGTGGAGGACGCGGTGTCCCACCGCGCCGATCTCGCTGAGAGAGCCGATCACACCGTATTCGCTGTCCGTGAGCTTCTCGATGACGGCGGCGATCGCCTCCGCGTGGGAGGGCAGATCGATGTCTGCCACAAAGGGCTCCTTCCCGGTGGAGAGGGGAGTGTGCTTGATGTGGCCGACCATGTTCTCCATGCCGATACGCTCGCACAGGCCCTTGGCCAGGATCGTTTCATTGTCCATGTTGAAGAGCTGATACTTGAGAGAAGAGCTCCCTGCGTTGATGACTAATACATTCATATTCTCTAACCCCTTGCTTCTTCATTCTGAATGATGTACGATGTACAATATCCTTATTTTAATACTTTGTTCACAAAAAGACAACTGTTTTTTGTTTTTTCTATGCACGTCTTTTTTGCGTCCTGTTCGGCTGTGCGGGATATCATACAGGGGGAGGTGATCCAATGTCTGCACGGGATGCCGCAGGCATCATCTGCGAATTCGACCCCATGCATCTGGGGCATGCGCATGTGATCGGGGAGGCGGCGCAGCAATGCCCCGGCGGCGTGGTGTGCGCCATGAGCGGCGATTTCGTCCAGCGGGGCGAGCCGGCCGTGTTTCCCAAGCAGGTGCGGGCGGAGGCTGCGGTGAGAGCCGGGGCTTCGCTGGTCATCGAGCTGCCCCTGAACGTGTCGCTAAGCTCGGCGGAGGGATTTGCCGCCGGGGGCGTCAGGCTGCTGGAATCGCTGGGGGTATGCTCGCACCTGGTATTCGGCAGCGAGTGCGGCGATACACAGCTGCTGCAGAGAGCGGCGGACTGTCTCCTGTCTCCGGAGACGGAGCGGGGCCTTATCGCGCATCTCCGCGCCGGCGTCTCCTATGCTGCGGCCAGGGAACGGGCCGCGGCGGAGCGCATGGGCGGCGACGCGGCCCGGCTCCTGAAAAGCCCCAACGACATCCTGGCGGTGGAATACCTGAAGGCGATCAGACAGGATAAGGCAGCTCTCATCCCCCTGGCGGTGGAGCGGCGCGGCGGCGGACACGGCGAGGACGAGGGGCTCTCCTCCACCGCTCTGCGCAAAGCGCTCCGGGAGGGCGGAGAGGTCTGGGAGAGCATGCCGGCCGGCGCCGCCGAGGTGTACAGAAGGGCTGCGTCCGCGGGGCTCGGCCCCGTGTTCCCGGACGATACGGCCATCATGGCCCGGCTTCGGATGCCCGGCGCGCTGGAGGATATCCCCTTCGACGCCGAAGGACTGTCCAACCGGATAAAAAGGGCGGTGTCGGAGCCGGATCTGGAGGCGGTGACAGCTGCCGTGAAGACGAAGCGCTATGCGCGAACAAGGATACGAAGAATGCTCATGTGCGCGGCGCTGGGGATCAGGGCGGCGGATATGGAGATCCCGGTATCCTATGTGCGGGTGCTGGCTGCCGACGAACGCGGCCGGGCGCTCCTTCGGCGGATCAGTGAGGCATCCCCGCTGCCCGTCATCACAAAGCCCGCGTCGGCAAAGCGGCTCACCGGCGGCGGAGAGCGGATCTTTGCGCTCACCGCGTCCGCTGCGGATTTCTATGCGCTGTTCATGACGGGCGGGCACCGCAGCGGCGGCGGCGAGTGGCGCCGCAGTCCCGTGATGGTGTGAGGCTGGACCGGGGCGGGGAAAAACTGCTTTTTCACCTGTACACTTTTTCCGCATTGTGTTATAATACTTGAAAATCGCCGCGTTTCGCGGCACTGGGAGTGGTGAAGAATGCCGGTAGGTATCATTGCAAACGTATTGGGCGTCCTCTTGGGCGGCATTGTGGGAGGCGCCGCGGGAGAGAAGATCCCGGAGCGCGTGAAGGGCTGCGTGACCCTTATCAGCTCCATGTCCCTTCTGGGCATCGGTATCACGCTGATCGCCAAGAGCGCATCCATCGGCGTGGTGGTGCTGTCCCTGATCCTGGGCACCGTGATCGGCGAGCTGGTCTATCTGGAGGACAGGCTCCGCGGCGCGTTCTCGAAGCTCAATCAGTTCATGCTCAAGTCCACTGCCCCGTCGGACGAATATATGTCCATGTTCCTGTCCCTGCTCGTTATCTGCTGCCTCAGCGGCACCGGCATCTTCGGCGCACTGAACCAGGGCATGACGGGCGACAGCTCTATCCTCATCGCCAAAGCCGTGCTGGACTTCTTCACAGTGCTGGTGTTTGCCACAACGCTGGGCAAATTCTCCGCCGTGATCTGCGTGCCCCAGGCGATCATCTTCTTTGCCCTGTTCTTCTGCGCACGGGCGGTCATGCCGCTCCTCAGCGACGATATGGTGAAGAACTTCTCCGGCATCAGCGGCATCATCAACGCCGCCACTGCCCTGCGCGTTGCGAAGATCAAGGACTTCAAGGTGCTGAACATCCTGCCGGGCATGGTGCTGGTGTTCTTCCTTACGGCGCTCTGGGGCGTGCTCTTTTAAAAAACTGTTGACATTTGCAAAAGCAGGTGTTAAACTGCTTAAGCCGCTTTGAATGGGCCATCAAGTGAAGCACGCTTCCGCCCCCGACAGCGAGACTCTGACAAACGAGAGGTGAAAACAGAAATGACAGCTATCATCGAAACAGGCGGTAAGCAGTACCGCGTCAGCGAGGGCGACGTTATCTTCGTGGAGAAGCTGGGCGCCGAGGCTGATGAGACCGTGACCTTTGACAAGGTCCTCGCCATCGTGGACGGCGAGAACGCCACCTTCGGCGCTCCCACCGTGGCCGGCGCAGCCGTGACCGGCAAGGTCGTGAAGAACGGAAAGGGCAAGAAGATCTACGTCTACAAGATGCGTCCCAAGAAGGGGTACCGCAGGAAGACGGGTCACAGACAGCCCTATACGAAGGTCCAGATCGAGAGCATCACTGCCTGAGCCGGACCGTAACCTTGAAAATGGAGGTGTAAGCACTATGGCACATAAAAAGGGAATGGGCTCCACCAAGAACGGACGCGACAGCAAAAGTAAGCGCCTCGGCCCGAAGCGGGCGGACGGCCAGTTCGTTCTCGCCGGCAACATCCTCGTCCGTCAGCGCGGCACGAAGATCCATCCCGGCACCAACGTGGGCATCGGCAGCGACGACACCCTGTTCGCTCTGAAGGACGGCACCGTCCGTTTCGAGCGCCTGGGCAAGGACCGCAAGAAGGTCTCCGTCTACGAGATCGCCCAGTAAGGTATGAGTTCAAAAAAGCCTCCGGCTTTCTGCCGGAGGCTTTTTGCGTTCTTTTCGGCGGGAGACGACCGCTGGATTACTCCTCCGCCTGTCCCGCCTCGCGCAGGAGCTCCTCGGCGGAGACGCCGTATAGCCTTGCCAGGGCGATGAGGTTCGAGGTGGAGGGATCGGCCGCGCCGGTCTCCCACTTGGAGACGGCCTGGCGGCTGACGCCCAGCGCCTCCGCGACGAATTCCCGGGTCATTTTGCTCCGGGTGCGGTTTTCCCGCAGCGCCTCCGCCAAAGAGCGGCGCACCGTCTGCTTTTCCTCCCGCGCGGGGGCGCTTTTGATGTATCTCCGCAGGATGCGGATGATGAGGATCACCACGTAAACAAGAAGACTCAGGGGGATGACGGATAGGATAACGAACAGGCCTGTTGTAATAGCGTGAGAATCCATATTCCTGCCTCCTTTCTGTCCGGATCATACTCGTTTTTTCCGGTTGCTTCCACCAATTATCCCGCAACTTCCGGCAGCTGCGGAAAGAAAACGCTGTTTTGGACAGACGGCTGATACAGATATATCCGATCATATCATGCCCGCGGGAGGATAACAACTGCTATGAAAACAGGCGCCCGGCAGCTCATGGTCTGTGGCGGGGAGTACCAGAAAAATACTGTTGCAATTTCAGGTTTTGATGTTACAATATGCCTGTATGGAAAGTACATAAGAATGTATGTACGATTTTTAGATGGAGGTAATCTTAAATGGCTTTTAGAATCGACAAGGAAAAATGTGTTGGCTGCGGTCTCTGTGCGGACACCTGCCCCCAGGGCATCATCAGTGAGGAAGACGGACACTACGTCATCGACGAGGAATCCTGTGTCAGCTGCGGCGCCTGCGCCGGCGAGTGCCCCCAGGAGGCTATTGCTGAGGCTTAAGATATGGCACACAGAATCAGTGAAAATTGCGTAGCCTGCGGCGCCTGTGCCGAGACGTGCCCTATCAACGCGATCACAGAAGGGGACGGCATCTTTGTCGTCGACGAGGCAGAATGCATAGACTGCGGCGCCTGTGAAGGCGCCTGCCCCGTAGAAGCGATCCGGGAAGCATAAGCTTTCACTTCCGCAATACAGCGGCCCGCCGAAAGGCGGGCCGTTTGCGTAATCCATCAATGACCTTTGGAGGAGAGAACATGACTGACGAGCTTTGGCCGGGAGGGCCGCGGTTTATGAGGAGCGGCAGCGCCTTCAAGCTGGGAACGGATTCGGTGCTGCTAGCTGATTTCGCCTCGGGCACGGGGGCAAAGCGGGTCTTTGACCTGGGCTGCGGCTCCGGAGTCCTGGCGGTGCTGCTGGCCTGGAGCGATCCCGGCATCACGCTGGTGGACGGGGTGGAGATCCAGCGACAGGCGGCCACTCTTGCGTCCATCAACGCGGAGATGAACGGCCTGGCTTCCCGGGTCCGCATTACCGCGGGCGACCTGCGGGAGCACCGGGACCTGTACGACGCAGGGGACTATGATCTCGTAGTGTCGAACCCGCCGTACTTTGCCGAGGGCAGCGGCTACACATCCGATAACGAGGCGGCAGCCATCGCCAGAGACGAGCGGAGCTGCACCATCTCCGACGTGTGCCGGGCGGCGGCGTATCTCACCCGGTGGGGAGGACGGTTCTGCCTCGTCCACCGGCCGGAGCGGCTTTCGGAGGTGTTCTGTGTCCTGACGGCAAATGGGCTGGAGCCCAAGCGGCTGCGCATGGTCCAGTACCGGGCAGACGCCGCGCCCAACCTCGTCCTCATCGACGCGAGACGGGGCGGTAAGCCGGGGCTGGAGATCATGGCGCCCCTCATCATGACGGATGAGACCGGCGCGGACAGTCCGGAGATCGCGCGGATCTACCACAGGAGCGGCCAATGAGCGGGCGGCTTTTTCTTGTGGGGACACCCATCGGGAACCTGGGGGATCTGTCCCCCCGTGCGGCGGAAATACTGGCGGAAGCGGATTTCATCGCCGCGGAGGATACCCGGGTCACCGTGAAGCTCCTGAATCACCTGGGCATAAAAAAGCCCATGGTCAGCTACTTTGAGCATAATCGCGCCGCCAGCGGCGAAAAGATCCTGGAACGGCTCAAGGCGGGTGAGACCTGCGCCCTGGTCACCGACGCGGGCATGCCCGCCATCAGCGATCCCGGCGAGGACCTGGTCGCCCAGTGCGCCGAAGCGGGGATCGAGATCGCCGCAGTTCCCGGTCCCAGCGCGGTGGTGACGGCGCTGGCTCTCTCCGGGCTCCCCACCGGGCGCTTCACCTTTGAGGGCTTTCTCTCCACCGCGAAGCGCAGCCGCTTCGAGCATCTGGAGGAACTGCGGGACGAAAAACGCACCATGGTGTTCTATGAAGCGCCCCATAAGCTGCTCCTGACCCTGAAAGACATGCTCGCCGTATGGGGCGACCGGCGCATCGCGCTCTGCAGGGAGATGACGAAGCTCCATGAGGAGACGGTGCGCACCACCCTTGCGGAGGCGGCAGCCGTGTACGAAGCGGAGCCGCCCCGGGGCGAGTTCGTGCTGGTCGTCGAGGGCGTGACGGAGACGAGGGAGGAAGCGTACTCCCTGTCCGACGCGGCGGAGCTGGTGGAGCGGTACCGGCTGGAGGGCATGAGCCTGAAGGACGCGGTGAAAAAAGCCTCCGCCGTAACGGGGCTTGCCCGGAACGCGGTATACGACGCCGCGGTGAAACAGGATCAGAGCAAAGACTGAAAAAGCAGAACAAACGGCGGCGCGGACAGACTTCCGCGCCGCCGTTCATTTTTCCCGGGGCCGTGCCAGCAGCGCCGCAATGAGGCCGAAGAGCACGGCGGCGGCCAGGCCACCCGCGGCAGCGGTGAAGCCGCCGGTAAACGCGCCGATGAGGCCGCGCTCCGCCACAGCCTTCTTTACTCCCTGGGCCAGCGCGTTCCCGAAGCCGGTGAGGGGAATGGACGCCCCTGCGCCGGCCCAGTCGGCAAAGGGACCGTAGATGCCCAGCGCTCCCAGCACCACGCCCGCCACAACGTAGCTCGTCAGGATGCGGGCGGGGGTCAGGTTCGTCCTGTCGATGAGGATCTGTCCCACAGCGCACAGTGCCCCGCCCACGACGAAGGCTTTCACATATTCCATCAGCATGGCTTTACCTCCCCGATGAGATCGCCACTGCGCAGCAGATGCCGGGGATGGACTGCCCCTGCTGGCTGGAGACGGTGGACAGCAGCGCTCCCGTGGCGCAGAAAAGCACCCTGCGCAGTCTGCCTGCCAGAAGCTCCGGCAGGATGTGGCCGCAGAGGATCGCAGCGCTGCATCCGCAGCCGGAGCCGCCGGCGTGCACGTCCTGCCGCTTCCGGTCGAACATCATCACGCCGCAGTCCCTGTGGACGGGGGATATGTCCGTCCCGTCCCGGGCAAACAGGTCCCGGAGCAGATCGGACCCCACGGCCCCCAGGTCGCCGGTGAAGATCCGGTCGTAGCCGCCGGGCTCCAGGCCCAGGTCCTCCAGGTGGGCGGATATCGTATCGTAGGCGGCGGGGGCCATGGCCGCGCCCATGTTGTTCGCATCCCGGATGCCGGGGTCCACGATCCGCCCCGCGGTGACGTGGGTGACGCGCGGACCGGCGCCCGTTTGGGAGAGGATCACCGCCCCCGCGCCCGTGACTGTCCACTGGGCGGTGGGCGTGCGCTGGCCGCCGTATTCCAATGGCAGGCGGAACTGGCGCTCCGCGCTGCAGAAGTGGGAGGAGGTCACCGCCGCCGCCCGCCGGGCAAAGCCGCCTGAGACGGTCATGGCCGCCAGGGACAGGCTCTCCGCCATGGTGCTGCACGCGCCGTACACCCCGAAAAACGGCACGTTCAGCTCCTTGAGGCCGAAGGTGGAGCCGATGCACTGGTTGAGCAGATCCCCGGCGAAAACACAGTCCAGCTCCTCCGGCCGGAGCCCCGCCTTTTGAAGCGCCAGCTCCATGGCGGTCCGCTGGAGCCTGCTCTCCGCCTGCTCCCAGGTCTTTTCCCCGAAAAACGAGTCCTCGATCCGCAGATCGAAACAGTCCCCCAGGGGCCCCTGTCCCTCCTTTTTTCCCACGGCGCTGGCCGCGGCAGTGATCACGGGCGGCTCCGGGAGCACCGCCGTGCGCTTCCCGATGCGATTTATCATGCTGTCCCTCCGCGTTTTTTGGTTAGTGTCTGCAGCGGATCGGGAATTATGCAAAAAAGACCGCCCGCAGCTTGCTGCGGGCGGTCCTTTGAGATCGGCTGCGGGAAGATCCGGGTACTGCCTTGTCCAGCCCCGCGCTTCATCCTGCCGGGGAATTGGAAAAATACGACAGAAGCTCCTCCGGATCCGTGATCCTGCTCTGCGGTCTGTCGGCGGAGTACACGGAGCCCTCGGCCAGATCAAAATGAAATCCCCGAAACTCTCCGCCGGAGTAGTTAAGCGTCAAAAAAAGGTAATCATCATTCGGATAAGTATATTTCCGCGACAGCACATGGCGGGTATGTACCCGTGACAGCATGTCGAGCAGGGCCTGCTTTTCTTCGGCGGAGGAGACCTTGACATATTCCCCCGTTTTGCCCGTGAACACGGATATCACCACGTTCTCCGGCTCGGCTTTCGGCAGATCGAAGCTCTGCTCCCGCGTGTAGATCAGCAGCGCGGCTGCCGCGACGATCACTACGGCCGCGATGATGATAATTGACAGATGTGAACGTTTTTTCATTTTCCTTCCCCCGTTCCGTGACAGCGTTTTCGCCCTTCTCCTTTATGAATACAATTTTCCGGTCGGTTTTGTCGGGAAAACCCGTGACTTTTCTGCCGCGCTTTCAGTCAGGCTCGGTGACGCGGCGGTGCGAGGCCGTTCTTCATAACTCTAGTATAATGTATGACCGGGGAATGTCAACACCATTCCCTGTGATCATACGCTTGTCAGAGGGGGTTTTTACGGTTATAATAGGGGAAAGCGCGCCCGGATTGTCGGGCGGATCGAGGATCACGGAGGATATGACAATGATACTGCTTACCGGAGGAGCCGGGTACATTGGCTCCCACACGGCTGCCGAGCTGATGGAGCGCGGGCGGGACGTGATCATCGCGGACGATTTTTCCAACTCCAGCCCCCGCGTCATCGACCGGCTGGAACGCATCTGCGGCAGGCGGCCCGCCGTGTTTGAGGCGGATGTGTCGGATCACAGCGCCATGGAGGAGCTGTTCCGACGGGAAAAGATCGAGGCGGTCATCCACTTCGCCGGGTACAAGGCGGTGGGGGAGTCCGTGCAGAAGCCGGTGCAATACTATAAAAATAACCTGGGCTGTACCCTGAACCTGCTGGAGCTCATGGCGGAGCACGGGGTGAAGAGCATCATCTTTTCATCCTCCGCCACCGTTTACGGACCGGAGGCGATCCCCCCCTACACGGAGGATATGCGCACGGGGCCCTGCGCCAATCCCTACGGCTGGTCCAAGCTCATGTCGGAGGAGATCATCCGCGGCGCGGCAACGGCCCGGCCGGAGATGTCCGCCATGCTGCTTCGGTACTTTAACCCCATCGGTGCGCACCCCAGCGGACTCATCGGGGAGGACCCCAGCGGCATCCCCAACAACCTGATGCCTTATATCACCAAGGTGGCCGTTGGAAAGCTGGAGCGGCTGAACGTGTTCGGAGACGACTATCCCACCCCCGACGGGACCGGCGTCCGGGATTATATCCACGTATGCGACCTGGCGGCTGGCCACGCCGCGGCGCTGGACTGGTGCGAGACCCACACCGGCGCGGACATGGTGAACCTGGGCACCGGCCGGGGCTATACCGTGCTGGAGGTGGTCCGCGCTTTTGAAAAGGCCAGCGGCATCCCCATACCCTATGTGATCGCGCCCCGGAGAGACGGAGATATCCCCGTGCTCCTGGCCGATACGAAGAAGGCGGAAAGGGTACTGGGCTGGACGGCAAAGCACGGGATCGAGGATATGTGCGCCGATTCCTGGCGCTGGCAGAAGTGCAATCCCGAGGGGTATGCCACCGAGTATTAGGCAAATCCTGCAACATCTGACTTTTATTGTTGCAAATTTATACTGGGTCGTGTATAATCGTTTAAAATACGTCCCGGCCGCATACGCGGCAGGGCGAAAGAAAACTAATAAAGACAGGAAGGATATGAAAATGAAAAAAGCTATTGCAGTCATCCTCGCAGTCGTCATGGTGCTCTCCCTCGGGCTGACAGCCTGCGGCGGCTCTAAATCCTCATCCTCTGACGGAAACGCAACTTCTGCTCCTGCGGAAAGTGCAACTTCTGTTCAGAAAATCAGCATGGCCACCGGCGGCACCTCCGGCACCTACTACGGCTTCTCCGGCGTGGTTGCCCAGGTCCTCAACGGCAAGCTCAAGGGCGTCATGGACATCGCGGTGGAATCCACCGGCGCTTCCAAGGCCAATATCCAGCTCATCGACAGCGGTGCGGATCAGCTCGCCATCGTGCAAAACGACGTCATGTACTACGCCTACACCGCCACCGACATGTTCGAGGGTGAGAAGCCCATCACGAATTTCTCCGCCGTCATTTCCTGCTATCCCGAGGTGGTGCAGATCATTGCCAACAAGAACATCACCTCCATCGCGGACCTGAAGGGAAAGAACGTCTCCGTGGGTGACGCGGGCTCCGGCACCGAGTTCAACGCAAAGCAGATCCTCAGGGCTTACGGCATCGAGTTCTCCGACATCAATGTGTCGAACCTCTCCTTTGCCGACTCCGCCGACTCCATCAAAAACGGCACCATCGACGCCGCCTTCGTCGTGGCCGGCACACCCACCACCGCCGTGACCGAGCTCTCCACCAGCTATGAGTTCAACCTCCTGGAGGTGGATGACGAGCACGTGGCCGCCCTCCAGAAGGAATACGGCTTCTATGCCAAGGTCACCGTCCCCGGCGGCACCTACTCCTGCGTCACCGAGGACAAGCAGGCTGTGGCGGTCATGGCCACCATCATCGCCTCCAACTCCCTGAGCGAGGATCTGGTATACCAGTTTGTCAAGGCGCTGTTCGACAACAAGGATGAGATCGCCCAGGGCCACACCAAGGGCGCGGAGCTGGATCCCGCAACCGCGGTCTCCGGCATCTCCATCCCGTTCCATCCCGGCGCTGAGAAATATTATAAGGAAATTGGCGCGCTCTGATCAGCGCGCTGACGCCGTGACCGGTGCGGGGCGGCCGCCCTGCCCGGTCAGAAGGGCGCCGATCCTTTTGACGATTGCTGTAGCCGCAGCGCTTCTTGCCGTTGCGGTTACAGTTATTCTCCTGCGTCCTGGGCGTCTTGTGCTCTCCGACGCCGACACGGGGGAAATCTATCTGGAGCGTCCCCTTTCGGGGGAGGGTGTATTCTCTGTTACTTTCATCCACTCTGTGAACCGGTCGCCCGTCAGCGACGTATACCGGGTCCGGGGGCGGCGTATATTCCTCACCGGCACCGTATACTACGGCTTCGGCGCCGGGGTGCCCACGGAGCTGGGACCGGGGGAGAGCCTCACCTACGGGGAGCGAGGCGAGATGATCGTCACCGGTATGGATATGGAGATGACCCGCCTGGTCTATGTGGTGGGGACGGTATCCGACCATGTGCTCCGGATCGGAGAAGAGGAAATCAGCCTGCGGGATACCTGCGGGCGGAACACCCGGGTGCTTTTTACCGTGAAGCAGCCCGGATAGGGGGAGGGATCCATCATTTCCGGCAAAAAGGATTTCAAGGACGAGCTGCCTGCGACCGAGGCGGAGCCTGAGTTTGAAACGGGCACGGCCGAGGACGTGCAGGCCATCATGGAAAAATACGACAGGGAGTCCAACACACGTGTTTACCAGGGCGTGCCCCGTATTTTCGTGCGCTATTTCTGTGTATTATTCGCGCTGTACTGCATGTTCATCAACTTTATCGCCAACTGGGAAGCGCGCATTGAGCGGGCGTCCTTTGTCGGCCTTGTGATACTGCTCATTTTCCTGATTTTCCCGGCGAGAAAAAGCGGGGGAAAGAAGCCGAATTACGTCCCCTGGTACGATATCGTTCTGGGCATCCTGGGCGGTGTTGCGTATTTCTACTTCGTCCTGAACTGCACCGCCATCATCTCCCACGGGATCAAACTCTCGGGCTTTGAGGTGGCGCTCGGCGTCATCGGCGTGCTCGTCACGCTGGAGGCGTGCCGCAGGAGCGTAGGCATCCCCATCGTGGTGGTGGCCGGACTCTTTATCATCTACACACTGACGCAGAAGCCCTTCGCCGTGAACGTGTATAATCTCTTCTACACCACGGAGGGCGTCATCGGAACGCCCATCCGCGCCTGCTCCACGTTCATCGTGCTGTTCGTCATTTTCGGCGCGTTCCTGGAGCGGACGGGAATATCCAGCTTCTTCATTGACCTGGCAAACTCCATCGCCGGCGCTTCCTCCGGCGGCCCCGCGAAAGTTGCCGTCATCTCCAGCGCCCTGTGCGGTATGGTCTCCGGCTCCTCCGTGGGCAACACGGTGACCACCGGAAGCATTACCATTCCCCTGATGAAGAAGAACGGCTACCGGGGCGAATTCGCCGGCGCGGTGGAGGCCGCTGCGTCCACCGGCGGCCAGATCATGCCCCCCATCATGGGTGCGGCCGCCTTCCTGATGGTGGAGTATTCCGGCTATGAATACAGCTCCATCGTGGTACGGGCCATCCTGCCGGCGGCGCTGTACTTCACCGGCATCTTCATCATGGTCCATCTGGAAGCGAAGAAAATGGGGCTCAAGGGCCTGCCGAAGGATCAGATCCCCCATTTCCTGAAACTGTTTATCCGCAGCGGATACCTGCTGCTGCCGCTGGCGGTGCTGGTATACCTCATCATCACCCGCACCATGGCCATGGCGGCCATCATTGCCACCGCTGTCGCCATCATTGTCAGCATGTTCCGCAAGGAGACGCGGATGAACCTGACGAAGTTCTTCGACGCGCTGGAAAACGGCGCCCGTTCCACCCTGGTGGTGGCGGCGGCCTGCGCCGTGGCCGGCGTCATCGCCTGCGTCATCACCACCACGGGCATCGGCACGAAGCTCATCTCTCTCATCGTCGGCATCTCCGGCGGTCAGATGTTCATCGCCATGCTGCTCACCATGATCACCTGCATCATCCTGGGCATGGGCGTGCCCACCACAGCCAACTACGTCATCATGGCCACCACCTGCGCCCCCATCCTCATCAAAATGGGCATGGGCACCCTGGCGGCCCACCTGTTCGTGTTCTATTTCGGCATCATCGCGGACATCACGCCTCCGGTGGCCCTGGCGGCCTACGCAGGCAGCGCCATTGCCAAGTCGAATCCCATGAAGACGGCGCTGAACGCTTCCATGCTGGCTATCGCGGCTTTCATCATCCCGTACATATTCGGCTTCAACGAAGCCATGCTCTTCATTGATACCGGCGTAGGGGAGGTCATCCTCATCATCGTCACCTCCTTCGTCGGCCTGTTCGGCGTGGCATCCGGCCTCAAGGGCTGGATGCTCCACCGCATGCCTGTATGGCAGCGCCTCGTAGCCATCGCGGGCGGGCTGCTGCTCATCTATCCCGGCCTGTTGACGGATATCGGCGGCCTCGTGGTCGTCGGCGGGGTCTTTGTGATCCAGTATCTCACCCGCAGCAGGGCTGCGCAGCCGGCCTAACGGCAGAGGGGCACAGCGCCTGTATCCCGAATCAAAAACGCGCGTTCCCGGATAACCCGGGAACGCGCGTTTCTATTCAGGTTTTCAACAGACAGACTCAGTAGGCCACGCCCCAGACGACCATGGCCTTGGCAGGCTTGCCGCACACGGGGCAGGTATCGCCCAGACGCTCCTGCGCGAAGGGCATGCAGCGGGAGGAGACGCCGACCTCGTCCTTCATGCGCATTTCGCACTCCAGATCGCCGCACCACATCATTTTGATAAAGCCGCCCTGCTCACTGATGACCTTCTTTGCCTCCTCCATGGAGGTGACGGCACGGGTATTGTCGTTCAGGTTCTTGAGGGCTTTCTCGTAGAGCTCCTTGTGGACCGTGTCCAGCAGCTCCGGCACCCGCGCCTCGATCCCCTCCAGGGGAACGATGCGCTTTTCGCCGGTGGCGCGGCTGACGGCCACACACTGACCGGCCTCGATATCCCGGGGACCCAGTTCGATGCGGAGGGGCACGCCTTTCATCTCGTATTCTGCGAATTTCCAGCCAGGGCTCTGATCGGATACGTCGCACTTCACCCGGATGCCGGCTGCCTTCAGCTTTGCCTCCAGCTCCTTCGCCCGGTCCACAACGCCCTCCTTGTGCATGGCGATGGGGATGATGACCGCCTGGATGGGCGCCACCTTGGGGGGCAGCACCAGGCCGTTGTTGTCGCCGTGTGTCATGATGATGCCGCCGATGATCCTGGTGGACATGCCCCAGGAGGTCTGATGGGGATACTTGAGAACGTTGTCTTTATCCGTGAACTGGATACCGAAGGCGCGGGCAAACCCGTCGCCGAAATAGTGGGAGGTGCCGCCCTGAAGAGCCTTGTGATCGTGCATCATGCACTCCACGGTATAGGTGGCCTCGGCCCCGGCGAACTTCTCCTTATCGGTCTTGCGGCCGCGGATGACGGGCATGGCCAGGGTGTTCTCGCAGAAATCGGCGTAGACGTTCAGCATCTGCTGGGTCTCCTCCTGCGCCTCCTCCGCCGTGGCGTGGAGCGTGTGCCCCTCCTGCCACATGAATTCGCGGCCCCGGAGGAAGGGGCGGGTCGTCTTCTCCCAGCGGAGCACGCTGCACCACTGGTTGTATTTCATGGGCAGGTCGCGCCAGGACTGGAGCACATGGCTCCAATGGTCACAGAACAGCGTTTCGGAGGTGGGACGCACGCACATCCGTTCCGCCAGCTCCTCCTCGCCGCCGTGGGTGACCCAGGCTACCTCGGGAGCAAAGCCTTCCACATGATCCTTTTCCTTCTGCAGCAGGCTCTCCGGGATCAGCACGGGCATGGACACGTTCTCGTGCCCCAGCTCCTTAAAGCGCCGATCCAGCGTCTGCTGGATGTTTTCCCAAATGGCATACGCGTACGGGCGCAGTACATAAAACCCCTTGATGCCGGAGTAGTCGATCAGCTCCGCCTTCACCACCACGTCGGTGAACCACTGGGCGAAGTCCGCATCCATATCGGTGATCTGCGACACCTTTTTTTCTTTAGCCATCTCAATTCCCCTTTGTTTCTCAGTGATCGGTCGAATGACCGCGTTTACTAACCTTATTATTCTACATATCATTTTTAAAAGTGTCAAGAGCGAGAAGGGAATCTGCGGGCGGGAAAAGGCGGGATTGCTGTTGTAATCCGGAAAAGGCTCTGATATAATAAGCACGACATACAGGGGGCTTTTTTCGACGATCATGACGGGGGGCGCATGGTTATGAAAATGAAGCGATCGATCATTTGTATGCTCATTGCCGCCGTGCTGCTGGCGTTGACGCCGGCCGCTATCGCGGCGGAGTTCATCCCGCTGGAGACGTTTACGGTCCAGCTCTCTGCATCGCCCGCCTTCGGAGGCACGGTTGACGGAGATGGGCGGTACAACACAGGCGACGTGGCCGTGATCTCTGCCGATCCGGCGGAGGGATATATCTTCGCGGGCTGGCGGGATGAGACGGGCACTATTGTGAGCCGGGCGCAGATATTTTCCTTTTTCATTTCGCGAAATATCAGCCTGGAAGCTGTTTTTGAGGAGAAAGTGGGGTTCCTGCTGACCCTTAATTCACTTCCTCCCGCCGGCGGCGCCCTGGAGGGCGGCGGCCAGTACAGGAGCGGCGAAACGGCGGCCGTCACCGCGCGCCCCGCTGCGGGTTATGCGTTCGTCGGCTGGCGGGATGAGACAGGGAGCATCATCAGCAAGGATAACCCGCTGACGATCCTGGTCTCGAGGGATATGAGCCTGACCGCTGTTTTTGAGGATACCACCATTGCGAAATATACCCTGACCTATGTGATCGGCGGCGGGGCGGAGCCGAAGACAGAGCAGTATACCACTGGCTCAGAGGTGAAGCTGTCCCTCGTACCCCAGAGGCAGAACTACGTATTCACCGGCTGGTACCTGGATCCTCTCTGCACGGAACGCGTATCCTCTGTCCGGATGTCGGCGGATGTCTCCGTGTACGCCGGCTGGCGCGCCGTTACCCCGAAGATGCTGTATTCCGGGGATACGCACATAGCCTACGTCAAGGGATATCCGGACGGGAATGTCAGGCCCCAGAACAACATCACCAGGGCAGAGACGGCGGCGATCTTCTATCGGCTGCTGGATGACACGGTGCGCAGGGCGAGCCAGACCTCGGCCAACATCTTCTCCGACGTGGGGGAGAACGACTGGTTCAACACGGAGGTGTCCACCCTGTCCCGGTTGGGGATCATCAAGGGTTATTCCAACGGGACGTTCCTTCCCGATAAGCCGATCACCCGGGCGGAGTTCGCCGCCATCATCACCCGTTTCGCGGAGGATGACGCCCTCGTTACCCGCACCTTCTCCGATATCGACGGACACTGGGCGCGGGACGCGATCCTGGATGCTGCGGGGAGAGGCTGGATCAACGGCTACTCCGACGGCTCCTTCAAGCCGGACAAGCAGATCACACGGGCTGAGGCCATTACCATCGTAAACCGGGTGATGGGGCGGGTGCCCACCACGGAGGAGGCGTTCCTGGAGGGGATGAAGACCTGGCCGGACAACCTGGCAGGACAGTGGTACTATCTGGCGATCCAGGAGGCGACCAACGGCCATAAGTGCAAGCCTTCGCTGGAGCTCGGTGAAAAGTGGACGAAGCTGCTGTGACCGGCAGGCCGGGAGATCTGAATAGAAAAAACAAGCGGTGCGCCCGGTGCGCACCGCTTGAAGCTTATTCCGTTCAGTCGATGAATCCTTTTTCCTTCAGGAGCGTTCTGATGACCTCCACAGCTCCGTCGACGCCGATGAAGCTGGTGTTGATGATGAGGTCATGCTCGTGGATGCCGCCCCAGTTTTCCCCGGTGTAGAACTTGTAGTAGTTGGCGCGGGCCTTGTCGATCTTTTTGAGCCTGGAGTCGATCGTGGCGCTGTCCAGGCCGTAATTCTCCACGGCACGCTTTTTCCTGTCCTCCGCTTCAGCGCAAACGAAAATGCGCACAAGACCGGGCTCCTCCCGCAGGACATAGTCGGCGCAGCGGCCGACGATGACGCAGCTCCCCTGGGCCGCCAGCTCCCGCACCACGGCGGACTGGGCGAAAAAGGTCTTGTCGTTGATAGGGGTGTCGTACTGCAGGGAAGGCTTGTAGCTGGACAGTGCGGAGGCGCTCAGGTTGAACAGGAAGCTGTTGGGGATATGTTCCTCATTCTGTTCGATGAAGCTGGGTGAAAGGCCGCTCTTTTCCGCGGCCATCTCGATGATCGCGCTGTCATAGAAGGGGATGCCCAGGACTTGCGCCAGCTTTTCTCCTACGAGTCTGCCGCCGCTGCCGAATTCGCGGCTGATGGTGATGATGGTGTTGCTCATTTTCTTATCCTCCTTCTCACGCTGCGCAGTGCGCCGATGGATGCTCCGGATATATTGTAGCACATGTTTCCGATTTTTCAATCGAAAAATCAATCTTTTCCCCAACGGGAGAAATGACTTTACAAAAGCGGCGTGGAAACGCTATAATGTTTAAATCAAAAATTCTGTGCAAGGGGGGCTACGGATGCTGGATCTGACCTCAAAGGATTTCATCTTTTTTGACGGCGCCCAGGGTACCATGCTCCAGGGATACGGCCTGGAGCCGGGGAGACGCCCGGATATACTCAATCTTCTTGCGCCTGAATATGTGGAGAACATGCAGCGGCTGTACGCGGACGCGGGCAGCGATCTGATCTGCACCGATACCTTCGGCTGCAACCGGCGCGCCCTCAGGCCTGAGGGCAAGTCGCCGGAGGAGGTCATTTCCGCAGCCGTCGCCGTGACGAAGCGCGCCTGCGGCGGAAAGGCCGGGACCGTGCTGGATATGGGACCCATCGGGGAATTCCTGGAGCCTGGGGGCGACCTGACCTTCGACGATGCCTACGACATGTTCCGGGAGCAGGCAGTGGCCGGCTGGAAGGCCGGGGCGGACGCCGTGCTGGCGGAGACCATGTCCCAGCTCCAGGAGCTGCGGGCTGCGATCCTGGCCGTGCGGGAGAATACTCCTCTGCCTGTGATCGCGCTGATGACGTTCACAGAATCCGGTAGCACCTATGCCGGCTGCGCGCCGGAATGCCTGGCGCTGACGGCGAAGGCGCTGGGGGCGGCGGCCACGGGCATCAACTGCTCCCTGCCGCCGGACCGGCTCTATTCCATCGCGGAGCGGATCGCTTCCGCGGCGGACATTCCCCTGTGCGTGAAGCCCAACGCGGGCATGCCTGACGACGACGGCAGCTACCGCATCACGCCGGAGGAGTTCGCGGAGAAGATGGCGCCCTTTGCGGCGCTCGGCGTGAAGCTGGCGGGCGGCTGCTGCGGCACCACGCCGGACTTCATCCGGGCAATCCGAAAGGTCTATGCCGGGCTCACGCCGGCGGCCGTAAAACGGGACGGCTCCCTGCGGATCTGTTCCCAGAGCAGGGTCAAGCGGGCGGATGAGATCGGTCCTATCCCCGACACGCGGGAAATGACGGAGAAGAGCGGCGTGCTGTTCCTTCCGCTGCCCGACGGCTGCCCGGATGGAGAGGCGTTCTCGCTCGTCTCCGCCGCGCAGGAGGATTCCGACCTTCCGATGTGCATCCTCACCCGGGACGGAAGCGGCCTCGACGGCGCATTGCGCGCCTTCTGCGGCGTGGCCGGCGTACGCGGGCCGGAGGATCGGATTAGAGACACGGCCGCAAAATACGGCGCGGTGCTGATATAAGGAGGCAATCAAATGGCAGAAAATGCGTTTTTCCCGGCCGATATCCTGATCCCCGCTTCGGCCGACATGACAAAATGGTCCGTGGTGGCCTGCGACCAGTTCTCCTCTGACAGAGACTACTGGGAGCGGGTGAAAAGGTTCGTGGGCGACGCGCCGTCCACCCTGAAGCTCATCGTGCCCGAGGCGTACCTGAGCGACGGGGACACGGAGGAGCGGGCTGCGGGCATCGCCAGGGAGATGGACAGTTATCTGGACAGCGGCGTGTTCCGTACGCTGAGATCTTCCTATGTGTACGTGGAGCGTACCGTGGAGAGCGGGGAAGTGCGCCGTGGCGTCGTGGGCGTGCTGGATCTGGAGAAATATGACTATGCGCCCGGCTCCCGCACCGCCATCCGCGCCAGCGAGGGGACCATCGTATCCCGGCTGCCCGCCCGCATCAAGGTGCGCCGGGGCGCAAAGCTGGAGCTGCCCCATATCATGGCCCTGATCAACGACCGGGACTGCACGGTCATCGAGCCCCTGGAGCGGGCGGACCTGCCCCTGCTCTACGATTTCGACCTGATGGAAGGCGGAGGACACATCTGCGGATACCAGGTAACCGGAGAAGCGGCGGCAGAGGTGACGGCGGCGCTGGCAGCGCTGGCAGCGTCCTCCGACGTGCAGGTCATCATGGGCGACGGCAACCATTCCCTGGCAGCCGCCAAGGGCTACTGGGACGAGATCAAGGGAAACATCCCGGCCGATGAGCGGGAGACGCACCCGGCGCGGTTTGCCCTGGTGGAGCTCAACAACGTCTACGATCCGGCTATCGCCTTCGAGGCCATCCATCGGGCCGTGTTCGGTGTGGATGCGGATACCTTCGCCGCGGCCTTCGAGCTGTCGCTGGCGTCCGCAGGCGGTGCGTGGCCCGTCCGCTGCCGTACGGCGGAGAAGGACGTCGCCATCACGGTCGATGCCGATACGATCGGCGGCCTTATCGGAAAGGTGCAGGATTTCATCGACGACTACCTGGCGAAAAACGGCGGCGAGGTGGACTACATCCACGGCGAGGCGGAGGTGCTGGCTCTGGGCAGGCGGGAAGGCGCCGCCGGGATCGTGCTGCCCGCCATGGGAAAGGGCGATTTCTTCGCCACCGTGGAGAGCGGAGGAGCCTTCCCGAGGAAGAGCTTTTCCATCGGCCATGCCAGAGAAAAACGCTACTATCTGGAGTGTCGAAAGATCACGAAATGACCCCCGCGCTGTTGACATTCGACCGACAGAATGATAGAGTATCAATAAGCGCAAATCGTTGGAGGAAGACGGTCCTGCGCCAAAAAAGAGTAGAAAGAGGGAAGAACGGTTTATGAAAAAAACTCAATCTCCTGTACTGCCCATCATCGCCGCGCTGGTGGCGATGCTCTGCGTGGGCGTTATCTATCTGTGGAGCGTGCTTAGAAACGCCACCGCACAGTTTTACGGCTGGGAACCCGGCAGTGTCAACCTGATCGCCTCCATCATGCTCTTCGCCTTCTGCGTGGGCAACTTCGGCGGCGGCGCGCTGAACGACAGGTTCGGGCCGAAAAAGATCAGCTTCCTGGGCGTGATCCTCTTCGGCGTGGGTATTTTCCTTTCCTCCTGCGTTAAGCCGGGCAGTTCCATCTGGCTCTTCTACCTGACCTATTCCGTCATCGGCGGCATCGGCGTCGGCGTCAGTTACGGGGCGCTCCTCTCCTGCGTACAGAAGTGGTTCCCCCATCGCCGCGGCTTTGCCACCGGCATCGCCACCGCGGCTTTCGGCCTTGGCACCGTGGCCTTCAGCCCCATCATCGGCACCATGCTCAACAGCATGACCGTCAGCGCAACCCTGCGCATCCTGTCCCTGGTATTCCTTGTGGTCGGCCTGATCGCCTGCTGCTTCATCCAGCTTCCCACGGAGGAATACCTGGCCACCCTTCCCAAACCGGCACCCAAGAAGAACGCCATCGTGGCCACCAGGGAGATCCCCCTGAAGGAGGCCATCCGCACCGTGCCCTTCTGGTGCATCCTGCTGACCATCTTCTTCTATAACGCCACCTGGAACATGCTGAATCCCATCATCCGGCCCCTGGGCGAGGAGCGCGGCCTTGCTCCCGCTCTGGCGCTTACCTGCGTGTCCCTCACCGGCGTCTTCAACGCCGCAGGCCGCTTCAGCATGTCCGCTCTTTCGGATAAGCTCGGACGGATGGAGACCAACGTCCTGCTCTGCTGCATCACCATCGTCTGCGCCCTGCTGCTCATGTTCGTGCGCAGCTACGTATACATCATCATCGTGGTGATCACGGCCTTTGCCTTCGGCGGCCCCAGCGCCATCAACCCTGCCACCACCACCGATTTCTTCGGCGCCAAGTACACGGGCACAAACTACGGCGTGGCCATGCTGAGCCTGGGCTTCAGCTCCATCATCTTCAACGCCATCTCCAATGCCCTCGTGAAGTCCACCGGGAAGTACTACATGACCTTCGTGATGGGAGCCATCACTGCCGCCATTACCATCGCGCTCCAGCTCATTATGAAGAAGTACAAGAAAAAGATGGATACCGCAGCCTGATTGTGAAACCGCTGGCGGGACTGAAGCAGTCCCGCCCGCTTTCTCTTTTGAGCCGCCGCATGTCACTGCGGCGGCTTTTGTCGTCTTGCGAGCGGTCACGGAGAAAAGGGAACTTTTCCGTTTCGCCCTGCGTCTGAAACTGTGCCGGGACCCGCATCCCGCGCGGCGTCCGGGACCGTCGGCGTTCTTGAATATTTCTTTAATAATCCGTGAACTGGATTGAAAGAGCGGGCTGGGTGGGGTATAATCGGCATTGGACTCTCAGCGCTGGACCGACGCGTTTCATGATTGTGACGGAGGGTATACTGTATGAGTGAAGTGAATCCGGCCCCGCAGGCCGTGGCGCAGAAGGCGAAAAAGCGCAGGAAAAAGGTCGTCAAGCGGATCATCCTGATCGTAGTGCTGCTGGCAGTCGCCGCAGCGATCGCGTTGCTGCTTATGAAGCTGTTCAGCAAGAAGGAAGCGGACCAGGTGCCCATGACGGAGTATACATACATCGGGTCCCTGTCCTCCCAGGTCACCGGCAGCGGCGTGACCCAGGCGTCCGACAGCGCCACCGTGGCCGCGTCGGTGAACGGCACCGTGACGAATCTGTTTGCCCAGGTGGGCGACACGGTCAAAAAGGGCGACGTGCTGCTCACCATCGACCCCGCTGACGCCAACGAGCAGATCAGGGCCGCCGAGGAGGTGGTCTCCGGTTACAGCGAGCAGGTCGACGAGCTCTACGGTCAGCTCAGCGACATCAATTCCGCCCGCGCCCGGCTCACCGTGGTGGCCGACCACTACGGCAAGATCGTGGACATCGCCGTTCAGCCCGGTGAAATGGTCAGCGAGGGACAGATCCTCGCCTATCTGGTGATAGACGACTATATGCTCCTCACCCAGTATTTCAGCTACGAGTACGCCGACCTCTTTTATGAGGGGCAGGAGGTGCAGATCAACCTGCCCGAGGGCTTTGACCCCGTGACAGCGGAGCTCACGGATGTGACCATGATCGAAAAGATCACTCTGGACGGCTACAAGCTGTTTGAGGTGACGGCGACCATCTGGAATCCCGGCAACCTCACCGAGGGGCAGGAGGCCAACATCGTCCTGAAAACCGGCACGCGCCCCGTGCTGGACGAGGAGGGGAAGCCCGCGGTGGACGAAGCGGGCAACGCGATCACGGAGGATGTGTACGCCGTCCCCTATGAGACGGGGCTCCTGGCATTTTACGAGAAGACCCCCGTGGTGGCCAGAGCGTCGGGCACCTGCAGCGAAAGCTACATGAAGGAATACCTCCCCATCAGCGAGGGCGCCACCCTGGTAGTGCTGAAGGACGACGGCTACGATGGGGAGATCCGAAGCATCAACAGCCGCATCTCCGACCTGAACGCCCAGATCGCGGAGGCGCAGAAGGACGTAGACGCCAAGCGTGAGCTTTTGAAGAATTATGAGTGCATCGCCCCCATCGACGGGACCATAGTCTCCAGCACCTTTGAGCAGGGACAGGAAGCGACCGGCGCGTCCATGCTCATCCAGAACGACGACGTTATGATCCTCGCCGCCCAGATCGACGAGCTGGACGTGGGGAAGGTCTCCGTGGGCATGCAGGTGGAGATTTCACAGTACGACGAAAAGTTCTATATGGGCACCATCAGCGAGATCAGCATGGTGGGGCAGAACGATATGGGCTATTCCTACTTCCCGGCGAAGATCATTATCGAAAATGACGGTACGCTTATGAGCGGCATGTACTGCACGTTTACCGCCGTGGCCAGCCAGATCGACGACTGTGTCATCGCCCCGGTGCAGGCGGTGAAGTACACCGAGCTGGGTCCCTGCCTGTTCGTGCGGAGCGATACGCCTCCCGACAATGCCGTCGAGCTCGCCGAGGACGTGGTTCCGGACGGCTTCTGGGCCGTGCCGGTGGAGGTGGGCATCACCGACGATTACGGCGCTCAGATCCTCTCCGGCGCGGATGCTGACATGGAGGTGTTCACCGGTTATGCCGTATCCAATGCCAACAGCTTCGAGTCTGCCATGATGGGGTGACGCCATGGCGCTTATAGACGTCCGAAAGGTCTACAAAATCTATAATGAAGGGATGGAGAGCGAAGTCCGCGCTCTGGACGGTATCGACCTCACCATCGAAAAGGGAGAGTTCACCGCCATCGTGGGCTCCTCCGGCTCCGGGAAATCGACGCTGATGAACATCCTTGGCTGCCTGGATGTGCCCACCTACGGGGAGTATTATCTGGCCGGAAGCGATGTGACGGAACTGTCGGACTCCCAGCTCTCCCGCATCCGGAACAGGGAGATCGGCTTTATCTTTCAGGGGTTCAACCTGATCCCCTCGCTGACGGCCATCGAAAACGTGGAGCTGCCCCTGGTATACCGGGGCGTTACGGGCTCCAAACGGCGGGAGCTGGCGGAGGAAGCGCTGGCAATGGTCGGACTTGAGGAGCGGGAAAAGCACATCCCCTCCCAGATGTCCGGCGGCCAGCAGCAGCGGGTGGCCATCGCCCGTGCCATTGCGGCAAAGCCCGACATCATCATGGCCGACGAGCCTACCGGCAACCTGGATTCCAAAACCGGCGGTCAGGTCATGGATATCCTCCGCACCCTGCATCACAGCGGCTCCACCGTGCTCCTCATCACCCACGACGATTCCATCGCCGCCTCTGCCAACCGGGTCATCCGCATCCTGGACGGCAGGATCGTCTCAGACACTGGGAAGGGGGTCGGTGACTGATGGGCGTGATCCAAGCGTTTAAAATGGCGGTGAAATCCATCGCCTCCAACAAGGTGCGCACCGTGCTGACCATGCTTGGCATCATCATCGGCGTGGCGGCGGTCATGGTGCTCGTCTCCCTGGTGCAGGGGTACACCTCCAGCATGATGGAGTACTATCAGCGGCAGGGCGCGAACCGTATCGAGGTCTATGCTTACCAGTGGGGCGGGGCGGACATCTCCTCCGACCTCTATGACTACTGCCTGGGGCTCGGCGATCTTGTCCTCGGCGTAACGCCCAACGCCCAAACGGGGGGCGTGGTGAAATACGGGGCAAAAAAGCTGGAGAACGCAAACATCTTCCTGGGCAGCGATCAGTACGCCGTGTGCAACAACTACACCATCGCGAAGGGCCGGGACATGACGTATCTGGATGTGAAGAAGTACCAGAAGGTGTGCGTCCTGGGCGCTGTTGCGGCTGACGATCTGTTTGACTTCGCCGATCCCATCGGCAAGCAGATCACCATCGCCGGTGAACCCTTTACCGTGGTCGGCGTGTTTGAAGCGAAATATCCCTCCACCGGGGGGAACGAGGAACAGGACTGGATGTCCCATTACTACGACAGCATCGTGGTAGTGCCCTATACCGACGCCCGGTTCATGTCGAACTCCTATATCACCTTCGACAGCTACGTGGTCAAGGCCGCGAGCTCCGCCGCCACGACCGAGGCGGTGACAAAGCTGGCGTCGTTCCTCTCCACGAAGATCGACCCCAACAAGGGCTATTACGACGTATACAGCATCAACCAGCAGATCGAGGCCGGCAATGAGGAGACCCGCATGCTGAGCATGATCCTGGGCGGCATCGCGGGCATAGCGCTTCTGGTGGGCGGTATCGGCATCATGAACATCATGCTTGTCACCGTGACGGAGCGCACCAGAGAGATCGGCATCCGAAAGGCCCTGGGGGCCAGGCGGAGGAGCATCATCATCCAGTTTCTCATCGAATCCGGCGTCATCAGCTTTGTCGGCGGCATCATCGGCATCCTGCTGGGGCTGCTCATCACGCTGGTGCTGGGAAAGCTCATGTGGGATATGACCATTTTCCCCAGCGTTTCACTGAGCCTCGGCGCGGCGGCCTTTTCCATCGTGCTGGGCATCATTTTCGGCATCTATCCTGCGGCCAAGGCGTCCGGCCTCCAACCGGTGGACGCGCTGCGGGCGGAGTAAAGGAAAAATACTTGACAAACACCGCGCTGTGGTTTAAAATGGCGCGGTGTTAAGTTATTTTGCTTTACGGTGAAGAGGGAGAATGGTATGTCCGGTAAAACGCTGGAGATGACGCTGCTCTACGATTTCTACAGCGAACTGCTGACGGAGAAGCAGCGGGAATACTTTGACCTCTACTATAACGACGATCTCTCTCTGGGGGAGATCGCGGATTCTGTGGGTATCACCCGACAGGGCGTCCGGGACATGATCGTCCGGGCGGAGGGGACGCTGCGCGCCACCGAGGAAAAGCTCGGACTTGTCCGGCGCTTTGTGGAAATGCGGGACACGCTGGAGGCTGCCCGTGCCGCCGCCGCTGAGCTGAGGCGCATGACGTGCGGCGCGGCGGCCGAGAAATGCGAGGAGCTCATGGGCATCCTCGGGGATTTGAAAGGTTAGGATCACATGGCATTTGAGAGCTTATCGGAAAAGCTGTCCGCCGCCTTCAAAAAGCTGAGGGGCAAGGGCAGGCTTTCGGAGTCCGACATCAAGGAGGCGATGCGCGAGGTGCGCATCGCCCTGCTGGAGGCGGACGTCAGCTACAAGGTCGTCCGGGACTTCATCAAAACCGTCAGCGAGCGGGCTGTTGGTCGGGACGTACTGGAGAGCCTGACTCCCGCGCAGATGGTCATCAAGATCGTCAATGAGGAGCTGTGCGCACTCATGGGCGGGGAGAGCGCCAAGCTGAACATAGCCTCCAACGGGCCCACTGTGGTCATGCTGGTGGGCCTCCAGGGCGCCGGCAAGACCACAAACGGGGCGAAGCTGGCCGCCCTCCAGAAGAAGCAGAATTCCAGGCGGCCGCTGCTGGTGGCCTGCGACATCTACCGCCCGGCCGCCATCAAGCAGCTCGAGACAGTGGGAAAGCAGCTGGATATCCCCGTGTTTCAGATGGGCACCGCCGACCCGGTGGACATCGCGAAGGCCGCGCTGGAGCATGCAAAGCAGCACGGCAACGACATCGTCTTCCTGGACACCGCCGGCCGGCTCCACATCGACGAAGAACTGATGGACGAGCTGAAGCGCATCAAGGAAGCGGTCCGTCCCAACGAGATCATGCTGGTGGTGGACGCCATGACCGGCCAGGACGCGGTAAACGCCGCCGGCGCTTTTAACGATGCTTTGGGTATCGACAGCGTGATGCTCACAAAGCTGGACGGCGACGCCCGCGGCGGCGCGGCCCTCTCCGTCAAGGCGGTGACGGGCAAGCCCATCAAATTCGCGGGCACCGGCGAAAAGCTGGATCAGATCGAGGTCTTCCACCCTGACCGTATGGCCTCCCGCATCCTGGGCATGGGCGATGTGCTGACGCTGATTGAAAAGGCCGAGCAGGCGGTGGATCAGAAAAAGGCGGCTGAGCTCACGGAGAAGCTGCTGAAAAACCGCTTCACCCTCACCGACTACTACGATCAGCTAATCCAGCTCAAGAGCATGGGCAGCCTCTCCGACATCGCGGGGATGATCCCCGGAATGGATGCGAAGGCCCTGTCCGGCGCTCAGCTCGACGATAAGATGATCACCCGGATCGAGGCGATCATCCTCTCCATGACGAAGGAGGAACGGGACAATCCCGCCATTCTCAATTCCAGCAGGAAAAAGCGCATTGCCGCAGGAAGCGGCACAGCCGTGGTGGACATCAACCGGCTCCTGAAGCAGTTCGAGATGATGCAGACCATGACGAAGCAGATGTCAAAGGGCAGGATGCCCGGCATGTTCGGACGGGGCAAAAAAGGGCTCTTCGGCATGTGACCCGCAAAGCGGGAACCATTCATCGGCAGTTACTGGGATATCCCATACTGAAATATAAAAGCGACCCGGAAACCGGGCGCGGAAAATGAACTGGAGGAATAAACAATGGTTAAAATCAGACTTCGCAGGATGGGCGCAAAAAAGAACCCCTTCTACAGGATCGTGGTGGCGGACGGCCTTTCCCCCCGTGACGGCAAGTTCATTGAGGAGCTTGGCACCTATGATCCCCTGCAGGATCCCAGCGCCCTCAAGGTGGATGTGGAGCGGGCCCAGTACTGGCTCAAGAACGGCGCCCAGCCTACCGATACGGTCAGAGCCCTTCTGAAAAAGGCCGGCGCTCTTTGATCCGGGAGATGGTTGGATGAAGGAGTTACTCACCTATATCGCGCAGAGCCTTGTGGATCAGCCGGATCAGGTGACGGTGACCGAGCGGGAGAGCGGCGGCGAAACGGTCTATGAGCTGCACGTGGCCCCCGGCGACATGGGAAAGGTCATCGGCCGGCAGGGCAAAATCGCCCGGGAGATCCGCACGCTCATGCGCGCGGTGGCACAGAAGCAGGGTAAGCACATCAATGTGGATATCGTAGACTGATCCATGAAGCGTTACCTGGAGGCGGGAAGGATCGTGAATACACACGGCGTCAGAGGCGAGGTCAAGATCCAGCCCTGGACGAACGACGCGGCGTTTCTTTGCGGGTTTCGGAGCCTGCGAATCCATGACAGGACCGTCAGGGTCCTTGCCGCCCGGGTCCACAAGGGCTGTGTCATTGCCTCGCTTGAGGGCGTTGACGATATGGAAGCCGCCCTTTCCCTGAAAGGCTCGCTGGTGTATATCGACCGGGAAGAAGCGCCTCTCGACGAGGGAGAGGTGTTTTTGCAGGATATCGTGGGGCTCCGTGCCGTATCCCTGGATACGGGGGAGGAGCTGGGAACGGTGTCCGAGGTGATGGAGCTTCCCGCACAGAATGTCTATGTCATCCGCGGCGAGCGGGAAATCCTTGTGCCTGCCGTGCCGGAGTTCATCCGGGGGATCGATCTGGAGGCGGGCACGATCACAGTGGCGCTGATCGAGGGAATGCTATGAGGATCGACATTATGACGCTGTTCCCCGAGGCGGTGATGGCTATGCTGGATACCAGTATCCTGGGCCGCGCCGCTGAGCGGGGATATATCCGTATCGAGTGTCATCAGATACGCGACTACACTGCAAACAAGCAAAAGCAGGTAGATGATTACCCCTACGGCGGCGGCAGGGGCTGCGTGATGCAGGTCCAGCCGCTGTTCGACTGCTGGAAGCACATCTGCCAGGAAGCGGGTTACCGGGTACACACCATTTTCATGTCGCCCTGCGGCAAGGTGTTTGCCCAGGAGGACGCGAGACGCCTTCGGGAGCAGGAGAGGATGATCCTCGTCTGCGGCCACTATGAGGGCGTGGATCAGCGGTTCATCGACGAATGTGTGGATGAAGAGCTGTCACTGGGCGATTTTGTGCTTACCGGGGGCGAGATCCCGGCTATGGCCGTGGCGGACGCCGTGTGCCGCCTGGTGCCGGGCGTTCTTCCGTCAGAGGAGTGCTACACAGAGGAAAGCCACTGGTCGGGGCTGCTGGAATATCCCCAGTATTCGCGGCCGGAGGTGTTCAATGGGCGCGGCGTGCCGGAGGTGCTGCTGTCCGGCCACCACGCGAACATCGCAAAATGGAGAAGGAAACAATCTATCATCCGGACAAGGCTGCGCAGACCGGATATGTATGAAAAACTGGAATTCCGCACAAAACAGGATCAAAAGCTGTTGGCTGAAATAGAGCATGAGTTGTCCGAAAGTGAATAACGCTCGTATTAACAAAATGAAAGGACAAATACGGCTGATGTTTACAATCTGCGAGAAGAGAAGACTCAACAGCACTGTCACGCTCATGGAGATCGAAGCGCCTGTGGTCGCCAAGAAGGCGAAGGCCGGCCAGTTCATCATTCTCAGAACGGATGAGTACGGGGAGAGGATCCCTTTTACCATTGCCGGTACAGATCCCGAGGCAGGGACAGTCACCATCATCTACCAGACCGTGGGGCGCACCACCATGCAGCTCGATACCATGGAGCCGGGGGACGCCCTTCAGGATTTCTCCGGGCCCCTGGGCAAGCCCACTGAGCTGGAGGGGATCAGGCGCGCTGTCGTCGTGGGCGGCGGCGTGGGATGCGCCATTGCCATGCCCGTGGCGAAGGCGCTGTACGATATGGGCGCAAAAGTGGATATCATCGCGGGCTTCCGATCCAGGGACATCATCATCCTGGAGGAGGAGATGCGCGGCATGTGCGACAACTACTATATCATGACCGACGACGGCTCTGCCGGCGAGAAAGGTGTTACCACCGACAAGCTCAAGGCTCTGTTGGACGCCGGGGAGCAATACGATATGGTCATCGCTATCGGCCCCGTCATCATGATGAAGTTTGTGGTGGAGACTGCGCGGCCCTACGGGGTACCCACCATGGTGAGCCTGAACCCCATTATGATCGACGGCACCGGCATGTGCGGCTGCTGCCGCGTCACCGTGGGCGGCAAGATGCAGTTTGCCTGTGTCGACGGCCCGGATTTCAACGGCTACGAGGTCGATTTTGACGAGCTGATGAAGCGGAACGGCTCCTACAAGGCTCAGGAGGCTGAGGCCAAACAGCATATATGCAGATTGACCGGAGGTGTGCGCCATGGCTGATATGAACCCGAAAAAGACGCCCATGCCGGAGCAGGATCCCAAGGTCAGGGCCCGGAACTTCCAGGAAGTGACGACGGGGTATACCGCGGAGATGGCGCAGACCGAGGCTGCCCGCTGCCTTCAGTGCAAGAAGCCCCTTTGCGTGCAGGGATGTCCTGTGAACGTGCACATCCCCGATTTCATTGCGAAGGTGGCTGCGGGCGAGTTCAATGAAGCTTACAATGTGATCACCTCCACCAACACGCTTCCCGCTGTCTGCGGCCGCGTCTGTCCCCAGGAGACACAGTGCGAGGCCAGGTGCGTCCGCGGAAAGAAGGGCGATCCCGTGGGCATCGGCCGGCTGGAGCGCTTTGTGGCTGACTGGCACAGGGAAAACAGCATCCCGGAAACGGCTGCGATCGAGAAGAACGGCCGACGGGTCGCTGTGGTCGGTTCCGGACCTGCCGGCCTCGCCTGCGCCGGCGATCTTGCCCGCGCGGGCTGCGACGTCACGGTATTCGAGGCGTTCCATGCGTTCGGCGGTGTGCTGGTCTACGGTATCCCGGAATTCCGTCTGCCCAAGGCGGTAGTCCGCAACGAGGTCACCGGCCTTATGGAGATGGGCGTGGAATTCAGGCAGGATATGATCATCGGCCGCACCCTGACGGTGGATGAACTGTTCGCCGATGGGTACGAGGCCGTGTTTATCGGCAGCGGCGCCGGCCTGCCCCAGTTTATGAATATTGAGGGGGAGAGCTACCTGAACGTGTTCTCCGCCAACGAGTACCTCACCAGGATCAACCTGATGAAGGCGTATCTTCCCGAATATGACACCCCCGCTCCGGTGAGCCGCGTGGTGACCGTCGTTGGCGGCGGCAACGTGGCCATGGACGCGGCCCGCAGCGCCCTGCGCATGGGCGCGGAAAAGGTGTTCATCGTATACCGCCGCTCCATGGAGGAGCTTCCCGCCCGTGCGGAGGAGGTCCACCACGCCATGGAGGAGGGCGTGGTATTCCGGCTGCTGTGCAACCCCACCCGTGTGCTGGGCGACGAGAACGGCCGCTGCTGCGGGCTGGAGTGCATCGAGATGGAGCTGGGCGAGCCGGACGCCTCCGGTCGGCGCCGTCCCATCCCCAGGGAGGGCTCCGAGTTCACCATCGACTGCGACACGGTGATCATGGCTCTGGGCACGCGGCCGAATCCGCTGCTCCATACCACCACCGAGGGGCTGGACGCCGACAGGCACGGCTGCCTCATCACCGATGAAACCACCGCCACTACCCGGAAGGGCGTGTTCGCAGGCGGTGACGCGGTGACCGGCTCCGCTACGGTCATCCTGGCCATGGGCTCCGGCAAGAAGGCGGCTGCCTCTATTCTGGAATACCTCAAGAATAAGTAATTAGCGTGCTGAACAGCGAGCGCCCCCGCGCGGAAACCGCGCGGGGGCGCTTTTATCATAGATAAAACAGGATCATTTCTCAAACACCAGCTTGCCCGTGACGTGCTCCGGGACGAGCTCGAAGCAGAACGTCATCGGCCCGGCATGGGCAATGGTCTGCTCGATGAACTCCTGGTCGTCGGTGAATTTATCGCTGATGCGGCGGCTGATCTCCATCGTTCGCTCCCGATCCTCGATGGCCTTCAGGCGGCCGAAGACGATCACGCTGCGCACGACGCTCCACCACTCGCCGGGCCTGGGCGGCGCCGCGTCATAAACGCAGAAGGACGCCTTGTCGCAGGCGCGCATGGCGTCGATCCTGTGGCCTGCGGTTCCCCCGTGGAAGTAGAGGTGCCCGTCCTCCGGGCAGAACCAGTGATTCAGAGGCACCCCGTAGGGATACCCGTCGTCTCCCAGCAGAGAGAGGACGCCGCGTTTTTCTTTCGCAAGGATCTCCGCGATCTCCTCCTGCGGGAGGCGCTGCTTTTCCCTTGTTACTTCTCTGAACATACAGACTCCTTTCCCGGTCAGACCGGATAAACAAACCGCTTCTCGATTTCCCGACAGCCCTTATCCAGTATCTCGTTCGTCCTTTCTCCCAGCAGACGCTCCAGCACGCAGTACTCGATACCCGTGGCCGGACCATGGGGCAGAAGGTGCGCCCCCGCATCTGAGCCGCAGCCGATGGTGACACCCAGCTCCGCAGCCCGCCTGATGGAATCTCCCTGTGAAATGACGATCTGTTCGGTCACCTGCCGGTCATAGCCGGGCTGGCCCTTCAGCACCGCGGCAGTGGAGTGGGTCGGCACCCAGACGGCGCCGGTCTCCGCCATGGCGGAGAGGCATTCCTCATCCAGGAAAAAGCCGTGCTCCACACTGTCCACCCCCGCCTCCAGCGCGGGGAGGACCGCCTGGGGCGTGTTGCCGTGGGCCATGACGGCAAATCCCTCCCCGTGGGCGATGCGGATCAGCTCACGTATCTCCTCAGGCTCCGGCCCGCCGCCAAAAACGAGCCCGAATGTTTCATAACTGATGATGCCGGAGATCATGATCTTCACGAAATCGGCCCTGCGCCGCTTCAGCTCCCGGATCAGCGCCCGATAGTCGGTCAGAGTGTCCCAGGCAAGCCCCACCATCTTCCCGTAGCAGCCGCGCTTGTGGATGGCGAAGCAAGGCGTAACGAGGCGAACGCCGTATTCCCCCGCCAGTTCTCTGGCCGCCTCCGAGACGCCCAGGTTATCGCCCCCGTCCCGGAAATAGGTGATATTGGCATCCCGGTACGCGCTCAGCACGCTTCGTACCCAGGCCATATCCGGACCGGACCGGTGCCGCTCCAGCGCGGCTTTCCAATAGACCCCGTCCAGCACCGTATGGCCGTGACACTCAAAGCCTGGCAACACCGGACCTCCTGGCCGCTCCGGCCACCGCCTCCGCCACTGCCGGGGCGACCCTGGGATCGAATGGCGCAGGGATGATATGCTCCGCGTCCAATTCGTCCCCCACAAGGGCCGCCAGCGCCTCTGCAGCGGCGATCTTCATTTCATCGTTGATGTCGGAGGCGCGCACATCCAGCGCGCCGCGGAAAATGCCGGGAAAGGCCAACACGTTATTGATCTGATTGGCAAAATCGCTCCGCCCCGTGCCCACGACCGCCGCGCCGGCCGCTTTGGCCGCGTCCGGCATGATCTCCGGCGTGGGATTCGCCATAGGGAACAGGATGGGGGAGGGGGCCATGCTCTTTACCATTTCCGCCGTGACCGTGCCGGGGGCGGAGACCCCGATGAACACATCGGCGCCCTTCAACGCGTCCGCCAGGCCGCCGGAGAGCTTATCCCGGTTCGTTATGCGGGCGATCTCCTCCTTGGCGGGATTCAGGCCGCCGCGCCCCTCATAAATGGCGCCCTTCCGGTCGCACATGATCACGTTTTTGAGGCCCATGGAAATAAGCAGCTTGATGATGGCAATCCCCGCGGCACCCGCGCCGGAGGTGACGACGCGCACCCGGGAGATGTCTTTCTTCACCACCTTCAGGGCGTTCATCAAAGCGGCCAGCACCACCACGGCGGTACCGTGCTGATCGTCGTGGAAGATGGGAATGTCGCACCGCTCCTTCAGTTTTCGCTCGATCTCAAAGCAGCGGGGGGCGGAGATGTCCTCCAGATTCACGCCGCCGAAGCTCCCCGCCAGCAGCGCCACCGTGTTCACGATCTCATCCACGTCCTTGGAGCGGATGCACAGGGGCACGGCATTGACGCCGCCGAAGGCCTTGAACAGCACGCATTTGCCCTCCATCACGGGCATGCCCGCCTCCGGCCCAATGTCGCCCAGCCCAAGCACGGCGGTGCCGTCCGTCACCACGGCGACAAGGTTGTGCCGCCCTGTGAGGGTATAGCTCTTGGAGATGTCCTTCTGTATCTCCAGACAGGGCTGCGCTACGCCCGGCGTATAGGCAAGGGACAGCTCGTCCCTGTTGGTGACTGCCATCTTTGGTACGATGTCCAGCTTCCCGGCCCATTCCCCGTGGAGCCGCAGCGATTCGGTCTTGTAATCCATGCTTTGCGCTCTCCCTTGTTATAGCTTGTAGGCGACCTGCTTTGCCTTGTACTTTTTTCTGGCGGTGATGATCGTGGGCACCGCGCCGATAGCGGTGAACAGGAAGGTGAGCGCCAGATTTGAGTAGTAGTTTCTGGACACGCCAAATAAGCGTACGGCCTGCTCCGTTTCCCGGAAGGCCTCTCCCAGCTCAAGACCTCGTACTTTTGCGATGGTGATCGCCCAATCCATCCGATGACCCAGGTAAACCATGATCGCCATGATCACGCAGCTCAGGACGATGCCCTTTGTGGAGAGCTTGCCGCCCAGCAGCTCATAGCCCTTGACAGCGCACACGCCCATGACAACGCCGGACCACATGGAGACGTAACCGAGTTGGCCGATCCCCACGATCACCGCTGCGCCGATGAGTGCGCCGATGAGTGCGCCCACGATGCCGCCAATGACGTTTTCGTTCTTCTGAGCGATCTCCTCCGCCTGGCGGAAAACGGCCTGACTGGCGTTCTGATAGTCCTCGGCGCACAGGAGCTTCACGCTGCCGCCCACGTAGCAGCCGCTCGTCTCCTCCATCCGACCGCACGCCTCGCAGCAGTTCTGGTAGCCGTTCATGGCGAGATACTCAGTGACGGCGCGGATAGAAGTTGAGATCCGTTCAAGCTGCTTTGCGGCGGTGCCGCCTGCCGCGATGGAGAAGGTGACGCCGTAGCCCTGCACGGCACAGCCCTTCAGCGGCTTGCAGCTCTTGATCAGCGCCTTGAAAGCCGCCCGGTCGGCCGAAGCGCCGTATTTGCATACGGAAACCCGCAGATTCATCTGGCTCCCCGCCGGGATCAACGCGAGAGAATAGCCGGAGCGATTCCCGGTGTATACACCGGACGCGGGATCGAAGCTCAGCCGTTCCGCTGAGCAGAGTTCATCCTGTAATCTGGTTGCCATATTTACCCCTCCCATTCGATTTGCAAAAATGATACCATAATCTGACCGATAATTCCACCATTTTCGCCCGTTTTGCGAAAAACTCCTCAACAAGGCCCAATATGGAAATTTACACTTGCAATCGGGGAAAAATGTGGTACAATATCTCTTACCGATAAGCGCAGGATTAGTTCAATGGTAGAATGTCAGCTTCCCAAGCTGAACACGCGGGTTCGATTCCCGTATCCTGCTCCATGAGAAAAGCGCCGCGAAAGCGGCGCTTTTCTGCGTCTGTGCTCGAGAAAGAGATTGATAACGGCCGACTGCCATGGTATGCTTTACCTGACCGAAACACTTTGACGGGGCATATCCGGAGAGAACGGCCGTTTGAATGGGGAGGCAGCAGTATGAAAACAGAGCAGAAAAGCAGAGAAGCAGCCGCGGCACGGAAGATCCCGGCAAGGCGCGAGATACGCATTACCGAGTTTGATGAGATCCGTATCGGACAGACGGAGAACGCGGAAGCGGGTACGGGCTGCACGGTTTTCATCTGTGACGGGGGCATGCGTGCCGGACTCGACGTACGGGGCGGCGGACCGGCTTCGCGGGAGAGCCAGCTTCTTGCTCCTTTGACGGCGGCGCAGAGCATCCACGCGATCGTGCTGGGAGGCGGCAGCGCCTTCGGCCTCAACGCAGCGGGCGGTGTGATGAAATGCCTTGAGGAAAGAGGCATTGGATATGACGTCGGAGTGACAAAAGTTCCGCTGGTGGCCCAGTCCGATATCTTTGATCTGACGGTAGGGGACGCGTTTACCCGTCCCGACGCCGCCATGGGATACGCGGCGGCAGAACTGGCATTCGACGCGCCGAATTACCGGGACGGGAACCGCGGAGCGGGCTGCGGTGCTACGGTGGGCAAGCTCCTTGGCATGGACTGCTGCATGAAAACCGGGATCGGCAGCTATGCCGTCCGGATCGGCGAGCTGAAGATCGGCGCCGTCGTTGTACTCAACGCGCTGGGGGACGTGTTCGACTGGAAAACCGGTGAACAGATCGCCGGGCTGCTGACGGAGGACAAGACCGGTCTGCGAAGCACGTCAGAGCAGATGCAGGGCAGCATTGCGGCGGTGGATAACCGCTTTACCGGCAATACGACCATCGCGGTCGTGATGACAAACGCCCGCTTCGAAAAACCGCAGCTTTGCAAGATCGCCGGGATGGCCCACGACGGGCTGGCGAGGTCTGTTCACCCTGTTCATACATCCGCGGACGGCGACAGTATTTACGCCGTATCCGTGGGGGATGTCCGCGCTGACCAGGACCTGGTGGGGACATTGGCGGCGGAGATGATCAGCGAAGCGATCATCCGGGCGGTTGAGAACGCGGAGAGCGCCTACGGTTATCCGGCGGCCAAGGCTCTGCGAAGATAGCTCACACGCAGGGCAGGGGTACGGAAAACCGTTAAGGCGCCCGGGGAGCCTGCTTGCGTCAGGTATTTGAAGGCAAAGAATCGGCATGGCTGACAGAAACGCAGTCTATGCCGATTCTTCTTGTTTTTGATGGATGGCCGCCCGGATAACAATGAGTTTCCCAACGGTGCTCGGGGCATTTAAGCGCACGGCCGCGTCTCCTCGTCATGAACCGCGCCTGAATTCATAGGTCGTCTTGTCATATACCCTGCCGCCGACCGCGAGGCCGTCCTTCTCCGTGCTTACCGTCCGCATACCTGCCTTTTCCATGGCTCTGCGCGACCCGATATTTTCCGAAGCACACCAGGCCGTCACCCGGGTAATGTTTTCATTTCCGGTCAGATAATCCAGCACAGCCTTCAGCGCTTCGGTCGCATAACCGCGTCCCCAGCAGGCCCGCGCGATGCTGAAGCCGACCTCGATTTGATTGTCAATGTAATCATAAGCTCCGATCGTTCCCAACAAAACGCCTTCATAATCAATCGCCCAGGCATAAAAACGGGGATTATCATAACCGGCGATATACCGCTGCACGGCCTGACGCGCCATTTCCGCAGTAGCATACGGATTCCAGCCGGAGAATTCATACATCGCCTTGTCAGCGCCGAATTTCAGATACAGGGCAGGCGCGTCTTCGGGACAAAACCTTCGAAGGACCAGACGCTGCGTCCACAATTCCGCCGTGCCGTGCACTTCGATCTCCTCTACAGATGCGATATCCGACGTGAAAAGAAGATAATCACCGACGGAAATGCTCTCTTCCTCCCTGTTGAACTCATGCAGGCCATAGTCAGAACAGCAGTGGACTGCGACGCCTGTAAACGTGTTTCCGAATTTGTCCGTTACCCGGACGTGCTTTTCGTTATACTGTGACAGTTCCATGATATACTCCTTCAGCATGGCCCGATCTGTGCTTTACCGGTAACCCCTTCATAAAGATGGAAGCATTGACGACATAGCGGCTCCCCAAAGTCGGGCGATGCTTTTGGCTATTGTCCGAACAGGCGGCGAAGACGGTCCATTACGCCGCTCATCACGTACCAAAGCGTCTCGTAATGCATGAACAGCAGGGCATTTGCATCGAAGTGATACTTGATCTGGGCGGGGAACTCCTCGTCGGCGTCCCAGAACTGGAAAAGGACGCTGAAATCTGCAAAAACGGGGATAACGTATCCCACGTCGGCCTTGCCGCAGGGAACGCCGCCCAGCCGCTCGCAGGCATTCCTGAGCCGTTCTGTCCCGCCTGTGAACAGCGCCGCTTCCTTATTGTGACTCAGGGTCCGGTCGTGACTGGCGCCGATGATGCCGCCGAGACCGCTGATGCTCGTCCACACGCCCGCGGCGCGGGGGCGTTCCGGTGACCTGGTGAGGATATCGAACAGGATCATGGACTCGTTGACCGTGCTCCGCATGGGATAGCCCTCTCCGTCCGGGGAGAGGACCGCCGTTTTCCGGCTGAGCTTCAAGGGATCGGAGAACAGCCGGAGGTAGATGTTCTCCCTGTCGCAGCGCAGGTCCCAGCGGCGGATGATCTGCTCCTGGTCCTGCTGTAAAAACAGCGACCGGGCAAGCTGTTCCATTTTGTCGTAGTTGGACGCCACGCGATCACGCCCTTCCCAGGAAGTCCACTGCGCAGCGCACGAAAAACTCCGTGATGGGCAGAAAACCGCTCTCATCCAGGAAGAACCGGGAGTTGTGGGGGACGGGGGACGCGTCCGGCCTGTCGGATCGGGCGCCGATATTCACATAGCAGCCGGGAAAAGCGGCAAGAAAAACGGCGAAATCGTCGCTGGCCATAGCGGGCAGCTCCGGCGTCTCCACACGGATACCTGATTTTTCCATGATTTCCCGGCATTTTTCCGAAACGGCCGGGTCATTCACCACCGGCAGGCAGGAGGAGATCCGCTCCACCGTTGCTTCGGCTCCCTCACTCTCCGCGATGCCTCCGGCGATCCGGTCCATCTGCGCCAGCACCTGGTCCAGAGCGGGGACGCTGAAGTAGCGAAGGTTCCCCTCAATGACGCACTCGTCGGGAATGATGTTGAAGGCGGTGCCGCCCCGGATGACACAGGGGCTGATGACCAGCGGATCAAAGGGATCGTGGTAATTCGACGGGATCTGGGTCAGTCGATCCAGTATGCGGCAGGCGATGCGGATGGGATCCACCGCCTCATCCGGCCTGCTGCCGTGCCCGCCGCGCCCCCGGACGGTGACGCGCCAGTGGCAGTTTCCCGCGTTGGCCGCGCCGGAACGTGCTGAACCGCAGAACGGGGCTACAGCCCCGGCCATGTGGTTGCTGATGACACGGTCCACGCCGCCGCGCGACTTCAGGTATTCCACCATGTCCGCCGCGCCGCCGCCTGCGATCTCCTCGGCGTTTTCAAAACAGAAAAAGACGGTGCCCGTGAGCGCATCCTTCTGTTCGCAGAGGCATTTGGCCGCCGCCAGCAGGGTGGCGGTGTGCACATCGTGGCCGCATGCGTGCATGACGCCGGAAGTCTGGGAACGGAATTCCCAGTCGATCTCCTCGTTCATGGGCAGAGCGTCGATATCTGCCCGGAAGGCCATGGCCTTGCCCGGCCGTCCCGTTTCAAGCCATGCCACGGTGCCGGTGCCGCCCACAGCGTCATAGGGGAGGCCCATCGCCTCCAGTTCGGCGCGAATGCGCGCAGCGGTCTCGAACTCCCTGTGGGAGAGCTCCGGGTGCCGGTGAAAGTGCCGCCGCAGGGCGAGGAGATAAGCCTCATGCTTCTTCACAAGCTCATGGATGTCCATCGTGGTCCTCCTAAATCTGCTCCGCTGTGGGAATACGCGCGTTCACACCTGCCGCCAGTACAGGCGGTTATTGCAAAACTCCCCGGTAATGCGTCCGGAGTCCTTGAGCCAGGCGAGAAAGGAGCGCAGCGTGTTGCCCACCAGGGCATACTGGGTATAGTTGAGGGGAATGTCGTAGCTGTCGAACAGCTGTTTGAGTATATCCTCGAAGGTGACTGGCTCTGCGCAGGCGTCAAAGATCCGCTCTCCCGCGTCCGCGATCTTTTGCCGGTTGCAGCGGACGAGCTCCGTCACGTCGTCGGAGGCGGGGGCGTGGGCCGGGACGAACCGGGACGCATCCAGCTTTTCGACCCTGTCCAGCGTCTCGAAAAACCGGGCAACGTCGTAGATGAAAGGCAACCCGTATTTGTCCAGCGTCTCGCGGCTGAAAATACAGTCGGCCAGGTATACCACGTCGTCCGGGGAGCGGTAGCCCACCATGTCGAAGAAATGGCCGGGGAGGGGGATGATCTCAAACCCCTCCGGAAAAGTGGGATCGTCGGTCAGCAGCACGTCGCACGGCCTGGCGTAGAGGGACTTCTGCCGCAGCTCCGAGAAGGGGTAGCCGCCGAAGACAAGTGCCGGCCCAAGCTCTGTGTAGCGGATAACGGCTGCCTCCGCCCCATGGGCGTAGACCCGGCAGCCGGTACGCGATTGCAGGAATGCGTTGCCGCCGATGTGGTCGGCGTTGGAGTGGGTTGACAGGATCGCCGTGAGGCGCACGCCCAGCTTCTCCAGCAGGCGCAGGACGCGCCGCCCGTCATCCTCGTCGCTGCCGCTGTCGATGGTGACTGCCGTGCCGTCGCCGTATGTATAGACGCCCACCTTTGCAGGGCAGTCCATGTAATAGCTGCTTTTGCCAACCTGGATCAGCTCGTACATCGTTTCCACATCCAATCCCGGAAGCTGCCCGGCAGCAGCCGGTGCTGATGGGATTGTATGTCAAATCCCGGTTTTTGTCAAACTGCGGCGTCGGCGGCCGCCGCAGTCTGCCGCTGTTTATGCCGCCATGAGCAGCAGGGGAGCAGCCTCCGCCAGCATCTCCTGGATGCCGACACAGTACCCGCGGGTCGGATCGTCCACCAGTACGTGGGTCACCGCGCCAACCAGCATGCCGTTCTGGATAACGGGGCTGCCGGACATGCCCTGCACGATGCCGCCGGTGGTTTCCAGCAGGCGGGGGTCCGTGATCCGAATCATCATGCTCCGTCCGCCGGCCTCGTCGCCGGAGTAGAGCCGCGTGATCTCGGCGGAATACTCCTCCACCGTGTCGCCGGAGATGTTTGACAGGATCGTCGCCTCCCCGGTGGAGACGTCACCCTCGCCCGCGATGGGGACGGCGTCCCGCACGGCGTCGGAGCGGTCCTCCAGATAACCGAAGATGCCGCAGGGGCCGTTGCCGGTCAGGGTACCGATCACATCTGCGGGATCGAAGCTGCCTACAAGCTGGCCGGGCGTACCGACTTCACCGGGCACCACGTCGGTGATGACGGCGCTGATGACCGATCCATCCCGAAGGGGCATGGTCGCGCCTGTGTCCACATCGCTGACCGGGTGGCCCAGCGCGCCGAATATGCCCGAATCCGGGTCGTAGAACGTAACGGTACCGATGCCGGACATGCCGTCCCGCAGGCACATGCCGTATTCAAACGAACCCTGCTCGTTGACTGCCGGCGCAAGGGTCACGGTCTTCTCGCTGCCGGAGCGGATGACGGTCAGCGTTGTTCCTTCGCCGCCGGAGGTTTCCAGCAGTCCGGAAAGCTCCTCCCAGGAGCTGACGGAGGTCCCGTCGGCAGCGGTGATCACATCCCCGGGGCGCAGCCCCGCGTCCTTTGCCGGTGCGACGGGACCCTCCGCCGTCTGCACCTCGCCGGTAGCTACCACCAGGATCCCCTGCGTCTCCAGCGCGATGCCCACGGCGCGGCCTACGGGCACCACCTCGCCGGTGATCTCCGCAGCCAGCGCAGGCGCCGTGAGCACCGCGGCGGTCAGCGCAAAAGCGGCGGCGCGGCGCAGGAGTCCGAACCATTTGTTTGCCATATTTTACCTCCTCTCCCAAAGTGCTTTCATGAAAGCCGGCGGCGGCCGTCCCGGACGCGAGGGTCTGCCAGAATATGGGGCCCGTGTGCGCCGATCAGAAAAACGCGGCGGAAACGGCGCCGCCTTTGATAATATGCGCGGTTCACGCTGTTTTAAGGCTGTCAGTTTTTTCTCCGAGCGAACTGATCCCGAATGCGCCGGAGCGGCGGCGCTTTTGCGGCTTTTGCATGATTTCGGAAAAAACGGCATAAAATGCATCAAAAGATCGGAGGCGATAGAATATGGACGAATTCAGGCTGCAGAAAACCGGCTCAACAGGGCCGCAGACGGAGCTTTTGCAGCTGGGGCTCACAAGAGCGGGTCATGAACTAAAAAAGGATGGAGTCTTCGGCCCCCTCACCCGGAGCGCGGTGGTCTCCTTCCAGCGTCGCGCGGGACTGGAGCCGGACGGCGTCGCGGGACCGCTCACCTGGGCTGCGCTGCGCCCCTACCTCACGGGTTATGTGCGTCACACCGTCCGAAGAGGGGATACCATGTACGACCTGGCCCTTCGGTACGGCGTAAGGACCTCTGCGATCGAGATCGCCAATCCGGGCGTTGATCCCCGCGCGATGCAGATCGGCTCGGAGCTCACGATCCCCCTGCGGTTTACCGTTGTACCGGGGGATATCTGCTTCACCTCACTGGTGATGGCTCTGTGCGCCGAGGGGCTCTGCGCCCGCTACCCGTTCCTGCGGCCTGCAGAGGCGGGGCACAGCGTGCTTGGGCGGCCGATCTTCTGCCTCGCGGCCGGGACGGGCGGCAGGCAGATCTTTTATAACGGGACGCATCACGCCAATGAGTGGATCACGGCGCCGCTCACCGCCCGTTTCCTGGAGGAGTACGCCGCCGCCTACGCCGAGGGAACAACTGTGGAGGGGCTGGACGTGCGGGAGGCATGGAAACGGGTCACGCTGTTTGTCGCGCCATTGGTGGATCCGGACGGAGCAGATCTCGTCACAGGGGAGATCGCCTCCGGCGGGACGTATACCTCCGCGTCATCCATCGCGGCGGAGTATCCGGATATCCCGTTTCCGAACGGCTGGAAGGCGAACATCTCCGGCACAGATCTGAATCTTCAGTATCCCGCAGGGTGGGAGGAGGCCAGGGAAATCAAATTCGCCCAGGGCTTCCGCTGCCCCGCCCCCAGGGATTTCGTGGGCACGGCGCCCCTCTCCGCTCCGGAGAGCCGCGGCATCTATACCCTGACCAGAGAGCACGACTTCGCCCTCACCATCTCCTATCACACCCAGGGGCGGGTCATCTACTGGAAGTACGGCGACCGGGAACCGGACGGCGCCCGGGCGCTGGCGGAGCGCTTTGCCCTGCTGAGCGGTTATTCCGTGGAGGATGTGCCGTACGCTTCGGGCTTTGCCGGGTATAAGGACTGGTTTATCGACGCCTACGACCGTCCGGGCTTCACCGTCGAGGCCGGACAGGGCACGCCGCCGCTTCCTCTCTCGTCCTTTCCCGCCATGTACGCCGAAAACCGGAGGATCATGGCGGCGGGCGTCGCCTGGGCAGCCGGGATCGAACAGGATATCAGCGACAGTTGAGATAATTTGAAAAATTTTCCATTTTCTTCTTGCAAATGACATTCCGCTGTGGTATTTTTAGAGCAGACATAAAACAACCGCGCAATTTGGTGAGCTGTGATGAATACTGTTACGGAGGAAATGCCATGGATGATAAGATCAAAATAGTCATAGCGGACCCAAGCGAGGATTACAGGATGCTGATGGCGTCGCTGATGGAAAAGACGGGGGATCTGGAGGTCGTCGGCTCCACAGGGGATGGCACGGAGGCGCTGGCGCTCACGGAGAAACAGCGGCCGGACGTGCTGGTGACGGAGATGATCCTCTCCGGCGTGGACGGGATCGGCGTGCTTGAGGCGCTGAATGAACGGCCGGAGGGGGAGCGTCCGGCGGTCATCGTCGTATCCGGCCTGGTCAGCGACAGCGCCATCGCGGAGATCTCCGGCCTTGGCGCGGCGTATTTTCTGCAGAAGCCCTGCGACGCGCCGATGCTGTTCTCCCGGATCAGAATGGTGGCAGGCCGCGGCTCGCCCATGACGACTTCCGCACGGCTGCGGAAGCAGGAGCCCAGCCTGGAGTCGCAGATCACGGAGATCATTCACGAGATCGGCGTGCCCGCCCACATCAAGGGCTACCAGTACCTGCGGGACGCCATCGCCATCACGGTGAACGACAGTGACGCCATCAACGCCGTCACCAAGGTGCTGTACCCGGCGGTGGCGCACCATTTCGGCACCACGCCAAGCCGGGTGGAGCGGGCGATCCGCCACGCCATCGAGGTGGCCTGGGACCGGGGCGACCTGGAGACGATCCAGAAATACTTTGGCTACACGGTCTCAAACCTGAAGGGCAAGCCCACAAACTCGGAGTTCATCGCCATGATCGCGGACCGCATCCTCCTCCAGCGAAAGCAGATGGCGAGATAAACGATCGGAAAACAAAACGTAAGCGCCTCCAATTGTCTGCGGACAAGGGGGGCGCTTCTGTGAAGAAATGGTTGTCGTCCCTGCGGGCGCATGGTAAAATAACAGTGCCACACAAACTTGATATGGGGAAGTCTGCGAGGGATGTGTTTTTACCTCTGGTAAAAACGCACTTTCTATTTTGGCATTCCTTGCGGATTTCCAAAGAGTTTGTGTGGTAGCAAACGGGGCTGTGCGTTTTTCGGTGGCGCGGCTTCGGCTGCGCCACTTTTTTATTCCAAAGGGGGTTCAAAAATGAAAACAGGAACAGTTAGAAGATCGTTGACGATGCTGCTGATCCTCGTGCTGCTCTGCGGCACCGTCCCGACTGTGCTGGCGGCGGACGGGGCTCTCAGCAACTTCCAAAAAGTCAACAAGTACACAAAGGGCCAGTTCAACGATGTGAAAACCGGCGACTGGTATTATGAATCTGTCAAGGCGGGGTATGAATACGGCCTTGTAAAGGGCACCAGCGAGTCTACTTATTCCCCCGACAACAATATCACCATCGCCCAGTCGATCACCCTGGCGGCGCGGCTCCACTCCATTTTCAACACCGGCAGCGAGTCCTTCGTACAGGGCTCTCCCTGGTATCAGGTCTACGTGGATTACGCGGTGAAAAACAGGATCATCGGGGCAAATGAGTATTCCAATTACGACGCGAAGGCCACGCGGGCGCAGTTTG
>JAFWFZ010000015.1 GCA_017515345.1 Oscillospiraceae bacterium | reverse complement strand
TTGGAATGTGGGATTTTTCAAAAAGAACGGCTATGAAAGAGTAACCGGCATGCTTGAAGATTATCCGAAAGGGCACGTCATGTATTGCATGCAGAAGTCTCTTTGATATGGACTTAAGCAAAATCCGGTTTGCCGAGACAAAGAAATCGATCCGGGTGCCCTGACTCAACTGGTCAACGGCATATTCCTGACGCCGGTGGTCGTGATAACAGCGTGAATATGTGCGTTTTTATTCACGCTATTGTCCCAAGGCATGTGGAGACAGTCGTATTGATGTCCCGGGGCGGGCGGCGTGTACGGATGAAGGACGAAATGCACATCAGCATCAGCACACCGTTACGCATACGCATGACGGAACGACACACAGGCATACGGTCACACATTCCCATGAGCATAACCACTATATTACGGACGGCAGGCATGGGCACCGGCATTCCGGGAAAAGCCTTGTGAGCTTATTGCCTGCCAGACATACCGAAAGGACAGAACAAACGTGAGAAAAAACCTGAAAAAAGAACTGGCGGCGGGCGTGGGTCTGCTGATCGCCTTTGCCGCGTGGACAATGCTGATCCGGTACGTTGACGTGCAGGCGGCAGGGCCGAACGGGACGAGCGTCGGCTTTGCGGCGTTGAACGTGTGGTTCCACAGGCTGACCGGCGCTCATTGGACGCTGTATACTATTACCGACTGGCTGGGATTCGTGCCGATAGTGATCTGCCTGTGCTTTGCCGCCGTCGGGCTCGTCCAGGCCGTCAGACGGAGAAACCCGTTCCGGGTCGATCCGGACCTGCTCCTGCTGGGCGGTTATTATGTACTTGTCATCGCCGGATACGTGCTTTTTGAGATGATCCCCATCAATTACAGGCCGGTCCTGATCGAAGGCAGGCTGGAGGCGTCCTATCCGTCCTCCACCACGCTGCTTGTCCTCAGCGTGATGCCGACATTGAAGTTCCAGATCGACAGGCGGTCGGGGAATACGGCGGTCCGCACGGTCACAACGGTCTTTGTGATCCTGTTCTCCGCGTTCATGGTCATCGGCAGACTGATTTCCGGGGTACATTGGATCACGGACATCATCGGGGCAGTTCTGCTGAGCGGGGGCCTGTTTATGCTGTACAGGACAGCCGTGCTCCGGGCAGATCAAAAGCGCACGGAGAAAGGAAAGCCATATGAAGATCGAAATCAGGCCGATGGAGACCGATGAGGAGATCAGGGGCAAGGCCTTTGTCCACTGGCGATCCTGGCACGAGGCGTATCCCGGCCTCGTGAGCGGAGAATACCTGGACAGGCTTACCCGGGAGAAGTGTGAGGAGATGGCCTTTCGCTGGCGTGAGAACATCCTCGTTGCGAAGGATAACGGACGGGTGATCGGTTTTGTCGGTTACGGGGACCGGGACGGCGGGGCCGCGGACACAGGAGAGATCTTCGCCCTGTATGTGCTGGCCGAATACTATGGCAAAGGGGTCGGCCGTCGGCTGATGGAGGCGGGACTGGAGCGACTGAGGGAATACCCCGCGGTCTGCCTCTGGGTCCTGAAGGAAAACGCGAGAGCGATCCGGTTCTATGAAAAATGCGGCTTTTGTGCCGACGGGACGGAGACGTTCAGCAAAACGGTCGCCGCCGCGGAGATCAGGATGGTTTTGAAAAATGAAAAGGAGGAAGCCATGCAGACACCGGAGGTGATCCGCGCGGAAGCGGAGTGGCAGCGGGCCGGGGCCTATTCCGTCAGGATCCAGGGAATGAACCGGCAGCACCATCTCTCCCTGCGGGAGGAATTCGACGAGCACGACGGAGAGGGCACACGATACATCGTTCTGCTGGATGATGGGTATCCCGTCGCCACCTGCCGGTTTTACGGGATCGGTCCGGGGAGCGTCATGCTGGGGCGGGTGGTCGTTCTGCCCGAATACCGCGGGAGAAAGCTGGGCAATCTGCTCATCGAAGAGGCGGAGCGCTGGATCGCCGAGCTGGGCTTCCGTGAGGTGGTCATCGAGAGCCGTGTCGTGGCCGTGGGTTTTTACGAAAAGCTCGGCTATACCCATGTGGACGACCGGGTGATCAAAAGCGGCCCCTTCGACTGCATCACGATGCACAAACTCCTTTCATGAGACGGGTAATATAGGCGCTCCCCGCGGCGGATGCTTCCGACGCGGGGAGCGTTTCGGTAATCGCAAACCGGAGCAGCGGCAGCGAGCTGGATTCGTTACAGGAATTTCCCGGTCACGCTGAGGGGGCAGGCTTTGATCTCCTCCGGCGTGCCGCAGGCGACTATCCGGCCTCCCTCCTCGCCGCCGCCGGGGCCCATGTCGATGACGTAGTCCGCGCTGCGGATCACGTCCAGATCGTGCTCGATGACGACCACGGTGGCGCCGCTTTCGATCAGTGTGCGGAACACGTTCAGCAGCGTCATCACGTCCAGCGGATGCAGCCCGATGGTGGGCTCGTCAAAAACGAACACGGAATCCGACTGGGCGCGGCCCATTTCACTGGCGAGCTTCAGCCGCTGCGCCTCGCCGCCGGAGAGGCTGGGCGTTTCTTCTCCCAGCGTCAGGTAGCCGAGTCCCAGGCTCTGCAGCACCTTCAGCCGGGGGATCACGTTTTTCATGTCCCGGCAGAAGGAGACGGCTGTGTTCACATCCATGTCCATGAGCTCCGGAAGGGAGCGGGATTCCCCGGACCGGTTCGTGTGCTTTGCGCCGTAGGCCGCCTTGGCGTAGCGGGAGCCCCGGCAGTCGGGACAGGGGATGACCACGTCCGGCAGGAACTGCACGTCAAGGCTGATGGAGCCGGTGCCGTCGCACACCGGGCAGCGGAGCGCGCCGGTGTTGTAGGAGAAGTCCCCCGCCTTGAAGCCGCGGCGCTTCGCGTCCTGGGTCCGGGCGTAGATCTTTCGGAGCTCGTCGTGGATGTTGGCGTAGGTGGCCACAGTGGAACGGATGTTGATGCCGATGGGCGTGGCGTCGATGAGCTTGACGCGCTCAATACCCTCCGCCTCCGCGGAGAGCACGTGCTCCGGCAGCCGTCCGCCCCTTGTGATCGCCTCCAGCGCGGGGACCAGGCTTTCCAGGACCATGGTGGTCTTTCCGGAGCCGGACACGCCGGTGACGACGGTGAGCCGCCCCTTGGGCAGGGATACCTCCAGCGGTTTGACCGTGTGGATCGGAGCGGTGGAGAGACGGATCGTCCCCTCCGCGAACAGCTCCTCCCGCCTGACCGGGTCTCCCGGCCGGCGGATGGACGTACCGGTAAGGAACGGGCCGATGCGGGAGACAGGATTGGCTGCCAGCTCCTTCAGAGTCCCCTCCGCCAGAAGGCGGCCGCCGTCCGCCCCGGCGCCCGGCCCCATTTCGATCAGCCAGTCCGCCTCCTTCAGGATCTGCGCGTCGTGGTCCACCAGCAGGACGCTGTTCCCGTCCGCCACAAGATCGCGCATCACGCCGTTGAGCCCCACGATGTTGGAGGGGTGCAGCCCGATGGAGGGCTCGTCCAGCACGTACAGCACGCCGGTGGTCCGGTTCCGCACCGCCCGGGCAAGCTGCATCCGCTGCCGCTCCCCCGTGGACAGGGTGGAGGACGCGCGGTCCAGCGTCAGGTAGCCGAGGCCCAGGTCCATGAGCCGTTTCGCCGCGTCGAGGAAAGAGTCGCAGATGCTCCGCGCCATGGGGCGCATCTCCTCCGGCAGGGAGGCGGGCACCCCGTCCACCCAGCCGATCAGCGCAGCAAGTGTCATTTTGCAGGCTTCGTCCAGGCCGATGCCCCGGAGCCGGGGAGCCCGCGCCGCGTCGCTGAGCCGCGTGCCGCCGCAGTCCGGGCAGAGCTCCTCCTTCAGAAACTTTTCCACCCGCTTCATGCCCTTCTCGTCCTTGACCTTGGAAAGGGCGTTCTCCACGGTATAGATGGCGTTGAAGTAGGTGAAGTCCATCTCCCCCGCGGCGCCGCTGGTCTGATTCTGATAGATCATATGGTGCTTGACTGCGGGCCCGTGGAACACCAGGTCCCGCTCCTTCTCAGTCAGCTCGCGGAACGGAACATCGGTCCGCACGCCCAACTCCCGGGCGATGTCCTTCATCAGCGACCACATGAGCGTCTGCCAGGGCAGCACGGCGCCTTCGTCGATGGTGAGGGATTCGTCGGGCACCAGGGTGGACTCGTCCACGGTGCGCACCGTCCCGGTCCCGCCGCAGTGCTTGCAGGCGCCCTGGCTGTTGAAGGCCAGCTCCTCGGCGCCCGGCGCATAGAAGCGCTCCCCGCATTGAGGACAGACGAGCTCCAGCCCTGCCGCCACCGCCAGAGAGGGCGGCAGATAGTGCCCGTTGGGACAGCGATGCTCCGCCAGCCGGGAGTACATGAGCCGCAGGCTGTTGAGCAGCTCCGTCCCCGTGCCGAAGGTGGAGCGCATGCCCGGCACGCCCGGCCGCTGGTGCAGCGCCAGCGCCGCGGGGACGTACAGGACCTCGTCCACATCCGCCTTTGCGGCCTGGGTCATGCGCCGCCGGGTATAGGTGGACAGGGACTCCAGATAGCGCCGGGATCCCTCGGCGTATAAAACGCCCAGAGCCAGCGACGATTTGCCGGAGCCGGATACCCCTGCGATGCCGACGATCCGGTTCAGAGGTACGTCCACGTCGATGTTTTTCAAATTATGTACCCGCGCGCCGCGGATCAGGATCCTGTCCGGTACATTGACCGCTTTTTTCATGCCGGCGCCTCTTTTCAAAAGTTCTGACAGTATTGTAGCACATCCCGTCCCGTCCTTCCACCGTCTTTCATTCGGGCGGCGTCTGACGAGCGATTTTCGACCGTGATCCCGATTTTTCGACGGCGGCGCCTGCATTTTCTCGTTTTCAGACTTCCCCAAAGCGCGATCCTCCGCTATAATGGCATCAGAAGGATCGGCGGAGGCCGGATGGGATCGGGAGAACAGGGGGTATTGTTGTGGAGCTTGAATTCATCGAAAAATGGATGACCGATACTATTGAAAACGGCAGGGGGAACGTGATCGACGCGGAAACCGCGGTCAGCCCCGAGTGTGTCGGCGTGCGGATCTTTGAACGGCCTTTGATCGGCGTTGCGGCGGCGGATGATCCCCTGTTCACAGAGACGTTCAGGGAATCCCACGTTATCGGCCCGCTTTTCAGGACGCCGGAGGAATGGCTTCCCGGCGCGAAAAGTGTGATCGCCTTTTTCCTCCCGTTTACCGAGGAGGTCCGGCGCTCCAACCGGAGCCGGACGGACGAACCGTACGGCGACGGGATCGGAAACCAGCGCAGCTCCTCCCTGTGGCTCCACGGAAGGATCGAAGGGCAGCGGTTCGTGGATGCGCTCTGCCTGGTGCTGTGCACGTTTTTTATAAACGGCGGCTATCACGCGGCGGCGCCCTCGCTCTTGCCGGAATTCCGGGTAGAGGGTTTCAACTCCAACTGGTCCGAGCGGCATATCGCCTATGCGGCGGGGCTGGGGACCTTCGGCCTGTCGAGGGGACTCATCACCGAAAAGGGTATGGCCGGGCGCTTCGGAAGCGTGGTCACAGACGCGGCGCTGACGCCGACCGTGCGGCGTTACGACTCGGCTTTCGCATACTGCACCATGTGCGGCGCCTGCCAGCGCAGATGCCCCGCGGGGGCCATCGACAGGGAGCGCGGCTGCGCCGAGGGAAAGGATCAGCAGATCTGCGGCGCGTACGTGCGCGGCAGCTTCCTGCAGCCCCACGGGCCGAACGGGATCGTACGCTACGGCTGTGGGAAATGCCAGGCTGGCGTGCCCTGCGAGCACGGGATCCCCCGCGCGGTGCGGACGAGCTGATCGTTTATTACAGGAGGAGACCTTATGAAGCCTGCCGTGATCCGTGATTCCAAAACAGCCGGTGCCGGGCAGGCGGCGGTGCGGATCGCGGAGGGCGCCAACCGGATATTCGGCGAATTGTTTGCCCACAAGGCGGCCGAAATTTTACAGATGAGGTGAGAATATGAGTACACTGCTGAACTATGAATCACTGAACAATCTCCGGGATCTGGGCGGAGAAGTCACGGAGGACGGGCGCAGGATCAAGAGCGGAAAGCTCCTGCGCAGCGGGCGCCTCTGCGGCATGTCGGAGGAGGAGCGTGCGCGGCTCGGCGAGCTGGCGGACACGGTGATCGACCTGAGGACCGCCAATGAGCGCCGGGAACAGCCGGACGATCCCATCCCCGGGGCAGTCAGTATCCATCTTCCCGTTATGGGCGACCTGAATCCCGGCGTCACCAGGGAGGAGGAAGCGGATCAAAACATTTTCGCAAAGCACCTTTTAGATCCGGAGGAGGGCAAAAAGTCCGTCTGCAACCTGTATCGCAGCATGATCTACAACGACTACACCGTCTCCCAGTACGGGCGCTTCCTCCGCTGTCTGCTGGAGGAGCATGAGCGGGCGATCCTGTGGCACTGCACCGCGGGCAAGGACCGGGCCGGGATGGCCGCCGCCATCGTGGAGACGCTGCTGGGCGTGCCCAGGGAGGCGGTCATCGAGGATTATCTCACCACGAACATCTATCTTGAAAAGGACATCCTCCGCCTGATCGCAATGGTCAAGAAGCAGGTGGGGACGGACGATCCCCGCGCGGATGAATCCCTGCGCTGCATTTTCGGCGCGTCGCGGGAGTATCCCGTCGCATTCTTCGCAGCGGCGGAGGAGCGTTTCGGCAGCTTCCAGGGCTATGCGGAGAAAGGGCTCGGCCTGACACGGGAGGAGATAGCGCTCCTTCGTGAGAAGTATACGGAATAAGGGGCGTTTCGGTGAGCAGAAAAAAGCGGAGCCTCCCGGCGCGCTTCCTGCGGGGGGCGGGGATCCTCCTTCTGATCATTCTGCTCCTGGCGGCGGGGCTCATCGTCTTCCTCTCGGTCACGGAGTACAGGCCCGCCGACCGGGAAACGCTTGAAATCTCCGGCGCCGCCGGGAAAACGCTTGCCGCCGGGGATACGATCACCTTCATGACCTGGAATATCGGCTACGGCGCCCTGGGCGACAATGCGGACTTCTTCATGGACGGGGGCACCGGCGTGAAAACCGCCGACGCGGACCGGGTGAACGCCAACCTGAACGGGATCCTTTCCATGGCGAAGCTGAAGCCGGATGTGATCTTCTTCCAGGAGATCGACCGGGATTCCGCCCGCTCGAGCCGCATCAACGAGCTGGAGCGGATGCGGCAGGAGCTGGAGGGTTACGAATCCTCCTTTGCGTGCAATTTCAAGGTGGCGTTTCTGCCCTATCCCATCCCGCCTATCGGGAAGGTGGATTCCGGTATCGCCACGTTCACCGCGTTTCCCACCGTTTGGGCGGAGCGGATCCAGCTCCCCGTTCCCTTTTCCTGGCCCGTTCGCATGGCGAACCTGAAGCGGTGCGCCCTCGTCTCCCGCCTGCCCGTGGAGGGCAGCGACAGGGAGCTTGTGCTCATCAACCTGCACCTGGAGGCGTATGACAGCGGGGAGGGCAAGATTGCCCAGACCGCCGCCGTGGCGGAGCTGCTGTACACGGAGGCGGCCAGGGGAAACTATGTCGTCGCCGGCGGCGACTTCAACCAGATCTTCTCCTCCGAGGACACGTCCGCCTATCCCGCCCAGCCGGGCAAATGGACCGCCGGAGAGATCGACGTGACGCGCATCCCCGGGGACTGGCAGTTTCTGATGGACGAGACCGTTCCCAGCTGCCGCAGCCTGGACCGGCCCTATATCGGCGCGGACCGGGAGAGCTTTCAGTACTACCTCATCGACGGGTATATCGTCTCCGGCAACCTCCGGGTGGAGGAGTGCCGGACCCGGGATTTGGATTTCGTGTGCTCCGATCACAACCCGGTCCTCCTGCGGGTGACCCTGAACTGAGGGGAGGCAAGGAAATGAACTATACGATCAGGCCGGTGCGCCCGGGGGATATGGACGATGTGGCCCGGCTCATCGGGCAGGTGCAGCGGCTCCACGCCGGCTGGCGCCCGGATCTCTACCGGGATATGGACATCACCCTCTCCCCGGAGGCGTTTGCGGACGCCGTTGAGCGGGGGACGATGTTCGCCGCGGAGCGGGACGGTGAGGTGTGCGGGTACATGGAGGTCCAGTTCCGGCATATAGAAAACGCGGTACAGGTAACCCGGGACATCCTCTATATCGACACGATAGCAGTGGATGAGCGCCATCGGGGCAGGGGGATCGGCCACCTGTTTTTTGAGGAGGCACAGCGGATCCGGGACGAGAACGGCCTGGACGGGATCGAGCTCCAGGTGAACGCGGCCAACACCGCCGCGCTGGAGATGTACCGGAGCTGCGGCTTCACAGTCAAGACCTATCACATGGAGCTTTTGAAATAAAAAACAGCGGCCCGGCGCCTTCTGGCGCCGGGCCGCTGTTGATCGGATCGCTCAGAGCAGCTCCCGCAAAATCTCCACTGCGGCGCAGACCGCATTGGCGCAGACGCTCTTCATCAGCCCCTTCTCCACGATCTGCTCTCTGTCCTCCGGGACGGCGGGATTCAGGCCGCCCAGCAGTTCCGGGCAGCGGGTGCCGCCGTATTTTCCGGTGAAGGCCGTGAGGAACGCACTTTTCTTCTCGTTGAACAGGTCGGCCTGCCCGCTCTGGTCCGGCTCCTCATTGCCGTATTTGTACCCGAGGGCCATAAGGGCCCCGGTGACGCAGCCGCAGGTGGAGCCCAGGCCCATGCCGCCGCCGAATCCGGCGCCGAGCCGTCTGGCCTCCTCCACGGAGAGGTCAAGCTCCTCCGCCACCGCGCCGAAGACCTGCATGCAGCAGTTGATCCCCTTGCCGAAATTCTGAAAAGCCTCGTCCGCAAAAATCTGTCTGGGCATTGGAAAACCTCCTGTGATAGAATTGTTGTTGAAATCGACTCACTGTGTCATTTATAATGATACTTGGAATATAACACCAAAACGGGTCGACTTCAAGTACCGTGCCCGGGAGGACCGGGATATCCGGTTCTACGGAACCGCCATCGCGGGAACGGCGGCTCTGCCGGGCTCCGGCGGCCGCGGGACCGCGTGAGATCAAATAAGACGGGAGAATACGAATATGACGATCACAGAAGCGAAAGAACAGCTCATGCGCCTGCAGCGGAAGCTCGCCGCCTACGACCACGCCGAGAGCATCATCTACTACGACGGGAACACCACCGCGCCGAAGGGAACGGCGGCGAACCGGGGCGTGACGCTCTCCGTCCTTTCGGAGGAGCGGTACCGGCTGGGCACCTCGGAGGAGACGGCGGAGCTGCTGGAATTCCTGGACGCGAACAGGGACGAGCTGGAGCAGAAGACCCGGCGCATGGTCCACCTGATGCTGAAGGACATCCGGGAGATGAAAAAGATCCCCATGGAGGAATACGTGGCCTTCCAGGAGCTGCTGGTGAAGGCTGACGATGTGTGGCACCGGGCCAAGGAGACGTCGGACTTTGAGCTGTTCCGGCCGCTGCTGGAGGAGATCTTCGCGACGAATCTGCGCTTCGCCGGGTATATCGCCCCGGAAAAAGCGCCTTACGACTTCTGCCTCGACCAATATGAGGAGGGGCTCACCATGGAGACCTGCGACCGTTTCTTCGCGGAGCTCAGGGAGGGGATCGTCCCCCTGCTGCGGGAGATCGCTCAAAAGCCCCAGGTGGACGACTCCATCCGCTTCGGGGATTTCCCGAGGCAGAAGCAGGAGGAGCTGGCCTTCTGGCTCATGGATACCATTGGACTGGACCGGGCTCACGTTGGCCTCTCCACTACGGAGCACCCCTTCACCATCAGTCTGGGCTCCCATTTTGACGAGCGCATCACGACCAACTATCACCGGGACGATTTCGTTTGTTCCCTCTACAGCGTGGTCCACGAGGGGGGCCACGCCCTGTACGACACCGGTTCGGCGGAGGAGCTTGCCTATACCGTGCTGGACGGCGGCGTATCCATGAGCATCCACGAGAGCCAGAGCCGGTTTTACGAGAATATCATCGGCCGCAGCCGGGGGTTCTGCCGCCTGATTTTCCCCAAGCTGCGGGAGCTGTTCCCCGCCGACATGGCGGGCAGAACGCCCGAGGAGCTGTACCGCGCCGTCAACCGGGCGGAGCCCTCCCTCATCCGCACGGAGGCAGACGAGGTCACCTACTGCCTGCACATCATGGTGCGCTATGAGCTGGAAAAGCGGGTCATGGCCGGCGAGCTGGCGGTGAAGGACCTGCCCGGCGAGTGGAACAGGCTCTATAAGGAATACCTGGGCCTTGACGTGCCCGATGACAGAAGCGGCGTACTGCAGGACAGCCACTGGTCCGGAGGGTCGGTGGGCTACTTCCCCTCCTACGCCCTGGGCAGCGCCTACGGTGCCCAGTTCCTGGCGAAGATGAAGGAGACGGTGGATGTGGACGGCTGCGTGGAACGGGGCGACTTTTCGCCCATCAACGACTGGAACAGGGAGCATATCTGGCGGCACGGCGCGCTCTACACCCCGGCGGAGCTGCTGGACCGGGTGCTGGGCGGCCCCTTTGATCCGAGTTACTACATCGCGTATCTGCGGGGGAAATGCGCCGACGTTTACAAATAGCGGGAGGAGACGCAAATGCGGAGACACTTGAGGCGGCTGGGGCTCGTCATCCTGGCGGCGGCGCTGGCTGTGAGCGGCTTTGGCTGCAGCCGCGAGGGCGCCCCCCGCGAGATACTCGGGCATTGGGTGGATGCGAACGGGATCACGGTCCTGGACATCCGGAGCAGCAAAATGACCGTGACCGGCGGCTGGAACAATATCTACCAGATCAAAACGGAGACAGAGAGCGGGGTCACCTACCTTGCCAATACGAAGGACGGAGGCAGCTTCGGCGTGATGTCCCGGCTGGAGATCCGGGAAGACGGTCTGATTGCCTATGAACAGGTGCTGGACGCAGAGGGCCACATCTATCATTTCGTGCGGGAGGAGGACGTGGCCGCGTACAGGGAGATCCGCGATCTTTCCACGGACGCGCCGAAGCAGATCGAATCGAAGGAGCTGGAGAGCTTTTCCCTTGTATTCCGCAACAGCGGAGGCTCCTACGGACTGGACCCTGCGCTGGTGACCGGGGATTACTCCTGGACGCTGGAGCGCCGGGAGGAAGGCGGCTATACCATGTCCCTCCGCGTCATGGGCCAGAGTTATGTGGCCTTCGATTTTGAAGAGGACGTGACCGCGGAATATGCTGAGGGGCTCGCGCGGCTTCTGGAGGACGCGGGGATCGTCGCCCTGAACGGGTATTACAGGAAAAACAACATGCAGGCATTCGGCTGGTCCCTGTATGCGGATTACGCATCGGGCGAGACGCTCAGCCTCCGGGCGGCAGGCGACGCGGCGGCGGAATGCCCCTTTGACCTCCCCCTGCTTATGGATTACGCGATGGAGCAGGCGCCGGAGCTGAAAAGATGAGGAGAAAGATATGAAGAACATTCTGCTGCGGTCGGTGTACGACGCCTTTGACTATGTGATGGATCACTACTTCCCGGCGGGGATGGAGAACGAGGCGCCGCGGAAGGACGCCTATGCCGTCATCTCCATCCAGGATACCCACACGGGCGGCTTCGGCTTTACCTTTCAGCGGAGCATGTCGTGCCGGGACGTGCTGACGCTCTATTTTGACGACATTGTCCGGGACGTGCCGGGCGCCGTGCTGTTTTCCCGGGAGATGGCGGAGGAGATCATCGACTTTATCCTGAAAAACAGGGGCGTGGACACCCTCCTCGTCCATTGCTACGGCGGAGAGTCCCGCTCCCGTGCCGTGGCGGCTTTCGCGTCGGAGCTCCTGGGCGGCGACGGAGAGGAGTTCTTCAAAACAGGGCACCCGAACCAGGTGGTCTACGACACGCTGAAGGAAACACTGGAGCGCCGTCGCCGCGCATCCGGCAAGGTCATCGTGAAAAAGGAGGAAAACCCGTGAAAACGATCTATCTCGCCGGGGGCTGCTTCTGGGGGATGCAGAGATTCCTGGACCAGTTCCCCGGCGTCCTGCGTACGCAGGTGGGCTACGCCAACGGGCCCGGCCCCGCGTCCTATGAGGAGGTGTGCCGGTCCAGCGGCCACGCGGAGACGGTCCGGGTGGACTTCGACGAAGCGATCCTGGAGCCGGGCGCCCTGCTGGATTTCTATTTCATGGCCATTGATCCGCTGTCCGTGAACCGGCAGGGAAACGACCGGGGCGTTCAGTACCGCACGGGGATCTATTACGACGACCGGTCGCTCCTGCCCGCCGTCCGCGCGGCCTTCGACCGGGAGCAGGCGAAATACTCATCGCCCCTGGCCGTGGAGCTGAAGCCGCTGGAGGGCTTTTGGCCCGCGGAGGAATACCATCAGAAATATCTGGAGAAAAACCCCGGCGGCTACTGCCATATCGGGGAAGAGAAGTTCCATCTGACAGAGAGATAAGCGTTTTCGCGATTACACAGGGAGGGATGCCTATGCCGCCGCGCGGCGGACACGGAGCACGTGGATTTCTGACAGAGGAGGAGAAGGCCAACCGGCCGAAGGTGACGCTTCCGCTCTTAAAGCGGGTCTTCTCCTACCTGAAGCCTTACTGGAAGCAAATGGCGCTGGCGCTGCTGTGCATCGTGATCTCATCGGTGCTGGGGCTGCTGCCCTCGGTGCTCACGGGGCGCATCATCGACGACGGACTTATCGGGCGCAATTTGAGGCTGCTCATCATCCTGATCGTGGTTTCCCTGGCGGTGACCCTCGGCTCCAACCTCATCAAGGTGGCGGAGAGCTATCTGAACAACTGGATCGCCCAGCACATCACCTTCGACATGCGCAACAGCATGTACCGCCATCTCCAGCGTATGGGCCAGCGGTTTTTCACCACCGCCAGCCAGGGGGACATCATCACCCGCATGACCAGCGATATCGACGGGGTGCAGCGGGTGGTGACGAACACGTTCTCCTCCATCCTGTCCAACGCCATCACCCTGATCTCCGCCGTGATCATCATGTACCGCCAGAGCTGGGTGCTGGCCACGGTGGGCGTATTGGTGATCCCGCTGTTCACCATCCCGACCCGCTGGGCGGGCAAGACCCGCTGGACGCTGACGAGCCAGGCGCAGGAGTGCAACGACGAGATCAACGGCATCCTGAACGAGACCATGTCCGTCAGCGGCCAGCTCCTGGTAAAGCTCTTCGGCAGGGAGGACTATGAGTACGGCCGCTACCGGGACGTGAACAAGCGGATGATCGGCCTCAATATCAGGGAGAGCATGGCCGGCCGCTGGTTCATGGTCATCATCAACACGTTTTCCAGTGTGGGGCCCATGCTGCTGTATCTGGTGGGCGGCATCCTGATGATGAAATACGACTCCCGCCTCACCGTGGGCGATATCACCGTGATGGTCGCCCTCCTGGGCAGGATGTACGGACCGGTGAACTCCCTTCTGAACATCCAGGTGGAGTGGATCCGGTCCATGGCGCTGTTCACCCGCATCTTCGAGTATTTCGACATGCCGGTGGACATCAAGAATCCCACCCGGCCCTCGATCCCCAAAAAGGCTTCCGGCGAGGTGGAATTCAAGCACGTGTCCTTCTCCTACGACAAGGAGCGCCAGATCCTGAAGGACGTGAACTTCAAGCTGGAGAGCGGACATTCCGTCGCCATCGTGGGCCCGTCCGGCTCCGGCAAATCCACCATGATCAACCTGATCCCCCGGCTCTACGACGTGACCGGCGGCATGGTGAAATTCGACGGCTTCGACGTGCGGCAGCTCGACCTGAATTTCCTCCGCTCCAGCGTGGGCATCGTCAGCCAGGAGACATATCTCTTCAACGGGACCATCCGGGAGAACCTGCTCTATGCCCGGCCGGACGCCACGGAGGAGCAGATGATCGAGGCGTGCAGAAAGGCCAATATCTACGACTTCATCGAGAAGCAGGAGCTGGGGCTGGACGCCATGGTGGGCAACCGGGGCCTGAAGCTCTCCGGCGGGGAGAAGCAGCGCATCTCCATCGCCCGGGTGCTGCTGAAGGACCCGGCACTCCTCATCTTCGACGAGGCCACCAGCGCCCTGGACTCCATCTCCGAGCGGAAGATACAGGACGCCATCGACCCCATCATCGAATCCCGCACCAGCATCCTCATCGCCCACCGGCTCTCCACCATCCTGGCGGCGGACGAGATCCTGGTGGTGAAGGACGGGGAGATCGTGGAGCGGGGCGTCCACGCCGACCTGGTGAAGGCGGGCGGCACCTATACGGAGCTGTATGAGACCCAGTTCTCCAAGGCGATCGCCGTGGAGAACGAACTGACAAAGGAGGAAGAAGAATGAACGAGGTCATGAAAGCCATTTTAGAGCGCCGGAGCGTACGCAAATTCACGGAGGAGCCCGTATCCAGGGAGGACCTGGACCAGATCGTCGAGGCGGGGCTCTGGGCGGCCAGCGGCCGGAACAGGCAGGACGTGATCATCCTGGCGGTGACGGACAAAGAGCTGCGGGACCGGCTGAGCCGAGCAAACTGCGAGATCGGCGGCTGGACGGAGAGCGCAGACCCCTTCTTCGGCGCGCCGGCGGTACTGGTGGTGCTGGCGGACAAGCAGTGCCCCAACCACGTCTACGACGGCAGCCTTGTCATCGGCAACATGATGCTGGCAGCCCACTCCCTGGGACTGGGAAGCTGCTGGATCCACCGGGCGCGCCAGGTCTTTGAGGCGGAGGAGTTCAAACAGCTCCTGCGCGACCTGGGCATCCAGGGCGACTGGGAGGGGATCGGACACTGCATCGTGGGCCATCCCGCCGGGGATCCGCCGCGTGCGCCTCACCGCAAGCCGGACCGGGTATTCTGGGTGGAATAATAAAAAAGAACGCGCCGCCGCATCCGAGAGGATGCGGCGGCGCTGTTATGTATTATTGCGCGTTAATCGTTTTCTTTGTTTTTTGCGATGTCCGCAATAGCGGCGCGGGCCCAGGTGAGGGCGCGGGAGTGGCTGTTGCCGTTCCAGAGCAGCGGATAGTCCACGCCGTACAGGCCGCCGGCCACGTTGCCCACGGCATAGAGGCCGGGGATGATGTTGTAGTCGTCGTCCAGAATGTGCATTTCCGTGTCGGTGATCACGCCGCCGTGGACGTTGCACAGGGCGGGGCCCCACTTGAGGGCGTAGAACGGAGGCTCGGAGATGCTGGTGAGCAGCTCGCTCCGCTTGCCGTAGTCCAGATCCTCGCCCAGCTCGTACAGCTCGTTGTAGCGGGCGACGGTGGCCAGGAATGTGTCCTTGGGAACGCCCATCTTGTCCGCCAGCTCATCAAGGGTGTCTGCCTTGAAGCAGAAGCCGCGCTCCACATACTGCTCAATGGCCTTGTCGATGCCGTTCGCCCGGCTCCACTTCTCGCCGTAGTCCATCATCATCGGACCCACGAACTGGCCGCCGGTGATGTCCGCCAGGTCGCCCAGCTCATCGAACCACTTCTTGTCGAAGATGGTGAAGGCGTAGTCGCCGCGCGGCTGCATGGCGCAGCGGATGGACTTGGCCTGCACCCAGGTGTCCTCGTTCATGAAGCGCTTGCCGTCCCGGTTGACGAAGAGGAAGAAGAACACGAAGAAGGCGTATGCCTGCAGGTGCATGGACAGCGCCCAGGAGGGCGTCTCGAACTTCGCGCCCATCCAGTAGGCCATCCTGTGGCCGTCGCCCTGGTTCAGGCCGGTCCTGTGGCCGGGATTATCGGGATCGGGCACCTGGGGGAAGTAGAAGTTCACCTTGGGCACCAGGCCGATGGGGGCGAAGGTGCGCATCATGTCCTTGTTGGAGCCGATGTCGCCGGTGGCGAGGACCACGGCGCGGGTGCCCCGGAAGCGGCGGTACTTGCCGTCCTCTCCCTGGGCGATGCAGCTCACCACGCGGCCCGAGTCGTCCTTCTCCAGGTACTGGGCCTTCGTCTTGCGGATGATCTGGTTGCCCTCCCCCTCCAGGCAGTGGTCCTGAAGGATCTCGCACATGAGGCGGGCGCCGGCATAATTCTTGTACCGGGTAGCCTCCGGCTTCTGGATCAGATAGTGGGTGCCGTCGTACTCGGTGAAGTCGGGGCCCCTGTACCGGCCGCCAAACAGCTTGAGCTCCACGGCGTCGCCGCCCAGATCCACCAGCCACTGCACCGCGTCGGAGCAGTTGTTCAGATACAGCCAGAGCAGATCCTCGTTGACGCGGCTGCCGCAGATGTGCATCCAGTCACGGGCGAACTGCTTTTTGTCGATGGAAACGCCCAGCTTGCGCATCACGGGCGAGTCCACGCAGGCGATGTGCGCGCCGCGGGACACGATGCCGTGGTATTTCTCGATGACGATGCACTTCAGACCCAGGTCCGTGCACCGCGCGCCGGCGGCGAGTCCGGCGATGCCGCCGCCCACGATCAGCACCTCGGTCTCCAGCGTCTCCGCGATCTGATCCTCCGGGATCTTATCGGGCTCCTTGGCCCAGGCGCAGTCGTCGTACAGCCTTTTTGCGGGCTTTTTCTCCTCCTGCTCCGTCATCCAGAGAAAATCGGGGCCCTCGTAGTCGGGATCGTTCGGCCCGGGGATCCTCATCTCAGTTTTTTCCTCCATAGTAGCACCTCTTTCCAGAATTGCTGCCGGCTGCTTCCCGGCAAACAGATCGAATTGCACAAATTGTACCATTTATTTACCGATTAAGCAAGTAGCATTTAAGAAAATACGGGAAAAAGCGCAGGCCGCATCGCCACTCCGCTCACGCACAGAAGCGGTGCTTCCCGATGGTGATAATCAGCGGCCTGGACCAGATCCAGGAACTGGTGGCGGTGGCGGGGTTGAAGTAGTAGATGGCGCCGCCGGTGGGGTCCCAGCCGTTCAGGGCGTCCCGGGCGGCGGAGTAGGCGCTGTCGGATACCGGCTGGTCCCACTGCCCGTCCTGCAGACAGGAGAACGCCCCGGACTGGTAGATGACGCCGGAGAGGGTGCCGGGAAACGAGGGATGCTCCACCCGGTTCAGCACCACCGCGCCCACGGCCACCTGGCCCACATAGGGCTCTCCCCTGGCCTCCGCGGAGATGAGCCGCGCCAGCAGCGCCGTGTCATTTCCCCTGGCGCTGGCCCCGCCGTCGCCGGAGATGCCCATGGCGGCCAGGGTGGCGGGACCGGCGACGCCGTCCACGCTGAGTCCGTTTTTCCGCTGGAAGGACTTGACCGCCGCTTCCGTGCGGCTGCCGTAAATGCCGTCCGCCTCCCCGGAATAGTATCCCCAGCCCTGGAGCTTCTCCTGCAGCTCCGTGACGCCGGAGCCAGTGGAGCCCCGCCGGTAGACGGCGGCCTTCGCCGCGGGCAGCGTCTGGAACAGCAGAATCAGGAGGACGTTGACGAGAAAAACTGCGCAAAGCGCGAGGATCGTTTTCTTTCTGCGCATAATAATGCTCCTTCGCAAAACAGAGGTTTGTCCCTATTTTACGAAGGAGCATGTGCCGTTATGCCATGTAAAATTTAGCTCGTTTTTTCAAAGTGCCGCCGGGCGGAGCCGGAGCGTCAGCCGTTTCTCCGCTCATCCCGCTCGGGAACGATCTTTTCCAGCAGCGCATCCAGCGTCATCTGGCCCTGGTCGCCGCCGGTGCGGGTGCGCACGGTGATGAGGCCGCTCTCCGCCTCCTTGTCGCCCAGAACGATCATGTAGGGGATCTTCTGGGCCTGGGCTTCGCGGATCTTATAGCCGATCTTCTCGTTGCGCAGGTCAGTCTTGGCCCGGAAGCCCTTTGCCGCCAACGCGGCCCGGATCTTCTCGGCATAGTCGTTGGTGCGGTCGGTAATGGGCATGACGCGGATCTGCTCCGGAGCCAGCCACAGGGGGAATGCGCCGGCGTAGTGCTCGGTAAGCACGCCGATAAACCGCTCCACGGAGCCGAATACCACCCGGTGGATCATAACCGGGGTATGCTTTGCGCCGTCGGAGCCGATATATTCCAGATCGAACCGGCCGGGGAGCTGATAGTCGAGCTGGATGGTACCGCACTGCCAGGTGCGGCCGAGGCAGTCCTCAATGTGGAAGTCGAGCTTCGGTCCGTAGAAAGCGCCGTCGCCCTTGTTGATGACATAGGTCTTGCCGATGCTCTCGATGGCATCGGACAGGGTCTTTTCCGCAACAGCCCAGTCCTCCTCGGTGCCGATGTGATCCTCCGGCATGGTGGAGAGCTCAATGGTGTAGGGCAGCTCGAACAGGCCGTAGACCTCGTCGAAGAGCTGTGCGATGCGGACGACCTCATCCTTGATCTGCTCCGGAGCCAGGAGGATGTGGGCATCGTCCTGGGTAAAGCAGCGGACGCGGAACATGCCGTGGAGCGCGCCGGAGAGTTCATGGCGATGCACCTTGCCCAGTTCCCGGTAGCGCAGGGGGAGATCCTTGTAGGAGTGACCCTCCAGCTCGTAAACCAGGATGCTGCCGGGGCAGTTCATGGGCTTGATGGCAAAATCCTCATCGTCGATGACGGTGGTGTACATGTTCTCCTTGTAGTGATCCCAGTGGCCGGACGTCTCCCACAGGGAGCGGCGCATGATCTGGGGTGTGGAGATCTCGTCATAGTCCCACCGATCGTGTACCTCGTGCCAGTATTCCAGCAGCGTATTTTTGAGGATCATGCCCTTGGGCAGATAGAAGGGCATACCGGGGGCCTCGTCCCGGAAGGCGAAGAGCCCCAGCTCGCGGCCGAGCTTGCGGTGATCGCGGCGCTTGGCCTCTTCAATGCGCTGGAGATAAGCGTCCAGCTCCTCTTTTTTCTGGAAGCAGGTGCCATAAATGCGCTGGAGCATCTTGTTGTTGGAATCGCCGCGCCAGTAGGCGCCGGTGCAGCTCGTGAGCTTGATGGCGTTTCCCTTGACACGCCCGGTGCTGTCGAGGTGGGGACCGGCGCACAGGTCGGTGAAGTCGCCCTGACGGTAAAAGCTGATGACGGCGTCCTCCGGCAGATCCCTGATGAGCTGAACCTTGTAGGGCTCGCCCCGCTCCTCCATGAAGGCGATAGCCTCATCCCTGGGGAGCTCAAACCGCTCCAGCGGGAGCTTTTCCTTGCAGATTTTGCGCATCTCCGCCTCCAGCGCCTCCAGATCCTCCGGAGTGAAGGGACGTTCGGTGTCGAAATCATAGTAGAAGCCATCGGCAATGGCGGGGCCGATGGCGAGCTTCGTCTCGGGAAACAAACGCTTGACGGCCTGGGCCAGAATATGGGAGGTAGTGTGCCGGTAGGTGTTGCGGAATACCTCGTTCTCGAACGTATACTGATTGTCGGCCATTTACTATCATCCTTTCGCCAGAAGCATATATTACCGCCTGTCGGCGGGCGTTAATGTATTCATAAATCAATATCCCTGTGAAACAATAGAATACCATGGTTGAGAAAAAGTGTCAAGACGCCCGGAAGAGGCGCGCTGTTCAAAAAATCGTCTCAGGATTTCCAAAATTATTTCAAATCCTGTTCACGCTTTTGTCATAAACTGGTGTTATCTTAAAAATGCAGTCGGGAAGAGCCGACGACGGCGGTCCCGGCCAAGATGCGTACCGATCAGTTAGGAGGACTGTTTATGTATACCGATCATGAAAATGAAGACAGGTCCTGGCGCGAGCCGGACGATACCCAGGCTGCCTGGGATGCGGACGAGACGGAGGAGCCGGAGACTTACGAGGCTGCTGACGAAACGCCCGATATGACGGAGACTGCTTCCGCCCCGGCAGGCGAATCGCCTGCGCCGCAGGCTGTGCCCGCTTCTGAGCCGGCCAACAACTACGGCGGAAGATACGGCTCCGGCAGAACGTATTATGAGCCCTGGCGTGAGCCGGTCTACAAGGAGCCCGAGGAGCGGGCCTACACCCCCGGCATCGGCGCCTACTCCTACCAGCGCGGCGCGACCCAGCGCGCCCAGGAGACGGAGAAGCCCCGCAAGAGCCACGGCTTCCTGAAGGCAGTCTGCCTGGTGCTGGCATGCGCCATCGTCAGCTCCATTGTTTCCTACGGTGTGGTGAACCTTCGTTCCAAGGAGCTTGCCGCTTCCAACACCGCCGAAGGCGGCAGCAGCGGCCCCACCACCGTGGTGCTCAACTCCGCCCCTGCAGCGACCGCGGATACGGGCGACACCGCCCCTGCCAAGACGATATCCGCCAACGGCAGCATCATGAGCGCCCAGGATATCTATGCCATGGCCTGTGAGCAGGTCGTGGGCATCCGGACCCCCGTCACCACCACCAACATCTTCGGACAGACCACCTCCGGCGCCGTGTCCGGCTCCGGGTTCATCATCTCCGCAGACGGCTATATCCTTACGAACTATCATGTGATCAAGTATTCTGCCCAGTATGGCTATGATCTCACCGTGATCCTCCGGGACGGCAGCGAGCATACGGCCTCCATCGTGGGCTATGAGGCGGAGAACGACGTGGCGGTCATCAAGATCGACGCCTCCGGGCTGAATGCCGCGACCCTGGGCAAATCCGCCGACATGATCGTGGGCGAAACGGTCTACGCCGTGGGCAATCCCCTGGGTGAGCTGGAATACACCATGACCAGCGGTATCGTCTCCGCTCTGGACCGTGTTATCACCACCACGGATCCCGACACCAAGGTCAAAGAGAGCATCAATATGTTCCAGATCGACGCGTCCGTCAACTCCGGCAACTCCGGCGGCCCCGTTTACAACCAGTACGGTGAGGTCATCGGCATCGTCTCCGCCAAATACTCCAGCACCGGCGTGGAGGGGCTGGGCTTCGCCATCCCCATCGACGACGCGCTGACCATCGCCTCCGACCTGATTGAAAACGGCTATGTCACCGGCAAAGCCTACTTCGGAATCACCGTTTCCACCATGACAGCCAGCTATGCCCAGTATTACGGGCTCGTCCCCGGCGCGCTGGTGGAGAGCGTGGCCGACGATTCCTGCGCCGCCACCGCCGGCCTCCAGCCCGGCGATATCATCACCAAGCTGGGCGATTATGAGATCGACAGCCGCGACGCGCTGCTTTCCGCCAAGAAGAACTTCCGTGCGGGCGATGTGGTGAGCGTGACCGCTTTCCGCAACGGCGAATACCTTGAGTTTATCCTCACCTTCGACGAGGCTCCGGCCACTACTGTCAACACCGAGACCCAGCAGCAGCAGCAGCAGAACTCCCAGCCTCAGAACGGTTGGGGCGACTGGGGCGACTTCGGGAACTTCGGCAGCTTTGGCACCAACCCGTCCGAGGGCTGAGTTTAGATAGATAACAGATTTGCAGCAGGTGTTTCCTAAAACGAGCTCCTCCGCCGCGAAATGCGGCGGAGGAGCTAATTCTACACGAAAGGACTGGCGTCGGCGCTGAAGCGGGTGTATAATTATGGAAACGATACCCCGCAGAGGGTTTAAGGAAGGAGAAAGCATGGAGTATCTCATTTCGACCATTGCCGACGTGATCTGCGAGGAGGCGGACGGCGACTGGGAAAAGCTCACATATACGGACCGGACCGCGCCGCTGGCGCAGGAGTACGGCCTCGGGCTGGAGCTTGCGGAGTTCTGCATCACGGACAACATGGAAAACAGCTTCGGCACCGTTCTGCCGCACGTAGAGGCATGCGCCCGGGCCGTGGAGCGGAAGGTCCTCCACGCCCCGTACAACGAGCTGTTTCCCATGGCCATCGACCCGAAGATCGTCCAAGTGGCCTATGACCGCTACGATATGACCATGGATTACTGCGTCCGCTTCGGCGCCGACAAAATGATCGTCCACGCAAACTACAACGAGGAGTCCTACTACCCCCAGTGGACGATAAACCGCCAGGCGGAGTTTTGGAGCCGCTTTCTCTCCGAGCATCCGCAGAATGTGACGGTCTGCCTGGAGAACGTCATGGAGCTTGATCCGGAGGTGATCCTGAGTATCATCAAAAAGGTGGACGATCCCCGCTTGAAGATGTGCCTGGACGTGGGTCACGCGAATCTGACGCCTCTTGCGCCCATCGACTGGCTTCGGGCCTGCGCGCCGCAGATCTCCCACTACCACCTTCATAATAACGACGGCCCCCCCGCCCAGGGACGCAGGAGCTGGGGCGACCGGCATGCGGCGCTGGACAAGGGGAACATCGATATGCTGACGCTGCTGCGCACGGCAGAGGAGCTGACGCCGGACGCCACCGCCGCCATCGAGAGCTACGATCCCGAGAGCAGCGCGGCCTGGCTGCGGGAAAAGGGATTTATCTGAGCGTTATGACGCAAAAACGCCCTCCAAACGGAGGGCGTTCGTTTTTCAGACGCCGTTCTTTTCGAGCCAGATCATCAATGCGGCGATATCCGCCGGAGAGACGCCGGAGATGCGCCCCGCCTGGCCGATGCTGCGCGGGCGGATGCGGCTGAGCTTCTGCCGCGCTTCGATCCGCAGGCCCAGGATGGAGTCATAATCCGTATCCTCCGGGATGAGACGCCCCTCCATTCTGCGGAAGTCCTCCACCTGGCGATTCTGCCGCTGAATGTAGCCCGCGTATTTCAGGGAGATCTCCACCTCCCGGGCGACGACCCGGGGAAGCGCCGGACGGTCCGGATCGAAGGGCGCCAGACTGTCATAATCCACCTGAGGCCGCCGGATGAGCGCCGCCAGGGATACGCCGGAGGGCGGCGGCGTGGTGCCGCGCAGCGCAAGGAATCCGTTCAGCGCCTCCGTAGGAGCGAGATGGGTGCGCTCCAGCCTTTGGAGCTCCCGATCCACGGCGGCGTATTTTTCCATGATCCGGTCGTACCGCGCCCGGGAGATGAGGCCGATCCTCAGCCCGTGGCGCGCCATGCGCAGATCGGCGTTGTCCTGCCGGTGGAGCAGCCGGTATTCGGAGCGGGAGGTCATCATGCGGTAGGGCTCATTGGTGCCCTTTGTCACAAGATCGTCAATGAGCGTGCCGATGTAGCCCTCATCCCGGCCGATGATCAGGGGCTCCGCCCCCCTCAGCTTCAGTACCGCGTTGACCCCGGCCACGAAGCCCTGCACCGCCGCCTCCTCATAGCCGGAGGAGCCGTTGAACTGTCCCGCGCCGTAGAGCCCGGCGATCTTCTTCGTCTCCAGAGTGGGCTTCAGCTCCAGGGGGTTGATGCAGTCGTATTCGATGGCATAGGCGCAGCGCATCATCTCGGCGTGCTCCAGCCCCGGAACGGTGTGCATCATCTCAAGCTGCACGTCCTCCGGCAGGGAGGAGGAAAAGCCCTGGATATAGAGCTCCTCCGTGCCAAGGCCCATGGGCTCGATAAAAAGCTGATGACGCTTTTTATCCGCGAATTTCACCACCTTGTCCTCAATGGACGGACAGTAGCGGGGGCCCACGCCCTCGATGACGCCGGAGAACAGGGGGCTCCGGTGGAGGTTTTCCCGGATGACCCGGTGGGTCTCCTCGTTTGTGTAGGTGAGGTAGCAAACCGCCCGGTTTTCCGGCGGCGTATCCGTCTCAAAGGAGAAGGGCTCCGGCTCCTCATCGCCGGGCTGGAGCTCCATTTTGGAGAAGTCCACGCTCCTGGCGTTGATCCGGGGCGGCGTACCGGTCTTGAAGCGGCGCATGTCCAGCCCCAGCTCCTTGAGCTGGCCGCCCAGCGCCGTGGCGGCGAACATCCCGTCCGGCCCGCCCTCCCGCACGGCCTCCCCTACGATGGTGCGGCCGGAGAGATAAGTGCCTGAGGCGATGACCGCCGCGCGGCAGGCATAGGTTGCCCCCGTGTGGGTGCGCACCCAGGCCACATGTCCGTCCTCCACGCCGATATCCGTGATCTCCGCCTGCTTGACGGAGAGGTTTTCACACATTTCCAGCTCGTGCTTCATGAGCTTCTGGTATTCCCTGCGGTCCGCCTGGGCCCGGAGGGAGTGGACGGCAGGGCCCTTGCCCCTGTTCAGGAGCCGATACTGGATGCAGGCCCGATCCGCGGTTTTGGCCATCTGCCCGCCGAGAGCGTCCAGCTCCCGCACAAGATGGCCCTTCCCCGTGCCGCCGATGGCGGGATTGCAGGGCATATTGCCCACCGCATCCAGGTTAATGGTGAAGCAGACCACCCGCATCCCCATCCGCGCTGCGGCCAGCGCCGCCTCGATCCCCGCGTGTCCGGCCCCGATGACCGCTATATCAAATGTGCCTGCAGAAAACTCCATGTCCATGCCCCTTCGGTTCTTTTGTCCCTGTCCCAAAGCGGAAACGGATGCCGGGACACGGGAAAACGCGTCCGCTCCGTTACGCAGCGCATGAATTATATCCCTTTTTCCGCGGGATTGCAACAGCGCCGCGGCGACGGCGGCGCGCCGGGCCCGCGCTGCTCCGCCGTTTTATCTTCAGGGCGGCGCGGATGACACAAAGCCTTGTAATCCACACAGAAAAATGATAAAATAAACGATAACCTATTTACAGAATGAGGATTTCCGAAATGAGTTTGCAGATCGGTATCGATATAGGCAGCACCACGGTGAAGACCGTCGTGCTGGATCAGGGCGGGACGCTTCTTTTCCGTTCCTATGAGCGGCACTATTCCCGGGTGCGGGATAAAGCGGCCGAGCAGCTCCGCTCCGCCGCGGATGTGCTGCGCGGGCAGACCGTGCGCGCCGCCGTCACCGGCTCTGCGGGGCTGGGTGTGGCCAAAGCGGCGGGCATCCCCTTTTCTCAGGAGGTCTATGCTACCGCCGCCGCCGTGGGGCGCTTTATCCCCGATACGGACGCGGTCATCGAGCTGGGCGGAGAGGACGCCAAGATCATCTTCTTCGGAAACAGCATCGAGGAGCGAATGAACGGCTCCTGCGCCGGGGGCACAGGAGCCTTTATTGACCAGATGGCCACGCTTCTGAACGTGGACGCCGGGGAGCTGGACAGGCTTTCCCTGAAGCATGAAAAAATCTACCCTATCGCCTCCCGCTGCGGCGTGTTCGCGAAGTCGGACATCCAGCCCATTCTGAACCAGGGCGGACGCCGGGAGGATGTGGCGGCCTCCATTTTCCAGGCGGTGGTGGATCAGACCGTCGCCGGGCTCACCCAGGGCCGGGAACTGAAGGGGAAGATCGTCTTCCTGGGCGGCCCGCTGTTTTTCCTCCGGGGACTGCGGCAGCGGTTCATGGAGACGCTGGAGCTGGACGAGGAGCACGCCGTGTTCCCGGAAAACGCCGACTGCTTTGCCGCTATCGGCGCAGCCATCTGCGCGGGAAATGAGAAGGAGACCACCTATGAGGCGCTGCTGGAGCAGCTTGAAAGCGCGGCGGACGTCTCCGGCGTCACCGACGCCTGCCCGCCCCTCTTCACTTCAGAGGAGGAATATGAGGAATTCGCGGCCCGCCACCGGAAGGCCGCCCCGGCCCTCACCGATCCGGACGGCTATTCCGGCGACGCGTATCTGGGCATCGACGCCGGCAGCACCACTACAAAGCTCACCCTCATCGCGCCGGACGGCGGCATCCTCTACAGCTACTACGGTCCCAACCGGGGCGACCCGGTTTCCATCGTCCTCCAGCAGTTAAAAGAGATCTACGGCCGCTTCGGGGACCGGATCACCATCCGCGGCAGCGCCGTCACCGGCTACGGGGAGGACCTGATCAAAAACGCCTTTTCCGCCGACCTGGGCATCGTGGAGACCATGGCCCACTTCCGGGCGGCGCGGCACTTTGATCCGAGCGTGGATTTCATTATCGACATCGGCGGCCAGGACATGAAGTGCTTCAAGATCCGCGGCGGCGCGGTGGACAGTATCCTCCTGAACGAGGCGTGTTCCTCCGGCTGCGGCAGCTTTATCGAGACTTTTGCCTCCGCCCTGGGCTATGACATCGCGGATTTTGCGAAGCTGGGGCTTTTCGATCCCACCCCGGTGAATCTGGGCTCCCGCTGCACCGTTTTCATGAACTCCAGCGTGAAGCAGGCTCAGAAGGAGGGGGCCACCGTGGCATCCATCTCCGCGGGGCTGTCCATCTCCATCGTGAAGAACGCGGTCTACAAGGTTATCCGCGCGGCCTCCGCCGACGATCTGGGGCAGAATATCGTGGTGCAGGGCGGCACGTTTCTGAACGACGCCGTGCTCCGGGGCTTCGAGCAGGAGATCGGCCGGAACGTCACCCGGCCCACCATAGCCGGCCTCATGGGCGCCTACGGCGCCGCGCTGACCGCCATGGACAAAAAGCTCAAGAGCACGGCGCTTCTGGGGCCGGAGGCGCTGGAGCGTTTCACCCACGCCGCGCGGCCCGTCACCTGCAGGGGCTGCACCAACCGCTGCAGCCTCACGGTGAACACCTTCGACGGGGGGCGGCGCTTTATCTCCGGCAACCGCTGCTCCAAACCGCTGGGGGGCGAAAAGACCACCGGCCACGACCTGATGCGGTATAAATACGATAAGCTCCGCGCCCTCTGCGGCAGGGGGAGCGGCACGGGCGCGCGGGGGCGCATCGGCATTCCCTTCGTGCTGAATATGTACGAGAACCTGCCCTTCTGGTTCGAGCTTCTTACGGCGCTGGACTTTGAAGTGGTCCTCTCCGACGAATCCTCCCGCGTCCTGTATACGAAGGGGCAGCGCACCATCCCCTCGGACACGGTGTGCTATCCCGCCAAGCTGACCCACGGGCACATGGAGAGCCTGCTGGAGAAGGGCGTGGACGCGATCCTCTATCCCTGCATGCCCTACAACTTCGACGAGGGCAAGGGCGACAACAACTACAACTGCCCCGTGGTGGCATACTACCCCGAGCTGCTGGGGGCCAACATGCCCGGGCTGCGGGGCAAAAAGTACCTCTGCCCCTACTTCGCCCTGGCGAATAAGAAGGGGTTTCTCATCCGTTCCGCCGAGTTCTTTGAGGAACACTTCGGCGTTCCCAAAGCGGAGACGAAGCGGGCGGCGAAACGCGCCTATGAAGCGTACGCCGCCTATAAGGAAGACGTGCGGAAAACGGCGGAGGAGTACGTTGCCTGGGCAAGGCAGAACGGTCGGCGCATCATCGTGGCGGCCGGGCGGCCGTACCACATCGACCCGGAGATCAACCACGGCATCGACGAGCTGATCACCTCCTTCGGGCTGGCCCTCATCACCGAGGACGCCGTGTCCCACATCATGGAGAAGGAGCCGCGGAAGGTGCTGAACCAGTGGACGTATCAGGCGCGGATGTACTCCGCCGCGCGGTATGTGACCACCCAGCCGGACATGCAGATGGTGCAGCTCGTATCCTTCGGCTGCGGCACCGACGCCATCACCACCGACGAGCTGCGCAGCATCCTGGAGGACGGGGGCAAGATCTACACCCAGCTCAAGATCGACGAGATCACGAATCTGGGCACCGTCCGCATCCGGCTGCGGAGCCTGCTGGCGGCCATCGAGGCCAGGGAGGAGATCGCGTAATGGCAGAGCTCATCTATGACAGCACGGGCCGGCTTATTTTCACAAAAGAGATGAAGAGGGACTATACCCTTCTCATGCCCCAGATGCTCCCGGTGACCTTCACCATGCTGAAAAAGGTGCTGGAACTGGACGGATACCGGATCGACATGCTCATGCCGGAGAATCGGCGGCAGATCGTGGATACCGGCCTCAAATATGTGCACAACGATACCTGTTATCCCGCGCTGCTGGTGATCGGGCAGCTTATCGACGCGGTGAACAGCGGACGGTACGACAGGCATAAGGTCGGCCTGCTCATCACCCAGACCGGCGGCGGCTGCCGCGCCTCCAACTACATCCATCTGCTGAGGAAGGCGCTGAAAAAGGCGGGGCTCGAATATATCCCCGTGGTTTCGGTGAACCTGAGCGGGCTGGAGAAGAACCCGGGCTTCTCCCTTTCCATCCCCACCATCATGAAGCTGGCCGTGGGCATGATCTACGGCGATCTGCTGGTGTGGCTGGGCAACCAGTGCCGCCCTTATGAGACGGAGAAGGGCGCGACAGATTCTCTTATTGAGAGCTGGACGAATCGGCTCGTGGCCTTGTTTGGAGAGGGCAGGGGCATGGGCAGGCGCGCCATGAAGCGGATCATGCCGCAGATCACCGCCGACTTTGCCGACATCCCCCGGCAGGGCGCGCCCAAGGTGCGCGTGGGCATCGTGGGCGAGATCTATGTGAAATTCGCGCCGCTGGGCAACAACCATCTGGAGGAGTTCCTCCTGAGCGAGGACTGCGAGCCTGTGGTCCCCGGCCTGACGGATTTTATGATCTTCAAGATCAACAACCGCGCCGTGGACGTGGACCTGTACCGCGGCTCAAAGCTGAAGAAGCTGGTGGTCACCGTTTTCCAGCGCTATATCGAGGGGCTGCAGAGCGCCATGATCGACGCGGTGAAGACCCGGCCCTGCTTCCGCCCCATGGGCAGGTTTTCCGACCTGCAGGAGCTGATCCGCGGCTACCTGGGCTACGGCAATAAAATGGGCGAGGGCTGGCTCCTCACGGCGGAGATGCTGGAGCTTATCCACACGGGCACGAAAAATATCGTCTGCACCCAGCCCTTCGGTTGCCTGCCCAACCATGTGGTGGGCAAGGGCATGATCCGGCGGCTCAAGGACGACTTTCCAGACTCCAACATCGTGGCCATCGACTACGACCCCGGGGCCACCCGGATCAATCAGGAGAACCGCATCAAGCTGATGCTGTCCAATGCGCAGAATCCCATTACCCGCAGTGCATCGGGCGAGTGACCGCCCCGTAAGGAGATTTATGCAGGAATATATCAGAATTCGCGGAGCCAGGGAAAACAACCTGAAGAACATCGACCTGGATATCCCCCGGGACAAGCTGGTGGTCATGACCGGCGTCTCCGGCAGCGGCAAATCCTCCCTGGCGTTCGAGACGATCTATGCGGAGGGACAGCGGCGCTATGTGGAGTCTCTGTCCTCCTATGCCAGACAGTTTCTGGGCCAGATGGAGAAACCGGATGTGGACAGCATTGACGGCCTGTCCCCCTCCATTTCCATCGACCAGAAGACGACCAGCCGCAACCCCCGCTCCACCGTGGGCACGGTGACGGAGATATACGACTACCTGCGCCTTTTATGGGCGCGTATCGGCGTTCCCCACTGCCCCAGGTGCGGCAAGGAGATCCGCCAGCAGACGGTGGATCAGATCATCGACCAGGTGATGGCCCTGCCGGAGGCCACCCGCATCCAGGTGCTGGCCCCGGTGGTACGGGCCCGGAAGGGCGAATACGCCAAAGTGTTCGACGACGCCCGCCGCAGCGGCTATGTCCGTGTCCGGGTGGACGGCAGCATCTATGACCTCACGGAGGAGATCAGGCTCGACAAGAACAAAAAGCACACCATCGAGGTCATCGTGGATCGGCTCGTGATAAAATCCGACATTGCGCGGCGGCTCACCGACTCGGTGGAGACGGCCTCCGCCCTGGCAGGGGGCATCGTGGTGATCGACCTGGTGGGCGAAGAACGGGAGCTGATGTTCTCCCAGAACTACGCCTGCGAGGACTGCGGCATCTCCATCGAGGAGCTGACGCCCAGGATGTTCTCCTTCAACAATCCATACGGCGCCTGCCCCACCTGCATGGGACTCGGCTCGCTTCTGCGGGTGGATCCGTCGATCATCATACCGAACGACGCGCTCTCCATCGCGGACGGGGCCGTATCCGCCTCCGGCTGGGGCAGCATCAAGGACGACAGCATCGCCCGTATGTATTTTGACGCCCTGTCGAAAAAATACAGATTCAGGCTCACCACGCCCATCAAGGATCTGCCGCCGGAGGTGATGGACATCATCCTCTACGGCACAAAGGGGGAAAAGCTCACCCTCCACTACGACCAGCCCAGGGGCAAGGGGACCCTTTCTCAGCCATTTGAGGGGATCGTGAACAACCTGGAGCGGCGCTACCGGGAGACCCAGAGCCCCGCCATGCGCAGCGAGTTGGAGCAGTATATGTCCGAAAACCCGTGTCCCGACTGCCACGGGCGGCGGCTGAAGCCGGAGGTGCTGGCCGTCACCGTGGGGGGTATGAATATCGCGGATTTCACCGATATGCCCATCAAGGCTGCGCTGAGCTTCATTGAAGCGCTCCCGGCGACCCTCACGGAGAAGGAGCATATGATCGGGGACAGTATCATCAAGGAGATCCGCAGCCGCATGACGTTTTTGCAGAGCGTCGGCCTCGATTACCTGACCATGAGCCGCCATGCGGGCTCCCTCTCCGGGGGCGAGGCTCAGCGCATCCGGCTGGCTACTCAGATCGGCTCCTCCCTCATGGGGGTGCTGTATATCCTGGACGAGCCCTCCATCGGCCTTCACCAGCGGGACAACGCGAAGCTGCTGGATACCCTGAAGCGCCTCAGGGACCTGGGCAACACACTCCTGGTGGTGGAGCACGACGAGGACACCATGCGCGAGGCGGACTATATCGTGGATATCGGCCCCGGCGCTGGCGTTTCCGGCGGACATGTGGTCTGCGCCGGTACGGCGGAGGAGATCATGGCCTGCGAGGAGTCCGTCACGGGGCAGTATCTCAGCGGGAGAAAAAAGATCCCCGTGCCGGAGACCCGGCGGAAAGGCAGCGGCAAGGTCCTCACTGTCCTGGGCGCGGCGGAGAACAACCTGAAGCATATCGACGTGTCCTTCCCTCTGGGAGTCATGACCTGCGTCACCGGCGTGTCCGGAAGCGGCAAATCCTCCCTGGTGAACGAGGTGGTCTACAAAAAGCTGGCGGCGGAGCTGAACCGCGCCAAGATCCACGCGGGGAAGCATGACGGCTTTGAAGGGATACGGGAGCTGGACAAGGTCATCAGCATCGACCAGTCCCCCATCGGGCGGACGCCCCGTTCCAATCCCGCCACCTATACGGGGCTTTTCAACGATATCCGCGACCTGTTTGCCTCCACCCAGGACGCCAAGGCCAGAGGCTACGGTCCGGGCCGGTTTTCCTTCAATACCCGGGGCGGCCGATGCGAGGCCTGCGCCGGGGACGGCCTTTTGAAGATCGAGATGCACTTCCTGCCGGATATCTACGTGCCCTGCGAGGTCTGCGGCGGCAAGCGGTACAATCGCGAGACGCTGGAGGTACGGTACAAGAACAAAAATATCTTTGAAGTGCTGGATATGACTGTGGACGAGGCGGTGGTCTTCTTCGAAAATCTGCCCAAACTGCGGGACCGGCTGCAGACCCTGTCCGACGTGGGGCTGGGCTACATCAAGCTGGGGCAGTCCTCCACCACCCTGTCCGGGGGCGAAGCCCAGCGGGTGAAGCTGGCCACAGAGCTCTCCAAGCGATCCACCGGCAGAACGCTCTATGTGCTGGACGAACCCACCACCGGCCTCCATGCCGCGGACGTGCACAAGCTCATCGAGGTGCTGAGCCGTCTGACCGACGCGGGCAATACGGTGGTGGTCATCGAGCACAACCTGGATGTGATCAAAACAGCCGACTATATCATAGACCTGGGGCCGGAGGGCGGCGATGACGGCGGCACGGTGGTCTGCACCGGCACGCCGGAGGAGGTCGCGGCCTGCGACGCCAGCTATACGGGACAGTTTCTGAAGAAAATTCTGAATTTGGAGGCGGCAAAATGAGAGATTACAAAGCGGAATTCGAGGGACGAGTCGCGTTTATCCGCGAGCTTCTGGCAAGCAGCGGCGCAAAGGGCATCGTATTCGGCAACTCCGGCGGGAAGGACTCCGCCCTGGTGGGCATCCTGTGCAAGGCCGCCTGCGAGAATACGGTGGGCGTCATCATGCCATGCTCCTCAAAGCGCAATTACGGGGAGGATATGGACGACGGCAACAGCGTGGCCGCCCAGTTCGGCATCGAGACCCGGGTGGTTGACCTGACGGCCCAGAAGGAGCTGGCGGTGGAGACGATCGGCAAAACCGCCAAGCTCACCGACTCGGCCATATCCAACATCGCGCCGAGACTCAGGATGCTGACCCTTTACACCATCGCTGCCGGGGAGGGGCGCCTTGTGGCCGGCACCGGCAACCGCAGCGAATACTATATGGGCTACTTCACCAAATGGGGCGACGGGGCCTATGACTTCAATCCCATCATCGACCTGACCGCCACAGAGGTTTTTGAATTCCTGGCGTACCTGAACGCGCCGGAGAACATCATCAAAAAGGCCCCCTCCGCCGGTCTCTACGAAGGGCAGACGGACGAGGCGGATATGGGCGTTACCTACAAAGCCATAGACACCTATATCCTCACCGGCGAGGCGTCGGAGCGCGACAGGGCGATCATCGACCGGTACCATGCCGCCAGCGAGCACAAGCGCACCGGGGCGGCAGTTTATAAAAAAGTGTGAGCAACAGGGGGAAGACATGAGCTTTTTTGAGAAAAAGATCAGCGGAGAGAGAAAATACTCCGGCTTTATCGTGAACGTGAGGAAGGACATCGCGGAGGTCCAGAACGGGCACCGGGTGGTGCGCGAGGTGGTGGAGCATCCCGGCGGCGTGGCCGTCGTGCCGGTGGACGCGGACGGGAACGTACTCATGGTGCGGCAGTTCCGCTATCCCTTCAGCTGCGAGCTGCTGGAGATCCCCGCAGGGAAGCTGGAGCCCGGTGAGTCGCCGGAGGCGTGCGCGAGACGCGAGCTCAGCGAGGAGACCGGCTGCCGCGCGGGGCGGCTCATCGACCTGGGAGCCATGTATCCCTCCCCCGGCTTCTGCGAGGAGATTCTGTACGTGTATCTCGCCACCGATCTCGTTTTCGGCGAGAGTCACCCGGATGAGGATGAGTTTTTGAGCGTGGAGCGGTATCCCCTGGACGAGATATGCAGTCAGATCATGGAGAACAAGGTGCCGGACGGCAAGACGGTATTCGGCGTCCTGAAGGCGAGGCTGCTGCTGGACAGACAGTGATTCCTGGCGAGGTGAAACATGGGAAAGACCATTCTGATCGTCGACGACGAGAAAAACATCGTCGATATCCTCCGCTTCAATATGCGGAAGGAGGGCTATGACACCCTGGAGGCATACGACGGGAAAAGCGCCCTCCGGCTGGTGGAGAGCGAAAACCCCGATCTGGTGCTGCTGGACGTGATGCTGCCGGAGATGGACGGGTTCGAGGTCTGCCGCCACATCCGGCGGCACAACCTCACCATCCCCATTATCATGCTGACGGCCCGGGAGGAGGAGACGGACAAAGTCCTCGGACTTGAGCTGGGCGCGGACGACTACATCACGAAGCCCTTCTCCATCCGGGAGGTTTCCGCCCGGGTGAAGGCCAACATTCGCCGCACCGGGGCCATCGAGGCGGTTCCCGGCGTCACGAAAGGGATCGTCATCGACGGGGAACGCTACACCGCCTACAAGGATGGACAGCCGCTGGAGCTGACCCAGCGGGAATTCGAGCTGCTCAGATACCTGGCCGCCGCGCCGGGAAAGGTATTCTCCCGGGAGGAGCTGCTGCGCGAGGTGTGGCAGTACGACTTCCTGGGCGATCTCCGGGCGGTGGACGTTGCCGTGCGGCGCCTGCGGGAGAAGGTGGAGGACGACTCCGCCAACCCTGCCCATGTGATGACAAAACGGGGAGTAGGTTATTACTTTGAAAACTGATGTCCAGCCCGGGGCCCTTCGCAGCCTTCGGACGAAGCTCATTTTCATTATGCTGCTGCTCATACTGCTGCTCATGGCCGTAGTATGCGTGTTCCTTGTGCGCGGCGTGCAGACCTTTTTTACCAGCGCATTCTATAAGGAGATGAGCGCCGCCTTCGCCAATGAACAGATGGCGGCGTCCCTCTACAGCGCTGCCCGGGAGGAGGACGCGCCCGAGAAGCTGAATGATATCCTGTCCGCCTATTCGGGCAAGCTGGGCATTGACGCGGACACGCGGAACTTCTACATCCTCCGCATGTCTGACGGCCGGGTGATGGCGGGGTCCGACGGCGTCACCGAGCTGGAGTTTACGAACAACATCCTTACCGCCATGACCGGCAGTGAGGGGGCGGAGCCCGGTTACGGCGACCTGATGGACGTGGCCGTGCCTGTGGGCGACTACATCATCTATGTGAAGGACAACCGCCAGACCGCGCAGGACCTGAGCTGGGAGCTCATCCGGCTCATCCTCCAGTCCGTGGCCGTGGGCTTCGTCATCTCCGCCGCGCTGAGCGTGATCCTGGCGAGAACGCTGCTGCGGCCAATCCTGGATATGACGAAGGCGGCCGACGCCATGGCGGGGGGCGATTTCTCCCGAAAGATCACGGTGGAGTCGGGGGACGAGGTGGGCAACCTGGCCGCCACGTTCAACGAGATGGCCCAGCGGCTGGAGACGACGCTGGAGGAGCTGAAAAATGCCGAGACGCTCCGGCGGGAATTTGTGGCAAACGTCTCCCACGAGCTGAGAACGCCCCTGACGAGCATCCGCAGCTACGCGGAGACGCTCTCCGACGGAGGAGATATGCCGCCGGAGATGCAGAAGGAATTTCTGGGCGTCATCGTCAACGAGAGCGACCGGATGACGAAGATCGTGCAGGACCTGCTGGATCTCTCAAAATTCGACTCCGGCAGCTGGGCGTTGAATTTCGAGCGGTTTGATTTGGAGCGGTCCGTGCGGGACGTATATGCCGCCGTGGCGCTGGACGCGAAGAAACGCGGCCACATCGTAAATCTCGAGCTGGAGTGGCGCATGCCCTACGTAGTGGGCGATCGCTCCCGCATCGAGCAGGTGCTCATGAACATCCTCTCCAACGCAGTGAAATACACGCCGGAGGGCGGCACCATCGAAATCTCCAGCGGCGCACTGGATGGGCAGGTCTGGATCCGGGTGCAGGATTCCGGCATCGGGATCCCGGAGGCAGACCTGCCCCGGGTATTCGACCGCTTCTACCGGGTGGATAAGGCGCGTTCCCGCGCCTCCGGCGGAACGGGACTGGGCCTCTCCATTGCCCATGAGATCGTGGAGCGGCACGGTGGGAAAATGGTCATCGAGAGTCGGGAGGGAGAGGGCACCACGGTCACTGTGTACCTGCCCGTCAACGGGCCGGCCGACGCCCCCGGAGCGGAATCGCTATGAGCAGGCGGGTCATCGAAGCGGTCAAGACAGCGGTCATCGTGCTGCTGGTGATCTCCGCCGTTGCCCTGGGGCTGTATTCCCGCATCTTTCCCATCCCCGGCGGAGCCGGGAGCCAGAGCGGTACGTCGGGCGATCCGTCGCAGACGTTCGGCGAGTCCCGCGGCGCGGCAAAGCCCATGTGCATCGCCGTGACGGGGCAGGACGGAACACATACGGCCGCCAAATACGACGGAGAGGAGCTTACCTCCGTCTTTGAAAAAACGGTGAAGCTGTTTTCTGAGGCGCTGGGCTCCGCAGGTGAGCCTACGGCTGTGGACGAGGCCAGATGGCGGGAATTCCTCCTCTCTCCTGGTGTCTATTATGAATACTACGAGCCTGTGCCCATGGCGGTGCTCTGCGCATGGCTGGGCACGGAGGCCGGCGCCATGGAGTCCAGCAATGTGGCCGCCCTGTGCCTTTCCAGCGATCGGCTCTGTTTCCGAGACGGAACGGGGGCGTGCTTCGAGTGCGCTACGGCCGTGCCCGCGGATGCGGTGCAGGGACTGGGGGAGCTCTGTTCAGAGCGGGCGGTGTTTGCCTTTGAACTGGACACGCTGGAGGCGTTCGGCTGCGGCAGCCAGCTCCTTTTCCCGGATTCGGCCGCCCATCGGCTGGCCGTTTCCTCCGAGCCCATGATCGGGCAGGAGGCGCGCTATGAGCTGCTGGAGGCGCTGGATGCCGCCGTGTTTGAAAGATCCGGATATATGGAGGGTGACGGCACCTACGTTTACGTGGCGACGGACTTTACCCTGCGCATCTCCCCGGACGGCGCCGTGGCTTACCGCTTCAGCGGCGAGGCCAAGCGCAGGCAGAGCACCTTCTTCGGCGATATCGAGCAGGCAGAACGTATTTGCAGCAAGCTCCTGCCCCTCTTTGCCGGGGACGCGGACTACTGCTATGCCGGGACCGTGACCGCCGGCAGCGTGACCGTGACGGCATTTGACTACTGCATCGCGGGCGGGCTCCTGTCCCTGCCCGACGGGGCGCACGCCGCCTCGATCACCCTGGAGGGGGGCGTTGTCACAGAGATGGACCTCCGGCTCTACCGATTCTCCCTGGTGGAAGAGGAGCGGGAGCTGCTGCCGGAGATCCAGGCCGCTGCCGCATCCCCGGGCGGGTTCCGGCTCGTCTACGACGGTGCGGCGGGGGACTATGTCCCCCGGTGGACGCTGCTGACCGCAGCGGAATGAAACGGAGGGAACGACATGCCCGTTTCAAGGATCAAATCCATCATCATCGGCGTACTGGTTATTATCAATCTGCTGTTTCTGACGTTTATCGCCATCGACCACACGGCCGAGAACCGTGCCCGGGCGGAGGAGCTGCAGCGCATCACGGAGCTCTACACGAAAAACGGCGTGTTCCTCTCCCGCGATCTGAAGCTCAGCGATACACCGGCAGGCCGCTCCTGGCCCCGCAGCATTCAGGCAGAGGAGGAGCTTGCCCGGCGGCTCCTGGGCGAGACCAGCGTATCCGACCAGGGCGGCAGCATATACTTATATACGTCGGAGCAGGGCACTGCCCTGTTCCGGAGCGGGGGCGAATTCGAGGTCGGTCTGGAGCCCGGAGCGTATCCCGCCGAATGTACCGAGGCCGCGGTGAAGCGGCTCATGCACCAGCTCGGCCTAACGGCGGAAACGGCGGTGATCACCGGCGATACGGCGCGGGCGGTGCAGACCGTGCAGGACGTCCCAATCTTCAACTGTATACTGGAATTGAGTTTTCAGGAGGGCAGCCTCCTCCGCATTTCCGGGCGGCTGGCGGCCTCCGGGGGCGCCCCGGCGGGCAGCGGCGGCATGACCTGCGCCTCCGCGTTGATGCGGTTCCTGTCCCTGGTCCTCTCCGGCGACGTGGCCTGTACCCATGTGTACGACATCTTTCCGGGATACGTGATGAACACCTCCGTATTCGGCGCGGTGGAGCTGCAGCCGGCATGGAAGCTCGTCACCGACACGGGAGAATACCAGATCAGTGCCGTCAGCGGGGTCCAGCTCACGTAAGGTTTTCATAATCACAGAAAAAAAGCAATATGTATACTTGCAATATTGGCGCTTTGATAGTATAATCTATACGATCTTTCGTAAATAAGGCACAATTTCCAACAAATACCAAACCCTGAAAGGACAGGACAATGACTAAATACGTCATAAATGGCGGCCGGGAGCTGAATGGTGAGGTCACCATCAGCGGCGCGAAGAATGCAGCTGTTGCCATCATACCTGCGGTCCTTCTGGTAAACGGACCGTGCAGGATTGAGAATATCCCCCAGATCTCCGATGTGACCATGATGCTGAATATCCTTCAGGAAATGGGCGCGGAGATCAAAACAGTCAACAAGCACACCATGGACATCGACTGCTCCGCCATTACCCAGGCTGAAGCGACATTTGATATGATGCGCCGTCTGCGCGCGTCCTATTACCTGATCGGCGCCATGCTCGGCCGCTATGGAAAGGCGACCGTCTCCATGCCCGGCGGGTGCAATTTCGGCGGCGTGCGGCCCATTGACCAGCACGTCAAGGGCTTTACCGCCATGGGCGCATCGGTGGAGGTGAAGAACGGCATCGTTTGCGCCGAAACTTCGGGTCGGCTCCACGGGGCGAACATCCTGCTGGACGTGGTGTCTGTGGGGGCTACCATCAACCTGATGCTGGCGGCCGTTCTGGCCAAGGGAAAAACGGTGATTGAGAATGCCGCGCGGGAGCCCCACATCGTGGACCTGGCGAACTTCCTGAACTCCATGGGGGCGGACGTCCGCGGTGCGGGCACCAATGTCATCAAGGTCAACGGCGTCAGTCACCTGCACGGCGGCTTTTACTCGATCATCCCGGATCAGATCGAGGCGGGGACCTACATCGCGGCGGCGGCGGCCACCGGCGGCGACGTCACGGTGAAAAACGTGATCCCCAAGCATCTGGACTGCATCACCGGCAAGCTCCAGGAGATGGGCGTTGAGGTCACGGAGATGGACGACGCCGTCCGCATCGTGCGCCGGGACAGCCTGAAGCGCACCAATATCAAGACCATGCCCTATCCCGGGTTCCCCACCGATATGCAGCCGCAGATCTCCACCGTCCTCTGCCTGGCGGAGGGGACCAGCGTGGTGACCGAGGGCGTATGGGACAATCGGTATAAATACGTGGATGAGCTGGCGAAGATGGGCGCCCGCATCCAGGTCAGCGGCCGCACCGCTATCATCGAAGGGGTAGATGCGCTGACAGGGGCCACCATCAAGGCGTGCGACCTGCGCGCCGGCGCCGCCTGCGTGATCGCAGGCCTCGCCGCCAGGGGCACCACGATGATCGAGGGGATCAGCTATATCGAGCGCGGCTACGAGGACATCGTGGAAAAGCTGCGCTCCCTGGGCGCGGATATCCGCTGCGTGGATATGCCCGACGAGCCTCAGCGGCAGGAGCAGGTATCGTGATCCGGCGCCTCTATTTAAGTTGACTGAAAACCGAAAAAATACGCAGGCGGCGGTTTATCCGCCGCCTGTGACGATTCATGGGAGTCAGTATGAGAATTCGTACCCTGGCCAGCTCCTCGTCCGGGAACTGCACCCTCGTATCCCAAGATGATACGCACATCCTTATCGACTGCGGCATCTCCATGCGCCGCGTCACGGGAGCTCTCCGCGCGCTGGATCTGACGCCGGGTGATCTCAGCGGGATCGTCATGACCCATGCGCACGCCGACCACATCTGCGGACTTAAGATGATGGCGAAATATCACGCTGCCCGCGTTTTTGCCACCCGGATCACCGGAGAGATCCTCTGCGAGGCCACACCGGAGCTGGAGAAGTGCATGACGCTGTTCGACGCCTCCGGCGCCATCCGGATCGGACCGCTGGAGATCAGGAGCTTCCGCACCATGCATGACGCGCCGGAGAGCGTTGGCTACCGGATCGAGGGCGGAGGAAAGGCCCTGCTGTTTGCCACGGACCTGGGCTGTGTCACCCGGGAGGTGGCGGAGGCCGCGCGGGGTGTGGACATGGCCGTGATCGAGGCTAACCACGACGTAGAGCTGCTCCGCACCGGCCCCTATCCCTACCCGCTGAAGCGGCGCATCCTCTCCGATCGCGGTCATCTCTCCAACGACGCGTCTGCCGCCCTTGCCCGCGCCATCGCCGACGGCGGCGCGCGCAGGATCGTGCTGGCCCACTTGAGCGAACAAAACAATACGCCCCGCCTGGCGCGGGACACGGTTTCCGCCGCCCTCCGCGAGCTGGGGGCGGAGACGGAGCTGGCCGTAGCCCCTGCCCGGTGTGCCGGGGAGGTTTACATAATATAATGACAAGCATCACGCTGATCTGTATCGGAAAAATGAAGGAGAAGCACTACATCGCCGCCGCTGAGGAGTATATCAAGCGGCTGGGGGCGTGGTGCCGGGTCGAGGTCTGTGAGCTGCCGGAGGTCCGGCTGCCGGAGGCCCCGTCTGACGCCCAGCGGGAAGCGGCCATGAAGCGGGAAGCGGCGGCCATTACGGCGAAGATCCCCCGGGGCGCCGCGGTGATCGCCATGTGTGTGGAGGGAAATGAGCTGGACAGCGTCCGCTTTTCCGGGGAGGTGCAGCGGCTGGCCGTCGCCGGAGGGTCAAAGCTCTGCTTCATCATCGGCGGTTCCTATGGCCTCCACGATTCGGTGAAGGCTGAGGCCGGACTGCGGCTCTCCCTCTCGAAAATGACGTTCCCCCACCACCTGGCGCGGGTAATGCTTTTGGAACAGCTCTACCGCAGCTTCCAGATCGCGGAGGGCGGAAAATACCACAAGTGAAGACGGAGCGCCCGCCGCAGGCGAGGCGCAGAAAGCTCCGGGCGCAAATGCGCCCGGAGCTTTTGTTATGATTGGGGTTTATAAAGGGAGCTGCACGGTGAAGGTGTTGAGCCCGCCTTCGCTCTCCGCCCAGATCTTTCCGTGGTGCATCTCCACGATCCCGTCCGCAATGGCAAGACCCAGGCCGTAGCTGCCGGAGGTGCGGGCCTTGTCCGCGGTATAGAAGCGTTTGAAGATATTCTTCCGCTCCTCCGGCCCGATTTCCGCCCCGCGGCTCTCCACCGACAGGAGGCAGGACCTGGAGGCGCTTTTCAGCCGTACCGTTACTTCGGTTCCGGGGTCTGCGTATTTCAGCGCGTTGTCCAGCAGGATATCCAGCACCTGGGCCAGATGCTCCGCGCTGCCCTTGACGACGACGCCCGGCTCGATGTCGGAGCTCAGAGAGCGCCCGTTTTCATAGAATACCGGGTCGAAGGGAAGCATGGTATCTGACACGAGCACGCTGAGATCCAACGGCTCCAAATTGAGGGCGGCGCCGCTGCTGTCGATGCGAGCCAGCTCCAGGAGCTGCTCCACCAGAGTGCGCATCTGTTTCGCTGTGACGAGGATATTGTCGGAATACTGCTTTTGGGACGCCCGATCCGCCCCGTCCGACGACAGCAGCTCCGCATTGGTGAGCATCACGGTGACAGGCGTTTTCAGCTCGTGGGATACGTCGGCGATGAACTGCTTCTGCTGTGACAGAGCGTCCATCGCAGGCCTGATCGCCGCTTTGGATACCAGCAGGCTGATGACGAACAGGATCAGGATGCTGGCCAGGCCCAGCAGGATGCTGTTCAGCCACACGTGTGTACGTGCGGACAGCTCGTCCGCCGCGTCCGAGAATATGATATAACCGGAGAGCTCCCTCTTGAGGAATCGGAGCCGGTATTTGCCCAGGATGCCGTCATTCTTCGAGCTGTTTGCGGCGGAGTTATAGATATCCGCCCGCACGGCGCTGTCGTTCAGGTCTACGGTCACCTCACCGTAGGAGAACACGGGCGCATCCTCCGCCGAGGACAGGGCAAAGTAGGAGGGATAGACGCGGCTGTACATCTCCTGCAGGGCAGGATTCATGGTAGTCGCCATGTTAAAGATGATGGAACGGCCGCTCAGATGACCGAGGCTTTCGCGCCCAATACTCCGGGAAGCGTTTGCACCCAACAGGACGACCAGCGCTCCGATCATGGTCACCGAGATGATCATGATGATAAGGATGAATTTGGCGCGCAGCTTGTTCAGCATTACGTTTTTACCTCCAGATGATAGCCCAGCCGCCGGATCGCCTCGATCCGGACATTGGAGCCGATGCTGGCGAGTTTCTTTCTGAGGAACCCGACGTAGACCTCCACATGGTTTTCCACCGCGTTGGACTCATAGCCCCAGACGCGGGACAATATCACGCTTTTGGGGAGGTTGTTCTCCCCGTACTGCATCAGGATCCGCATCACGTCGAACTCCTTGGCGGAGAGGCGGATCCGCTTTTCCCTGCAGATGAGGGTGCCGGAATTGAGATCCAGCGACGTGTTGCCGAAAACAAGCTCGTCGATCTGGTTGCCGTTGCGGCGCAGCAGGGCGTTCATGCACGCCGAGAGCTCCTTGGCGTCAAAGGGCTTGGTGAGATAGTAGTCCGCGCCTGCGTTCAGCCCGGCCACGCGATCCTCCAGCGAGGAACGGGCGGAGAGCATCAGGATAGGGGTGGCAAACCGCTTTGCCCGCACCCGCCGCACAAGCTCCAGCCCATTGATGCCGGGGATCATCACATCCACGATGAGCAGATCATAGATCCCCAGCTCCGCATATTCCATGCCGGCCAGCCCGTCGTAAACGGTCTCCACGGTGAATCCCTTTTTCTCCAGCAGGACCTTCATGGAGTCCGCCAGCAGCTTTTCGTCTTCAATGATCAGTATTTTCATGTTGTTCCCCCGCTTCTCCGGGATACACGGTGACAAAAATCCCGGTCGGAATCAGCATACGATCCGCATTTTCTGCATTATACACTCGTATCCTGAATACATCCTGAAAAACAGGGAGAAATCCTGAAAAAACTCTGAGATAGATTAAAATGAGCCGATGCTCAGAGGCTGCGGAACTGCTGCTCGTAGAGAGAGGCGTATGCGCCGCGCCGCGCCATGAGCTCGTCGTGGGTGCCCTGCTCAACGATCTGCCCCTCGGAGATGACGGCGATCTCGTCCGCGCTCTTGATGGTCGAGAGCCGATGGGCGACGACGATGGTGGTGCGGCCCCTGCACAGCTCGTCAAGGGAGCGCTGGATCTGCATCTCCGTGGCGGTGTCCAGGGCGCTGGTCGCCTCATCGAGGATAAGGATAGGCGGGTTTTTCAAAAAGACCCTGGCAATGCAGAGGCGCTGCTTCTGCCCGCCGGAGAGGGTGACGCCCCGCTCACCGATGACCGTGTCGTACCCGTCCTTCATGGTGAGGATGAAGTCGTGGATGTTGGCGCGCTTTGCCGCCTCCACCACCTCGTCCTCCGTGGCGTCCAGCTTGCCGTAGAGGATATTGTCCCGCACGCTGGCATTGAACAGGTATACGTCCTGCTGCACGATGCCGATGTTTTTCCGCAGGGAGCTCCGGGTGATGCTCCGGATGTCCGTTCCGTCCATCAGGATCGACCCGCTTTCCACTTCGTAAAAGTGGGGGATCAGGTGGCAGATGGTGGTCTTGCCGCCGCCGCTGGGCCCCACCAGGGCGAAGGTGCTGCCCCTGGGGATGTGCAGGTCCACTCCGTGGAGCACGTCCCGATCCCGGTCATAGCCGTAGCTGACGCTTTTCAGCTCGATCTCCCCGGAGAGGCGGCCCACGTCCGCGGCGCCGGGGGAGTCCTGCTCTTCGGGCAGATCCATGATCTCCACGAACCGCTCAAACCCGGTGGCGCCGTTCTGGAACTGTTCCATGAACCGGATGAGTGCGTTGATGGGCGTGAGGAACAGGTTGATGGATACGATGAACGCGGAGTAATCCGCAAAGTCGATGGCGCCCCGGTACATGAACAGGCCGCCCGCGATGAGCACCACCACATTGAACACATCCGTGATGAAGGTCGTGGAGGAGTGGAATATGCCCATGGCCCTATAGGCGGAGCGGCTTGCGTTGCGGAACTGGGCGTTGCCGATCTCGAATTTCTCCTGCTCCTTCTCCGCGTTGGTGAACGCCTTGGTGACCCGGATGCCGGAAATGCTGCTCTGGATATCCGCGTTGATCCTGGCGGTCGCCTGCCTGCTGCGCTGGAATGCGCTGCGCATTTTTCCACGGGTAAAGACGGCCACGATGATGAGCAGCGGCACGCAGAAGAAGATGATCAGGCTCAGCCAGATGTTGATGGTGGAGAGATAGACGAAGGAGACGATCACCGAGATGGTGGCGATGATCATATTCTCCGGCCCATGGTGCGCCAGCTCCGTGATGTCCATCAGATCGCTCGTCAGCCGGGACATGATCTTGCCGGTCTCGTGGGCATCGAAGAAGGAGAAGGGCAGCTTCTCCAGATGGGCGAAGAGCTCGCTGCGCATCTGCGCCTGCATCCGAACGCCCATCAGGTGCCCCTGATACTGGATAAAGTAGTTCAGCAGCATCCGGATAAAATACAGCGCCAGCAGGGCCGCGCCGAATACGACGATCATGCGGTAGTTCCTGCTGGGGATCAGGTCGTGAAGCGCCCTGCGGGTCAGCATGGGATACAGGGCGCTGATGAGCGCCACCAGCAGCGACGCCAGCATATCCAGCGTGAAGATCGTTTTATGCGGTCTGTAGTAGCGTATGAATCGTTTGATCATGGTTTTCCTCCGTCCGGGTATAAAAATCGGGCGCCCGGTGAGGCGGGCGCCCGAAAAAAGAGCTTATTCCTTTTCCTTGCCGAAGATCCCACCGATCTTCTCACCGATCTTGCCGATGACGCCGCCTTCGCCGCCGAGCTTGGCCTTGATGCCTTCCACAATGGCCTTCATCTGCTCATCGGGCAGATCCACACCCAGCAGGCCCTCCACCGTGGCGATGGGGTCCTTGGCGAACTTGGCGCCCAGGTCCTTGTCGTTTTTGATTTTATTGACGAGTTCCTCGATTTTTTCCTTGATCTCAAGAGCCATCCGATGGTCCCTCCTGTTCCGTATTTGAAAGCTGCTGCCATATTATCACATTTTTACCAGTTTATCAAGAGCCGCCGGCCTGGAATCCTTGCAGATAAACCACTTGCGAAGCCGCTCCAACGGTGCTATCCTGTTTCGGATAAGTGGAATCGAGGGATACGCGTGTTTTCAAACCGGGATCTGAAAAAGCTCCTCATCCCCCTGGTGGTGGAGCAAATACTGACAGCGCTCATGGGCACCATGGATACGATGATGGTGGCCCGGGTGAGCTCTGCCGCCATATCCGGCGTGTCGATCGTGGATTCCATCAACAAGCTGGTGATCTTCCTTTTCGGAGCAATGGCCACCGGCGGCACCATTATCTGTTCTCAGTACATCGGGCACCGGGACCGGCAGGCGGCCAACAACGCGGGGCGGCAGGTGCTCCTCTCCTCCCTGGCCCTGTCCGTGATCGTGGCGGTGCTCTGCTTCCTCCTGCGCCGGTTCCTTCTGAAGCTCATCTTCGGTACGGTGGAAGCCGACGTAATGGCGAACGCCGTCTCCTACTTCTCCATCGTCGTCCTGGGTTATCCGTTTCTGACGCTGTTCTCCGCCGGAGCGGCGCTGTACCGGGCGGGGGGAAATTCCCGGCTGCCCATGATCGTCTCCATCGTTTCCAACGCCATCAACATCGCCGGCAACGCGCTGCTGATCTTCGTGTTCCATCTCGGCGCGGCGGGAGCGGCTATTGCCACTGTGTTCTCCCAGTTCATCTCCGCCGTGGTCATCCTTGTCTGTCTCCGGCGCCCGGGGCAGGTCATCGACGTGGGGCCCTATCTGCGGATCCGGCCCGATCTCAATGTGATCTGGCGTGTGCTGTGCGTGGGCATCCCCACCGGCGTGGAGAATGCCATGTTCCAGTTCGGCAAGCTCATCGTGCAGAGCACCGTTTCCACCCTGGGGACCGTGGCCATGGCCTCCAACGCGCTGGTCGTCACGGTGGAGCTGTTTTCCTCCATGCCGTCCATGGCTATCGGCCAGGGACTGGTCACCGTCGCGGGCCAGTGCGTGGGTGCGGGCCGGATCGACGAGGCGCGGGGCTATATCAAAAAGCTCACCCTGTGGAGCGGGATCGTCCTGCTCATCGCCAACTGGGCGCTGTATTTCGCCACGCCCCTGGTGACAAAGGCGGCCGGCGCCGAGCCGGAGGTGGCGAAGCTGACCCTGCACACGGTGTTCATCATCAGTCTGGTGAAGCCCTTTATCTGGAACATCGCCTTCACGCCGGGCAACGGCATGCGCGCCGCAGGCGACGTGCGGTACAGCATGATCCTGTCCACCGTGTCCATGTGGATCTTCCGGGTGGGGCTCAGCACGGTGCTGTGCCGGGTGTGCGGCGTGGGCCTCATCGGGATCTGGTGCGGCTACTTCGCGGACTGGACGTGCCGGACGATCTGCTTCCACCTCCGCTTCCGGAGCGACAAGTGGCACAGCCACAGTCTCATATAATTTGAAAAGCGGCCCGCTGACGCGGACCGCTTTCGTTATGCGCAATAGCAGCTTATTTCTCCTCGGGGGGAGTCACAAGGACGACCAGCATCTGGCTGGAGACGGTGCCGTTGTTGACGACGGACTTCTTGGTGCCGGGGCCGCAGTGGAAGCAGTCGCCGGCGTACAGGGTGGTCTTGACCTCGTCAGGCGTGCCGACCTCGCTCTCAAGATACATCTGGCCTTCCATGATGTAGTAGATGGACTCCTTGGCGTTGGAGCCGTACTCGCAGCCGCCGCCGGGGAGGAAGTGGGTGAGGCCCAGGGTCACGCTGCCCTGATTCACGTCGACAGCGTCGCACACGCGGGTGGTGCGGCAGTCAAAGTGGCCCTTCGCCGTATAGTTGTAAGTCCCGTCTTTTCTGGTGATCTTGTAGCTCATGCTCAACATCCTTTCGATCATTATTGCCGCGCTCGCGGTATGGAATATGCTTTGCTGTTACCGCGCAGCTCTTTTATTGTTACCACTTGATTTTAGCACGGTTCTCCGCGGATTTCAAGTCAATAACAGGCGTTACAGCGATTTTTTGAGCTTTTCGTACTCCTCCGGCCGGTTGATATTGCTGAGCAGCCCCTCGCGCCATGCGTCCCCCAGCTCCTCCGGCCTGAGGAAGCGCACGTCCAGCAGGTCCAGGAGCGCCGCCATTTTGTACCGTCCCTCCCGGATCGCCCGCTCCACCTCCGGAAGGCATTTCCGGGAGTACCAGGCGAAGAGCGGCTCGTAACGGCCGTCCGACGTCGTGGGCGCCACGGCGTCCAGCTCCGGGGAGGCGAATTCCATGACCCGTTCCGCGGCCTCCGGCGTGGAGAGCGGCAGATCCGCCGCCACCAGGAACACGTCGCCCCCCGTCACGGAGAGGGCCGCGTGGAGCCCGCCGATGGGGCCGAGGCCGGGATGGATATCCGCGATGCGGGGCAGCGTGATCTCCGGATACTTCTCCGGCCGGGCAAGGCTCACATACACATGATCGTATTTTTCAGAAAACCGCCTGGCAAGAGAGCCCAGGAACGTCTCCCCTCCCAGCTCCAGCATCAGCTTGTCCCGCCCCATTCGGGAGCTTTTGCCCCCGGCGAGTATGATGATCGAGGTCATTGTCGTTTCCTCCGCGCTTTTTTAAGAGTCTACCACATTCCCCCCCAAAAAGAAAGTGCGGAGAAAAGCGAAAAACGCGGAAGCATCCGCATTTGCGCGGCTGCGAGGTTGACTTTTGCAAATGGGTGTTATATAGTAACCATGATAAAAAACAGATGCCTTTCTAAGGCGAAAAAGGAGTATCAGCAATGAGAGATATTTATCTTGTAAACTGCTGCCGTACCGCCATCGGATCCTTCGGCGGCAGCCTGAAGGACGTTCCCGCCGCCAAGCTGGGTGAGATCGTCGCCAAGGAAGCCATTGCCCGCGCGGGTATCGCTCCCGAGAACATTGACGAGGTCATGTTCGGCTGCGTGCTCACCGCTGCCCAGGGGCAGAACGTGGCCCGCCAGGTGGCCATCGGCGCCGGCCTCCCCGTGGAGGTCCCCGCCTACACCATCGGCATGGTCTGCGGCTCCGGCATGAAGGCTGTGATCGAGGGCGCCCGCGCCATCGCGGCCGGCGACGCCGAGGTCATCCTTGCCGGCGGCACCGAGAATATGTCCGCCGCTCCCTATGCCATTCCCGCTGCCCGCTGGGGCGCCCGCATGAACAACTCCAAGATCATCGACACCATGGTGAACGACGGCCTGTGGGAGGTCTTCAACAACTACCACATGGGCATGACCGCTGAGAACATCTGCGACCAGTGGGGCATCACCCGCGAGGAGCTGGATGAGTTCGCCTGCAGCTCTCAGGCCAAGTGCGCCGCCGCGCAGCAGTCCGGCCGCTTTGACGATGAGATCGTTCCCGTGCCCGTGAAGGTGAAGAAGGAGATCAAGGACTTCAAGGTGGACGAGTTCCCCAGAGCCGGCACCAATATGGAGGGCCTTGCCAAGCTGAAGCCCGCCTTCAAGCCCGACGGCGGCCGCTGCACCGCCGGCAACTCCTCCGGCATCAACGACGGCGCTGCCGCTATCGTTCTCGCCTCCGGCGAGGCTGTGGAGAAATACGGCCTGAAGCCCATGGCCAAGCTCGTCGGCTGGGGCCAGGGCGGCGTGGATCCCAAGATCATGGGCGTCGGCCCTGTGGCCGCTTCCCGCGACGCCATGAAGAAGACCGGCCTGAAGATCGAGGACTTCGACCTCATCGAGGCCAACGAGGCGTTTGCCGCTCAGTCTATCGCCGTGGCCCGTGAGCTGGGCTTCGATATGTCCAAGGTCAACGTCAACGGCGGCGCGCTCTCTCTGGGCCACCCCGTGGGCTGCTCCGGCGCCAGGATCATCGTTACCCTGATCCACGAGATGCTCAAGCGTCCCGACGCCAAGCTTGGCCTCTCCACCCTGTGCATCGGCGGCGGCATGGGTGTTGCCACCATCTGGGAAAAGGTGTGAACCGCTGACCGCGCATAAAACCGCATGAACATAACAGAGGCTGTCCGTGACAGCCTCTGTTTTTATATTCAGGTCACCCGTCAGTCGGCGAGCCAACCCTCCAGGCAGACGCCGCAGGCGGGATCCAGCTTCCGGGCGAACGCCTCGGGATAGTCCCGCTTCCACTGCGCCATCTCCTCGTCCGTGACCTTCTCCACCTGCGCCAGGAAGCCGGAAACGGCCATGCCGGTGGCGTTTTTGGAGGTGGTGGACGTGGGGGTGATGGTGTTGATGTCGCCGCCCCGGTCCAGCCAGCCGGGAATGATGGGATCGAGGCGGGCGCCATGGTCCACGTAACAGGTGCGGGGCATCAGCCGCTCGGTGACATAGGCGCCGCAGAGCACCACGCCCCGCTCGTTGAAGACCTTCACGATATCGCCGTGCTTGATGCCGCGCTTTTCCGCCTCGGAGGGATGGAGCCAGACGGGCTCATACTGGTAACCGTCATTTCCCCGGATCTTCATGGTCTCCACCTCCCGGTTCCAGACGATGTCGTCGCATTGGGCGTGCATCCGCCAGCGGCCGTGGTTCGACATGCACAGGAGCGGGTACTTCTCCGCCCGCTCGCTGCTCAGCCGTTCGTCGTGGCTCACGCCCTTCTCGATCCAGTGGGGCACGGGCGGCCGTTCCGGGTCATCGGGCGTGTATTTCGCGATCTCCGTGGAGTAGAATTCCAGCTTGCCCGTTGGGGTGGACAGGGGGTTCGCCTCCGGGTCCCGCCAGAAGCCGTACAGCCCGGCGGGGAGATTTTCGTGCACCTCCTGCTCCTTGCAGGGGACCACGAAGATCTTCTTCTCCCGGAATTCCTCCCAGGTCATATAATCCTCGCAGCCGGTGGCCTTGTAGAAGAAGCGCACCCGCTCCGCCTCCGAGAGATTCCCGGTATACGCCGCCAGATACTCAGGCCCCAGCTTCTCCGCCACCCTCGCGCAGACGTCGAAATCGGAGACGCTCTCCCCCTGGGGCGGGCAGCAGGGCTCCTCCAGGTAGATGGAGGTGAACTCGCCGGAGGACATGTTGTTGCCCAGGTCGTTCATCTCATGCTTCGTCACCACGGGGAAGATGATATCGGCGTAATAGCAGTCGTTCTCCAGCCACGGATGCTGGGCCACGATGCACTCGATGCTCTCATCCTGATACGCCCTGGCCGTCAGGTTCCCGTCGTTCCAGCAGGTCACCTGGCAGGGGGCGTCGGTCCAGATCATGTGGACCCGGCTGAGTCCGGGCCGGGGATACTGCATTTCCCTGAACTGGTACTGCTGGGTGGGATAGCGGTAGTTGTCGCCCACCGGCTGCTGGGAGGAGGAGAAGCACTGAAGCCCGCGCCACTCCGCGTGGCCGTCCAGGATCGCCTTGTGGATGCAGCAGCGGGGAATAAACTGCAGCGGAGCGGGAAGCTGCTGGAACAGGGGGATCAGCTCCGGCGCCCGCTCTTTCTGAGCGGGATTGAGCTGGAACCGGCCGGCGATGTTGATGTGAGGCTCCACGTCCCCGTCCACAGGGCGCAGCGCGTCCGCAATGGCGGTGATCTTGGGGACGAACTGCCCCTGATACGGTACGGGGTAATCCTTGTTCCAAAGGTTCCACTCGATCATCTTCGCCTGGTGGACGCCGGGCTTGCCCAGGCCGCGCATCCCCAGCAGCATCACCTCCAGCCGGGCGGGCTCGGAGGAGTAAGGGCCGCGGATATAGCAGCCGCCGTTGCCATGGATGATGGATGCCGCCTTGTTTGCCCAGTCCCGCGCCAGCGCCTTGATCGTCCAGACGGGCACGCCGCATTTTTCGCTGGCCCACTCCGGCGTCTTGGGCTCCCCGTCCTCCCGGCCAAGCACGTACTCCTCAAACTTGTCGAAGCCGTAGGCGTGGGTGGCGATATAATCCCTGTCGTAAGTGCCCTCTGTGATCCAGAGGTAGGCAATGGCGAGCTGGAGCGCCACATCCGTGTTGGGCAGCACGGGGATCCACTTGTCCCCGTGGATCGCCGCGCCGTAGTTCAGATCCGGGCACACGTAGACGGACTTCAGGCCGATCTCCGTGAGCCAGGAGCATAGCCGGGAGGGCATGTGGCTGACGACGCCCAGCGGCGTAGTTTCCGGATCGCAGCCCCAGAACAGGAGCAGATCGGCGTTTTTCGCAATATCCGGGTACAGGTTCGTCTGCGGCGCCATCTCCCCCACGGGCTCACAGCCCCAGACGTACTTCGCGCCCCAGAACCACCCCTCCCAGGAGTCCATATTCCGCATTTGCAGCGTATAGCCCCCCATGAGGGAGAGGAGCCGGTTGGGGCAGCCGTGGCTGGGGGCGACATTTTTTCCCTCGCCGTGCATGTCCGCCTGGCAGAGCACCGCCTCCGGCCCGTATTTCTCTTTCTGGCGCTTCAGCTCGACCGCCACGATTTGGGCGGCCTCGTCCCAGGAGATGCGGACATATTTGCTCTTGCCCCGGTTCTGGGGATTGCGTTCCCCATGGGGGTCCCAGTCCACCCGCTTCAGCGGGTAGAGGACGCGGTTTTTGGAATAGACCCTGGACCGGTAACCCAGGCCGAGCGGCGTGATGGTCACGCGCTCCGGCGCGCGGAACGTCCGCCCGCGGGCGCGGATCTCCCAGGGATTGCTGTTTTGAAATGTGTCCCTCTCATAGTGGTACGGACGGATGCGCACCATCCGGTCGTTCTTTGACTCCACCTGGCAGAGCCCGCCGCTCTCCGGCCCCATGAGGCTAAAGCTGACAAGACACTTTTTGTCGGGCAGGAAGTTGTTCTCCACTGCGCTCCCTCCTTTGAGAAATCCATGTTTTTTCTCCGCCTCTATTATAAACCAGTCGGACGAAAAAGTGAAACGCGGGTTAAAAGACAGGCCACAGCCAAAAAGGTGTGACCGGACCCGCGGTTGCCGAGTCCCGGGCGCAAATCAGCCGCAAAGCGCCATGCTTTGCGGCTGATCTCGTATTTTGGACGGTTATTGCAGCTTCAGCTCAACCAGCTTTTTCAGCAGCTCCAGGGTCTTGTCATAGCCCAGGGCGTTTACGTCGAGACAGTAGTCATAGTGGGTGATATCGTCCCAGCTCTCGCCTGTGAAGGTGTTGTAGTACAGGGCGCGGCGGTGGTTCGTGCGCTTGATCAGAGCGTCGATGTTCTCATCGCTCATGTCAAAGGCGCGCGAGATCCGCTCCCGGCAGACCGCCAGGGGCGCGTGGGTAAAGATGCTGACGAGATCCTCCCGGTCCCGGAGGATATAGCTGGCGCAGCGGCCCAGGAAGATGCAGTTGTCCGTCGCCAGATCCTTGACGATCCTGGTCTGCGAATCCACCAGCTTCTGCACGTCGTCGATCTTTGTAACGCCGCGATCCTCCCGGTAGCTGATGGGAAGGGTGTCCATAAAGCTGCCCAGGATGCCGGTGTGGGCGGCGGTAACGGTCTCCGCCGCGCGGGAAGAGGCGATGGGCAGAACGTCCATCTCCAGACTCAGCAGCGCGCGGGAATACTGCTGCTGATCCTTTTTGTCGAAAAGACCGCCCGCCTCGTCGTAGTACTCCCAGGTGGAGCCCTTCAGGTCGATCCCGGCATCCTTGACCGCCTCGGCGATCAGCTCCTGCCCGTAAATGGACATGCCGAAGCTGCTGGCCAGGGCATAAGCCAGATCGTGGCCGCCGGAGCCGTAGTATCCGCTGAATGTAATGATCATAGCATCAACCTCCCTTGCCGATATTGTAACGCTATTTCAGATCCGCCGCAAGGGATCAATAGCCGAACAGGCCGACCCAGCCGGGGAACACGGCAGCCATGATCACGATGAGCAGGATCGTGGGCAGCAGGCCCGCCTTAAACAGGTCGCCCGCGGAGTAGTATCCGGAGCCGTGGGTGTAGAGGTAAATGGGCTCGGTGTACAGCAGGGTCATCGTGGCGCCGGACCAGAACACGGGGATCAGGCTCAGGGCCGTGGTATGGCCGCCGGCGACGGCCGCGATGCCGATCATGACCGGCACGAAGATGGCGGACACGGAGGGGGCGGTGGGGATGAGCACACGCAGGTAGCAGACCACCACGCCGATGATCAGGAAGAGGACGAAGGGGGAGAGCGCGCCCACGCCGGAGAAGAGCTTGTTCATGATCCAGCCCATGGCGCCGGTGGAATTGACGCAGCCCATGGTGATGGCCACGGAACCCACCATGAACAGCAGATTCCAGTCGGCCTCCTTGACCAGAGTCTTCCAGTTCATCAGGTCGATGCCGGGCATGAACATGAGGAAGCAGGCCAGGCCGGCAATGACGGTGGTGTTCAGAATGGGGACCCAGGTGCTGACGAACCAGAGGATGATGGTGACGCCGATGATGATCATGGCGAGCTTTTCCTTCCTGTCCCAGGGGCCAAGCTCATCGCGCTTGTCTTTCACGGCGTCCGCCGCCTCCTGGGGCAGCGGTTCCGGCTTGAACAGCCGAATGAGCATGAAGCTCATGAAGAACACGGCCAGCAGGGCGAAGGGCGTGCACATGAGGAACCAGTTGAGGAACGTGATGTTGATGCCCTCAGCTCCCAACAGGGACTGAGCGATCAGGTTGCCGGGAGAGCCCGCGGGGGAGATGAAGCCGCCGGTGCCGCAGGCCATGGGCAGACCGATCATCAGGCAGCGCCCCAGGCCGGATTCGCCGGGCTTGCGGCCGGAGAGGGTCAGGAACATGAGGATGATGCCGTAGAACATGATCAGGGTGCCGAAGTTCGACAGGAAGCCGGAGATGATGCAGGCGGCAAAGTTGAAGCCGTATACGATCACCTTGGGGTTGCCCTTGGAGACTTTCGTGATGGCTGCGCTGATGCGCAGGGGCATGGTGGTCTGCGACAGGGCGCCCGTGACGCCGAAGCAGAACAGCACGAAGAAGAACGAGGTGCCGCCGAACTGGTTGTAGATAGTGGGCAGATCGGTGATTTTGAAGTAGGGCAGCAGCATCATGAGGGTGAGACAGCTGATGGCCAGGGGGGCCACCTGCAGCACGAACAGGATGATGGCTCCGATGAAAATGCCGATGGAGGCCATCGCCTCCTCCGACAGCCCCTCAAAGGGCGGGCAGATAGTGAAAAACGCGATGATGACGGCGGCGAGGATGAATCCGAGGATACGCTTTTTGAAGCTGTTGTCGGATTTCCCGCCGGGATTTGATACTTTTGTTGCCATTTTTACTCCTCCTCTTTGCAGTGATCTGTATCATGCGGCGATGCTTGCTTTGCTTCCGGGGGCAGTTCGCCATCCTGCATTCAACATCATATACTTTTTGCACTGATATTTCTATTGATATTCTGACAGAATCGTTATTTTGCCACAAATCAAACAAAATTGTTGTCATTTTAGATATTTTATAGCCGCTGTGATTTGCCATAAATCATATATGTAAAATAATTTTTGGACGCGGGACGCGTCCAAATCGCCTCGATCCCCGCCGGGAACGTCTCGGCTATAACAACTTTTTAGTTAATTTGTCACAATTATCCGTTGTGACGGCCGCCGCAGGGACAGGCCTTTCCGTCGTCTGGTGGCCGGGAGACGATAATGGAGCCCGCATTATCAGTCTGCTAGTACAGTGCCCTTTTGTCCCGCATCCTTTATAATCAATGTATAAGGGGCATTCCGGCCTTTGCGCCGGGATGATATCCGGCGGCAGCTTGCATGATCAGCCGCCGGAGACGGGCGTATCGTAAAGGCGCCGTCGAGCGCGGCCTGATTTTAAAAAGAAAGCTAAGGTGATTGTATGAATTGGCACGAGTATGTGGCGGAGACAGGCGAGATCCCGGCGTGGCCATACCCGCTGGAATACGGAAACGAGAAGGTCATCGAATCTGACGTGCTGGTCATCGGCGGCGGCGTCGCCGGCTGCCGGGCGGCCATCGCCGCGCTCAAGCGGGGCGCCACCGTTGCCGTTGCGGACCGCGGCTTTTCAAAAAGGAGCGGCGAGGGCGGCGCAGGAGTGGACCACTGGCATGGCGCTGTGACGAATCCCTGCTCCAAGATCACCCCTGAGCGGTACTCCGAGGCCGCCATGGAGACGACCCAGGGCTACACCAACGGCCTGGCCCGCTATATCATCGGCAAGGAGGGGTATGACACCCTGCTTGAGGTGGAGCAGATGGGCGTGCAGATCCGGGACGAGGATGACGAATTCAAGGGCAGCATCTTCCGGGATGACGAGACGAAGCTGATGTTCGCCTACGATTTGGAGAACAAGCACTGCCTGAGGATCTACGGCTACAACATCAAGCCGGCCGTGGATAAGGAGATGCGCCGCTTGGGCGCCGACGTGTACGACCGGGTCTGCATCACCTCCCTGCTCACCGAGGGAGGAAGGCAGGGGGCCCGCGTCATCGGAGCCACCGGCGTCAGCGACAGGACTGGCCTGTTCTACATCTTCAAGGCCAGGGCCGTCGTTGTCAGCTCGGGGCGCACCGTCCGGCTCTGGAGCTTTGCCCCTGAATATACAGAGAGCCAATCCATGTGCAACATCAACCAGACGGCCATGGGCCACACCATCGGCTGGCGGGCAGGCGCGGAGCTCATCATGATGGAGCAGGTGGTGCCCCATCGGCTCTCCGGCATGGGCTACGCTCCCTACAGCACCGGGAACAACAACAACACCTATCAGGGCGCGCCCACCGTGGACAAAAACGGCAAGGAGGTCCACTACGCCACCGCCTTCGGCGAGTTGGTATATGACGAAAAAGACATCTTTATGCCCAGTGAGGAGGGGTCCTTCGTCATCGGGCACGGCATCGCGCTGGACCACGGGCAGATGCCCAAGTACAAGATCACGGTCACCGATCCGAAGCTGGGAGAAAAGCTCCGCAGCGGGGAGTATGAGCAACCCTTCTACACGGATTTCACCCTTCTCAGCGAGCAGTCCCGCCGGCTGATCTTCGGCATGATGCTGTCGAACGAGGGCAAGTGCCGCGTTCCCGTCTACAAGACGCTGACCGCCTGGGGCTATGATCCCGATCAGGACATGCTCCAGTATCCCGTCGCGGATTACGGCCCCCAGGGACTCATCGACTCCTCCTGGGCCGGCGCCGGGCAGACCCCTGCCAAGTGGAAAATGGGCGGCGGCGGGTTCCTGACCGACTGGAGGCTGATGACCTCCCTTCCCGGGCTCTTCGCGGCAGGCTGCGGGCCCCTGCCAAGCCAGGGCTGCCACGGGGAATCCCACACCGCCGGGCGCTACGCCGGCCGGCAGGCCGCCGTGTTCGCCCTGAAGCATGAGGCGGTGGAGCCGGATCCGGAGCAGATCGCGAAGGAGAAGGCACGGGTCCTGGGCCCCGTCCAGCGGGGCGGCGACGTGAGCTGGAAGGAGATGAACGCCGCCGTGGCGCGGCTGATGCAGGACTACTGCGGCGACTATAAGACAGAGTACACGCTGGATATGGGCATCCGTCGGATGAAGGACCTGATGGAAACGGAGGGGGAGCGGATGTACGCCTCCAACCCCCACGAGCTGGCCCGAGCCATTGAGAGCCTGTCCCTGGCGGAGCTGGGTATCGCGTATATGCAGGCCGCCAAGGCCCGCAAGGCGAGCTGCCCCGTGCTGGGCTTCTTCCGCAACGATTATCCGGACAGCCCGGAGGAGTGGCACTGCTTCGTGGCCGTCTGCCAGAAGGACGGCGAGGTCCAGTCCCGCAAGGTGCCCTGCGATTACTACCTGCAGGAGCCCTATTCCCCGGTTTTGGAGGAAAACTACCGGAAATATGCGGAGCTCGATTAAGCGGCGGAAAGGAGACGATGAACATGAACGCTTATTCCATCCCCAACCCCAACGGGCCGAGCCGGATCCTTTCCTTTGACGCGGAAAAGTGCGTCGGCTGCAACAAATGCGTCAACGTCTGTCCCTGCGACGTGATGATTCCCAACCCGAAGCCGGGCAGGGAGCCCATCGTCCTCTTCACAGAGGAGTGCTGGTTCTGCGGCGGCTGCGTGGAGGAGTGCCCCTTCGGCGCGCTCACCCTGGTGACCCCGGCGAAGCAGCGCGTCTCCACCGTCTGGAAGCGGAAGGCGACCGGCGAGGAGTTCCGCGTCGGTATGAAAAACCCGCTTCCGCCCAACACCAAGCCCCCCTCCGGCAACAGATAAGTCAAAACACGCAGGCCGGATCGCCGGCATGCTCTATAAATCACGAAAGAGAGAGGTATGAAAATGGCTGAAAGAATCATTGACGAACACATCGGCAAGCTCGGTTACGGGAACATGAGGCTTCCCAAGACGGAGGACGGCAAGATCGACATCGAGACTATCAACAAGATGATCGACCGGTACCTGGAGAGCGGTTACTCCTATTTTGACACGGCGTATATCTATCAGGGCTCTGAGGACGTTCTGGGCGAGTGCCTTGTGAAGCGCCACCCCAGGGAGAGCTTCAACATCGCCACAAAGATGAATCTGGCGAACGTCAAGAGCGCGGAGGAGATGCCCATCCAGATCGAGACGTCCCTGAAGCGCCTCTGCACGGACTATGTGGACTTCTACCTGATCCACGGCCTGACCAAGGAAACCATCAAAAAGGCCAACGATTTCGACGCCTGGGGCTATCTGCAGAAGCTCAAGGCGGACGGGATCGCCCGCCACATCGGCTTCTCCTTCCACAGCACCCCGGAGGATCTGGAGGAGATCCTGGCCCACCACCCGGAGGTCGAATTCGTGCAGCTCCAGATCAACTATCTGGACTGGGATAATCCCAAGGTCCAGTCCCGCAGGCTGTATGAGATCGCGCGGAAATATGATAAGCTCGTCTCCATCATGGAGCCGAACAAGGGCGGCTGGCTGGCCGGCGAGAAGAGCGAGGCGGGCATGATGCTGAAAAAAGCGAACCCAGACGCCTCTGTGGCCTCCTGGGCGTTCCGCTATGTGCTGGAGCTGGACGGGCTGCTCACCGTACTCTCCGGCATGGGCAACATGACCGAGCTGGAGGACAACATCAAGACCTTCCAGAACTTCAAGCCCCTGTCCAAGGAGGAGCACGCGCTCATCGACAAGGCTGTCGATATCCTGAACAATACGCCGTCCATCCCCTGCACCCGCTGCGGCTACTGTTTCCCCAACTGCCCCAAGAACATCATGATCCCCGGATATATCGGCATCCTCAACAACTATCTGATCTACAAAAACATTGACCCCCTCCAGCATATCTACTTTATGCTTTCCGGCGAGGGCGGACAGGCGGAGGACTGCATCGGCTGCGGCGCCTGCGAGCGCAACTGCCCGCAGCACCTGGAGATCAGCAGCCTGATGAGGCAGGTCACCGATCTCGTGAAGAACGGGGAGCCGGCGGAATAAGATCCTTCCCCGAACCCGAATGAACGACAGAATACGCCGCGGGCATCAGCCCGCGGCGTATTGTTTTAAATTGTCGGCAGAGCACAGGAGGAAGCGGTCGATCCGGGCGTCATCTATGATCTCAGATTCTTCTGCGCATCCGGATTGTTCCCGGTGATCATGGCGAGCTTTTCGCAGGTCTCCATCTCAGCGCAGCTTCCGCATGTCTCCTCGCTTCTGCTCCTCGCGCACCGTCTGATCGGGCAGAGCGAGTCGCAGTAGGGCGTTTTAGCCCCTTCTGTCCGGCAGCCGGTGCAGTTGATCATGTCCGGCGTGATCACAGCGCCGTTGAGCTCCGACCAGAGCGCTGCGACCTTTCGGCGCAGCTCGCCGGCGTCCTTGACCGTGGCGAGTCTGGCCTCGCAGGTTTCGCAGTCCAGCCCGCAGTATGCGATATAATCCTTCACAGTATCCTCCGATCCCGATCGTTTTCCAGGCCGATCCTCGCCCCGCGGCAGGCGGGAGAGAAGGCTGCCCGCGTGAGTCCGCCCCTCCGGGCACGGTCTCCCAAACAGACCATCCAAACAGCAGATCAGCAGAAAGCGACAGTCTTCCGCCGGTTTTCTGAGGGAAACGCCGCGCTGAAAGACCGGCCTGATCATCCGCGGACTGCGAATGTCAGATAGCGATCCGCGCCTTCTGAATCGGGGCGCACCCGCGGACGACGATTATGTGCATCTACGCCGCGGTTCAGGATCAGATCAATGCCGTACTGAAGTATCTTTCTGCGCGATCCGGCAAAACCGTGGCGATGATCTTGTCCTTTCCGTATTTTTCCGCCATCTGTTTCGCCGCCCACACGTTGGCGCCGGAGGAAGTACCCACCAGCAGGCCCTGTACTCTGGCCAGCTCCCGCGCAGAGTTGATGGCATCGTCATCCGTGACCTCGATGATGTCCGTAATGATCGAAGTATCGAGAATATCCGGTATAAAGCCGTCTCCGATCCCCTGGATCTGGTGCAGGCCCGGTTCGTCGCCCAGCAGGGCAGAGACGTTTTTCGGCTCAACGGCGGCGATCTTGCAATCCGGGTTCTGTTCCAGAAGATACTGTGCCACGCCCTGCAGGGTCCCGCCGCTTCCTACGCCGGATACGAAGACGTCTATTTTCTTCTCCAGCTGCCGGACCAGCTCGACCGCCGTCGTCCGGTAATGCATCTCCGGATTGGCCGGATTCTGAAACTGCTGAGGGACAAAGAAGTCCGGTGAAGCGGCGGCCATCTCTACGGCTTTATCCACGGAGCCCGCGATGCTCAGTTCGGGATCGGTCAGCACAAGCTCCGCGCCCAGCGCACGGATGATCTTTTTCCGTTCTTCGCTCATGTTTTCCGGCATGACGATGATCACGCGATAGCCTTTCCGGACGCCGCACAGCGCAAGTCCGATGCCGGTGTTTCCGGAGGTCGGCTCAATGATGGTCATCCCGGGCCTCAGCCGGCCGTCCTTCTCGGCCTGCTCTATCATGTTCAGCGCGACACGGTCTTTGATGCTGCCGCCCGGGTTCAGGAATTCTGCTTTGGCATAGATCTGCAGTCCGGTAGTCTGCTGCAAACTGATCAGCGGCGTATTTCCGATCATATCCAGCACGTTCGTATAGTACATAGCCTTCTCCTTTCCGTATAGGGAAAAACCCCGGAAACGTTGAATTTCCGGGGCTTTTCGAGGTCCTGTAAGAACCGATTATCTCTTGGAGAACTGGGGAGCGCGGCGGGCGGCTTTGAGGCCGTATTTTTTGCGCTCTTTCATTCTGGGGTCGCGGGTGAGGAAACCGGCGGCCTTCAGGGGGGCGCGGAACGCCTCGTCCGCCTGAAGCAGGGCGCGGGCGATGCCGTGACGGATGGCGCCGGCCTGGCCGGTGACGCCGCCGCCGGAGACAGTCGCGTCGATGTCCACCTTGTCGAGGGTGCCGGTGGTGTTCAGGGGCTGACGGACGATGAGCTTCAGGGAGTCAAGTCCGAAATAATCGTCGATATCGCGGCCGTTGATGGTGATCCTGCCCGTGCCGCCCTGGAACAGATGCACTCTGGCGACGGAGGACTTTCTGCGGCCTGTGCCGTAAAGATAGGGCTTTTTGCTCGTATACATTCTGTGTTACCTCCTTATTCCTGGGTCCAAGCTTCGGGCTTCTGGGCGGCGTGCTTGTGCTCGCTGCCCTTGTAGATGTGCAGGCGGGTCATGGCGCTGCGGCTGAGCTTGTTCTTGGCCAGCATGCCCTTGACGGCGAGCTGCATGGCGAACTCGGGGCGCTCGGCCATGAGGCGCTTATACTGGGTCTCCTTCAGGCCGCCCACCCATCCGCTGTGGGTGCGGTAGTACTTCTGCTCCAGCTTCTTGCCGGTAAGCACAGCCTTGTCGGCGTTGATGATGATGACGAAGTCGCCGCAATCCACGTTGGGCGTGTAATCGGGCTTATGCTTGCCGCGGAGCAGCACCGCGGCCTGCGCGGCGGTACGGCCCATGGGCTTGCCGGCGGCGTCAAGGATGTACCATTTGCGGGAAACGGTCTCCTTTTTTGCGAGCGTTGTAGACATTTTGGTTTCCTCCAGCCTTTATTGAAAATAAGTTTTGACAAGTTAAACGGTCGCACGTACAATAATTAAAAACGTGCCCTACTTTTATAGCACAACGGCGGGAGAGTGTCAACACCAAAAATCAAAAAAATGATCTTATACTTTTCATGCTTCGATTTTCGTCGATTATCTTTAAATATCTCGCTCAGGCTCGGTTTCGATTTTTAATTTTCAAATCACAAAAACAGGCGATCGGCGCTAAAAACACGTAGTAATTGAAGAAAACGCAAGCAGAAGGCAAATGAAAAGGAGAATGGATATGGACAGGATCATACTGGGAAGCACGGGGCTGTGCGTCAGCAAAAACGGATTCGGGGCGCTGCCGATCCAGCGGATCTCTCGGGAGGAAGCGGTGCGCCTTCTGCGCATGGCCTATGAGGCCGGGGTCGATTTTTACGACACGGCCCGCGGGTATACGGACAGCGAGGAAAAGCTGGGAGAAGCGTTCGACGGCATCCGGGACAAGGTCGTGATTGCCACCAAAACCGGCGCCCCGAATGCGGAGGGGTTCTGGCGGGATCTGGAAACGTCCCTCAGGAATCTGCGCACCGATCACATTGACATTTACCAGTTCCACAACCCGCCCTTCGTCCCAAAGCCCGGGGATGAGAGCGGCCTGTACGACGCCGCGCTGGAGGCGAAACGCCAGGGAAAGATCCGGCACATAGGCATCACAAATCATCGGCTGGCCGTGGCCGGCGAAGCCATCGAGTCCGGACTGTATGAAACGCTGCAGTTCCCATTCAGCTACATCTCCGGGGAGAAGGAGCTGGAGCTGGTGGAGGCGTGCAGGAGGGCAAATATGGGATTTATCGCCATGAAGTCCCTCTCCGGCGGGCTCATCACCAACGCTGCCGCCGCCTATGCCTTCGCCGCGCAGTTCGACAACGTGGTGCCCATCTGGGGCGTCCAGCGGGAGAGCGAGTTGAAGGACTTCCTCGCCTGCATCGACGAACCGCCCGCCATGACCGACGAGCTCCGGGCTGTGATCGAGAAGGACCGGGCGGAGCTGGGCGGCGATTTCTGCCGGGGCTGCGGCTACTGCCTGCCCTGTCCCCAGGGGATCGAGATCTTCACCTGCGCCCGTATGTCGCTGCTGATCCGCCGTGCGCCCTCGGCCATGCAGCTTACCCCGGAGTCCCAGGCCAAGATGAAGAAGATCGAGGACTGCCTCAACTGCGGCCAGTGCGCTGCCCGGTGTCCCTACGGTCTGGATACGCCCGCGCTGCTGAAGAAGAACTATGAGGATTATAAGCGCATCCTCGCGGGAGAAGTGAGCGTTTCCTGATGGTCATCGAGACGGAACGCCTGCTGCTGCGGCCGTGGCGCGATGAGGACGCGGACGCTTGCTTCCGCTATGCCCGGGACCCGGACGTGGGCCCTTCGGCGGGCCGGGAGGCGCACCCGGACGCGGCGCACAGCCTTATGATCATCCGGACCGTCTTCTCCCTGCCGGAGACCTATGCCGTGGTCCTGAAGGAGACGGCGGAGCCCGTGGGCAGCGTGGGGATCATGGTCGGCGCTGCCAGCGCCATGGGCCTGCCGGAGGATGAGGCGGAGCTGGGCTGCTGGATCGGGAAGCCGTTCTGGGGCCGGGGATACATACCGGAGGCGATCCGGGCGCTGATCCGGCGCTGCTTCGGCGAGCTGGGCTGCAAAGCGGTCTGGTACGGGTATTTTGACGCGAACGAAAAATCGAAGCGCGTGGCGGAGAAATGCGGCTTCACATACCACCACACCCTGGAGGGTGTACAGTGGCCCGTGGGGACGAGGAACGTGAACTGCTGCGTGCTGCGAAGGGAATGAGATTACAACAAAAGACCGGGCCGGCTCATGTGAGCCGGCCCGGTTTTGTTTCGTTTAAACTCAGCCGATGCAGGTGCGGCCGCCGTCGGGATAGATGATGTTGCCGGTCATGAAGTCAGAGGCGGGAGCGGCGAGGAAGAGGGCGGTGCCCACGCAGTCCTCGGGATCGCTCAGCCTGCGCATGGGCAGACCGGCGCCCTGGTTCTTCAGGTACTCGTCGACAGTGATGCCGGCCTCGGCGGCGCGCATCTCAAAGACCTTGGTCATCATCGGGGTCTTCATGATGTCGGGGCCGAAAGCGTTGACGGTGATGCCGAAGGGGCCGAGCTCGGAGGCGAGCTGCTTCGTCAGCATGTCAACAGCGCCCTTGGCGGCGCAATAAGCGGCGTTGCCGGGGCCCTTGGTGGCGATCTTGCCGCGGACGGAGGAGACGTTCACGATCTTGCCGTAGCCGTTCTCCTTCATGTACCTGCCGAAGTGCTTGCAGGTCATGAGGATGGAAGCCACGTCGTCGTGCATGACGCTGTCAAAGATGTCCATGGGGAACTCAAGAGCGGGGAACTTTTTGTTCACGCCCTGGGAGTTCACAAGGATGTCGATGTGACCGAAGTCCTCGTTCGCCTGCTTGGCGACGGCCTCGACCATCTCCTCCTTGCCGGCGTCCATGACATAGTACTTGAACTCCTTGCCGGTGAGCGCCTTGAGATCCTCGCAGGCGGCCTTCAGCTTCTCCTCGGTACGGGAAGCGATGCAAACGCCTGCGCCGGCCTCAGCGAACGCCTGAGCAACGAGCTTGCCGAGACCGCCGGCGCCGCCGACGACCATCGCGTTCTTACCAGTGAGATCAAACAGATTCTTCATAAGATGATATCTCCTTTACAATATATTTACGACCGAAGTCGTCAGATACCGCGCTAAGCTCAGTCGCAGAGCTCCACAACCACAGCCTGACCCATGCCGCCCGCGATACAGAGGGTGGCGAGGCCGTACTTCACGTTGCGCTTCTTCATCTCGTGAACCAGGGTGACGATGATGCGGCAGCCGGAGGAGCCGACGGGGTGCCCCAGGGCGACAGCGCCGCCGTTGACGTTGATGATGTCCATCTTATCCTCCCAGTGGAGCTGCTTGATGCAGCCCAAAGCCTGGGCGGCGAAGGCCTCGTTCAGCTCAATGAGGCCCAGATCGTCGGCGGTGATGCCGGCGTCCTTCAGCGCCTTGGGCACGGCGCCCACAGGGCCCAGACCCATCACGCGGGGATCGCAGCCGGCGGTGCCCATGCCGATGATTTTGGCCATGGGCTTCTGGCCCAGCTCCTCCGCCTTCTCGGCGGACATGAGCAGGATGGCGGAAGCGCCGTCGTTGCGGCCGGAGGAGGAGGCGGCGGTCACGGTGCCGGTGAGCTCGGAGGAATTCCAGAGGCGGCCGTCCTCAGAGAGCTTCATGTTGAAGCAGGGCTTCAGCTTCGCGAGCTGCTCCATGGTGCTCTCGCGGGGGAACTCGTCGGTATCAAAGACGATGGGGGGCTTTTTCTTGCCCTGGGGAACGGTGACGGGCACAATCTCGTCCTTGAAGCGGCCGGAGGCGATAGCCTCGGCAGCCTTGCGCTGGGACTCGAAGGAGAACTCGTCCTGCTCCTCGCGGGTGATGCCCATCTGATAGGCGATGTTCTCAGCGGTGACGCCCATGTTGTAGCGGCCGTACATCTCCTCGGGCTGGCTCTTGAACTGGCCCTCGGTCAGCGCGTCCACAAACTCGGTGTTGCCGGTGCCCACGCCCCAGCGGGCGTTGCGGACATAGAACACGGCGTTGGACATGCTCTCGGTTCCGCCGGCCAGGACCACGTCGGTCTGACCGCACATGATGCTCATGGCGCCGTTCTGCACGGCGGTCATTCCGGAAGCGCACTGGCGCATCACGGTGTAGGCAGGGGTCTCGGCGGGAATGCCGACCTTCAGCGCGGCGACTCTGGCCAGGTTGGGCTCGTCAGAGGTCTGACGGCACTGGCCCATGATGACCTCGTCGATCTGGGCGGGGTCGATGCCGCTGCGGTCGAGGATACCCTTCATGACTACGCAGGCCATATCATAGGCGCTGAGGGGCTTCAGGGAGCCGCCCATCTTGCCTACTGCGGTGCGGCAGGCTTCGGTGATGACTACATCTCTCATAATAATACTTTCCTCCGATTTTTCCGTGAGCTCAGACGGCTCCGGTTTTATTGGCCGTGCCGTCTTTTGGCGGTCATCGGCATTCTGGGGCGGATTAGCATCCACCCCAGAATTGTTGATTCACTTACGCCTTCTCGATGAAGATCTCACCGAGATTGACGGAAGCCTTGGTGCGGGCCTTGAGCTCGCAGGGCTTGTAGCCGTCAGCCTCGATCTTCACGGTGAAGGGCTTGTTGGTGGGCAGGCCGCGGAACTCGAAGTCGCCCAGGAAGTCGGTCTCCGTAGTCCTGGCGGTGCCGCACTCGTCGCAGGTGAGGGTCACCTTAGCGCCCTTGCAGCACTCGTCGGTGTCCTTGCAGACGACCTCGCCGCAGATGAAGGGCTTCGGGATGTGGCGGTACCAGTGAGCAGGACCGGTGCCGAACTCGGGATGCAGCTTCTCCAGCTCGTCCTTATGCTCGGCCACGTACTTGCTGATCTCGCTGTTGGGATCGTCCAGATCGCCGAACAGAAGCGCGGCGTTGGGGCAGACCTCGGAGCAGCGGGTGACGGTCTCGCCGGCGTCCAGCATGTGGGCGCACATGGTGCACTTCTGGGGGAGCTGAGCCTCGGGATTCCACACGATGGCGTTGTAGGGGCAGGCGTCCACGATCTCCTTCTTGCCCTTGGCCTTCTCGGGATCGATGATGACGATGCCGTCGTCCCTCTTGTAGATCTCGTTCGGGAATTTCTTCATGCAGGCAGGGTCGGCGCACTGCTGGCACACATAGTGCATGTAGTCGACCTTGACCTTGTCATCTGAGCCGTACTGCACCTCGTCGATGCGCTTCAGATTGATGCACTCGGTGGTGGCGGCGCAGGTGGGGCAATGGCAGTTGCCGGTGTGCTCGTCCTTGCAGGCGAGGAAGCAGGAGAAACAGCCATTGCAGCGTTCAACATTAAATACAAAACCGTATCTTGCCATAATTAGTTACCCCACTTTCTGATCTCAATGAGGCAGGAGTTCGGGGCCATGCCCGGCACGTTCTGGGACAGGAAGCGGGCATTCGTCAGCAGGTTGACGCAGCCGCCCTTGTCCGTGGCGCCCACCTCATTGGTGAGAGGATCGTATTTCGCGCAGCAGCCGTAGCTGTGCACAACACCCTTGGGCACGCGATAGGTGACCTCAGCCGCGCAGATAACGCTGCCGCGGTCGTTGTAGAGCTCGACCAGATCGCCGTTCTGGATGTCGCGGGCCACAGCGTCGTTGGGATTGATGCGGACGGTCCAGTAAGCGTAGCCGTTCACCATGACGCGGTGCACCGGCACCTGGTTCAGCCAGCTGGCGTGCTTGTCGTAGTGGGTGTGGAAGGAGAAACGCGGGTGGGGGCTGATCATCTGGAGCGGATACTTCTCGTACAGCTCAGACTCGTGGCCCTCCCAGGAGGGAATGTACTTCGGCACCGCGGGACGCTCCTGATCGTCGGGAGAGAGCTTCTTCAGGGACTCGGAAGCGAACTCGATCTTGCCGGAGTAGGAGCCCAGCTCCTTGGAGTGCTCGGTGGGCTCCAGGGTGTTCATGTTGTTGGCGGCCTTGATCTTCGGGTTCAGGTAGTCCTGGGTGTCGCAGTCGCGGTCCTCATAATACCATCTGAACGCGGGGTGGGACTCGTAGTTCTCGGGAACGGGGACGATGTAGTAGCCCTTCTTCTCGAACTCCTCCCAGCTCATGCGCTGAGACAGCTCGGAGAGGTTCCAGTACTCTCTCGCCCAGTCGTTCTCGTCCTTGCCCTCGGTGTACACATCGCCGAGGCCCAGCTTCTCCGCCACGAGGGTGAAGATATCGTAGTCGGACTTGGACTCGCCCAGGGGCTCCACGGCCTTCTGCTCGCGGACGATGATACGCCAGTTGTTGCCGATGCAGGCGTGGGTGGTGTAGCCGCCGGAAACGGAGAACTCACCCAGGTCGTTGCGCTCCAGGTTGGTGCAGGCGGGGAGGATCAGGTCAGCGAACTTGGTCTCGCCGCTGAACCAGCAGTCCTGGTTGATGACGCACTCAAGGGCGTTCTCACCGGCGTACTGATAGAGGGCGGCGTAGCGGTTGGTGTCGGTCATGGTGCCCATGAAGGCGCCGCCGTAACGCCAGAACATCTTGATCTTGCCCTCGATGGGATACTCGTGATGGTTGAACTGCTGCTCGATGGACTGACCGCAGAAGCCGTCGCCGATGAACTCGCCGTGGCCGGCGGGGATCGCCTCGGGATAGGTCAGGCGGTACAGACGCTGCTGGGTGGGGTTCGTGAGCGCGAACTTGTGCTCGGCAGCGCGGCTCTTGCCCATCTGAGAGTCAGGCTCGGCATAGCCGGGGAACCAGGTGAAGTCGCAGGGCGCGCCCATGCAGGCGCCCCAGATGGAGACGCCGGGCTTGCCCAGGCCCTGCATGGCCTGGAGAGCGATGATATAGCGGGCGATCTCGGTGGCGTAGGCAGCGCGGCAGGCAGAACCCTCGCCGCCGCGGACGCCGCCGCCCAGCGCGACGCGCTTGGAGGCCCACTCGCGGGCCAGGGCGCGGATGCGGCGGGCCTGGAGGCCGGTCTTCTCGGCGGCCCACTCGGGCGTCTTGGGGATACCGTCCTCGTCGCCCATGATATAGGCCTTGAATTCCTCGATGCCGATGGTCTTCCGCTCCACGAAGTCGTGGTCATAGGTGTCGTCCACGAACCACTGATAGCAGATGGCAGCCGCGAGAGCGGTGTCGGTGCCGGGCCGGGGAGCGAACCAGGTGCCGTCCATAACGGCGTTGGTGTAGTTGTAGAAGGGATCGATGAAGACGGTCTTGATGCCCATCTCCTTGATCCAGACACGCCAGATGTTGGACTCCTGGCCGGAGTAGATGCCGTGAGTGGAGTCGGGGTCGTTGGACCAGAACACCACCATGTCGGTGTACTTCAGGGCATCCTCAAGCAGGTCGAACTGCTCGGGCTGGCCGAGACGCCAGTAGAAGCCGTACATATGGGGGGCGCCCCACATCCAGCCTTCCCAGGAGTCGGGGTTGTCCAGGATGGGGGTGTAGTTGAGCATGCCGAAGAAACGGCCGAAGGGAGCCATCTTGTAGCCGACGATGCCCCAGTTGTGGTGGGAGCCGGTGATGGCGGTGATGGCGTGGCCGTCATACATGCCGTCCTCGCGCTTGGGGGAGATGCGCTTGATCTCGTCTGCGATGATGGTGGCAGCCTCGTCCCAGGAGATGCGCTCATAACCGGACTTGCCGCGGTTCTGGGGATTGCGCTCGCCCTTGGGGTCCCAGTCGACACGCTTCATGGGGTAGAGGATGCGGTCTTCCGAATAGAGTCTGTTGCGCTCGGTCATGATGGTCTGGGAGACTCTCACGGCCTTGGGGGGCTGATAGGTCTTGCCATCCTGCGCCGTGATCTTCCAGGGCTCCGGATAATCCTCGGCGGGGATCTGGATAGGACGGATACGCGTGATCTTACCGTCCTCGACGTAGACGGAAATAGGGCCGCCTGTCGTCATGTTGACATATACTTTTTCCAATTCCTTTTCACTCCTCCTGTGAAATATTTTTGACTCCTGTAAGCTGACGGATATGACGGATTGACGCTGTTCCTGCATCTCAATTCGCATCTGCGCCGCGAATAGGGGAAACCTCAGAAAAAAGGGCGCTATGCTGTTTTTAAATTATAAACCTTGGAATTATTCCAATGTCAAGCAAACCTTCGATTTTTCATGAAAAACAGCGCTTTTGCCGGGCCGTGCGGGGCGCTGTTTGCCTTCGTGACAAACTGGCAAATCGGCCGTAACAACTGATTGGCTGTTACGGCGATACTTTTGTGCGTTTCCCTTTGTTCTCCGGAGGTATTATAATAAAGCAAAGAGTGATCATACTATGTGAAGTTGCTTTCGCCGTCCGTATGAATCCGGCTGAAAACGCGGGATCTGTCCGGCTGTGCGGCGCAAACGGAGGAGGAGCGGAATGAACAGCAAATTCAAGCCCGATCGCAGTACACTCAAATGCTTCGGCCTCATGGGGCCGGAGAGCGGCGGCCCCTGCCTCGTGGAATCCACCGGCGACAGGATGATCCGCACGCGCCCCTACTGCTACGATACCGAATACACTGACAGGCACTGCAACCCCTGGTCCATGAGCGGGAGGGGACGGACGTTCCGCCCCCCCATGAAGGTGACGCTGACGCCCTTCGGCGTGGGCTACAAGAGCCGGGTCTACTCCCCGAACCGGGTCCGCTGGCCCCTGAAGCGGGTGGACTGGGACCCCAAGGGCGAGCGCAATCCCCAGAACCGCGGCAAGAGCAAATTTGTGCGCATCTCCTGGGATGAGGCTGCGCAGCTCATCGCGGACGAGCTTCTGCGCGTGAAGGAAAAATACGGCATGTCCGCCGTCCTGTGCCAGGCAGACATGCACGGCGAGGGCAAGAACATCGCCCCCAGCCACGGCTGTCCGAACCGGCTGCTGTCCATCCTGGGAGGCTACACCATCCAGATCCGGAACATGGACTCCTGGGAGGGCTGGTTCTGGGGCGCCAAGCACGTGTGGGGCTGCGAGCCCGTGGGTGAGATGATGCCCATGGCGAACATATGGCCCGATATCGTGGCGAATGCCGATCAGATCCTCTGCTGGGGCTGCGATCCGGAGACGACGCCCCTGGGCTTCGGCATCAACATCACGAGCCGGCTGTTCTTCTGGCTGACGAGCATCGGCATGCGCCAGATCTACATCTGCCCCGATCTGAACTACGGCGCCGCCGTCCATGGGGACAAGTGGATCCCCATCCTGCCGAACACGGACGTGGCCCTCCAGCTCGCCATCGCCTATATATGGCTCACTGAGGGCACCTACGAGAAGGAGTATATCGACTCCCACGCCTACGGCTTCGACGCCTTCGCGGATTACGTCATGGGAAAAGAGGACGGCGTGCCCAAAACGCCGGAGTGGGCCAGTGAAAAATGCGCCGTGCCCGTTTGGACCATCAAGGCCCTGGCGCGGGACTGGGCGAAAAAGGTAACCTCCCTGGTCCACGGCAACGGCGGGTCCTATATCCGCGGCCCCTACTCCTCCGAGCCCGCGAGGATGGAGGCTATGCTCCTGGGTATGCGCGGCCTGGGCAAGCCCGGCGTGCAGCAGGCGAAGATGCTGGAATTCCACCTGTGGAACACGAATTTCCAGCTCCCCTACTCCAGTAAGATCGTCCCCAACGTGCCCCATATCTGCGACGCTCTCCGCCCGGTGGACGAGGATCTGCCCGCCCCCGAGGAGGGGATCGTCTTCGGCCGCTTCGCGCTCTCGGAGGAGCAGAAGCGGAAAGCGCCGGAGCTTGAGGAGCTGTTCAAGCCGTGGCCTGCGCCCACCCAGTGCATCCCGAGGACGCTGATCCACCGGGCTATCCTGGAGCCGGAGATCGAGTGGTACGGCATGCAGGTCTTCTCCACCAGTCAGATCCCGGACGCCAACGGCAACCGGAAATCCACCACGAAGTACCAGTTCCAGAAAATGCACTTCCCCCGGCCCGGCCAGTCCCGGCTCCATATGATCTGGACCGACGCCCCCTGCCAGCAGACCTGCTGGAACGACGGCAACCTGTTTGCCAGGGCCATGCAGAGCCCGGAGATCGAGTGTATCGTTGCCCAGCATCCCTGGCTGGAGAACGACTGCTACTACGCCGATATCGTCCTGCCCATTGCCTCCAAGCACGAGATGCAGGACATTTCCAACGACCGCATCAGCGGCGTGTTCACCTCCATCTACCGGGAATGGCCGGCCTGCCCGCCCCAGGGCGAGTCCCTGAACGACTTCGACGCCTGTGCCAGGGTGGCGGAGAAGCTGGGGCCCGACTACTACGACGCCTACACAGGCAGGCTCACGGAGGATCAGCGCATCCGCCTCTTCTACAAAGCCTCCGGCGTAGAGGAGCACATGAGCTGGGAGGAGTTCAACGAGCGGCGGATATTCGTCTGCCCCATCCGGGACGATCTGCCCTCCATCCCGCCCGGGCTCCGCACGTTCTATGAGGATCCGGAGGGGCATCCCCTGACCACCCCCACGGGCAAGCTGGAGTACCTCTCCACCGAAATACAAAAGTATATGCCCGACGATCCTGAGCGTCCCCCCGTTGCCCACTGGATCGAGAAGAGCGAGAGCCACGACGAGCGCCTAGGCGGCGAGCGGGCAAAAAAGTACCCGCTTCTGTGCATGTCAAATCACGGCCGTTGGAGGATGCACTCCCAGTGCGACGACATCGTCTGGAACCGGGAGATCGGCACCATGAAGGTGCGGGGCAGGGACGGCTACCTGTATGAGCCCTGCTGGATCAGCACCGTGGAGGCGGAGAAGCGCGGCATACGCCACGGCGATATCGTGAAGGTCTACAACGAGCGGGGCACGGTGCTCTGCGGCGCCTACGTGTCCCAGCGGCTGATCCCCGGCGCCTGTTCCGTGGACCACGGCTCCCGCTGCGATCCCATCATACCCGGCGAGCTGGACCGGGGCGGCGCCATCAACCTGATCACGCCCACCTCCCAGATCTCCAAAAACTGCTCCGGCATGGCGACCTCCGGCTTCCTGGTGGAGGTGGAGAAGGTGACAGACGAGGAGATGGCACAGTGGAAGCGGGATTACCCCGAGGCGTTCGCCCGCAAGCTGGATCCCGCTGCCGGCGTCTGCCTGGAGGGGTGGCTGCTTTGACGATCCCGGACCGCAGGCGCTTTGCCGGATCGTGAAGAATAGCGTAGTGAATCGCCGCGTTTAAGGGGGCCGAACGGCCCCCTTTTCTTTGTGCCGGAAAGACATGCGGCGCGCAGGTTTTCCTGCGTTTTGGGTCTTTAACAAAATATAACATGCCTTTTGTAAACTTTGCATATGGACTGCGGTTTTTTCTAAAATAAACTTGCGAAAATGTGCGGTTTTGCATTGCGTTTTTGCCCTAAAGATAATAAAATGTAAAATGCCGTGGCGTACCCCACCATGCGCTGCGGAACTGTATGGACCGTTGCGGCGGCAAATCGGCGCTGCCCGACGGGCAATGAGAGCAAAACTCATTTAAAGGTAAATAAAGAAAAGGAGGAGCACGGAATGGAGAAAAAACCAATCGACATCAGAGCAGATAAACGCGTGTTCAAGGCCGCCAGCCTTATGGGCCCGCGCAGCGGCCTGCCCACCATGGTCGAATCCGACAAGGACGGAAAGATCACCCGCATTCGCCCCTATTATTACGAGGAGCATAATAACTGGGACGATCTGAATCCCTGGAAGATCGAGGCGAGAGGCTCGACGTTCAGCGCGCCGAGGCACTCCCTGCCCGCTTCCTACTACCTCACCTATAAAAAGCGCGTATACTCCAACAACCGCGTCCGCTATCCCCTGAAGCGGATCGACTGGGATCCCGACGGCGACCGCCATCCCGAGACCCGCGGCAAGAGCCAGTATGAGCGGATCTCCTGGGATGAGGCCACCACCTACATCGCCAAGGAGCTTCTGCGCCTGAGAGAGAAATACGGTATGAGCTGCATCCTGGCCGAGGGCGATATGCACGGCGAGGGCAAGCACGCCGCCCCCTCCCACGGCTGCATGAACCGTCTCCTCTCCCTCATGGGCGGCTATACGATCCAGATGCGCAACCAGGACTCCTGGGAGGGGTATTCCTGGGGCTCCAAGAACGTCTGGGGCGGCGAGCCTGTGGGCGAGATGCAGCCCTCCGCGAACCTGTGGCCGGATATCGCCAAGCATTCCGAGCTGCTGCTGTTCTGGGCGGCCGATCCCGAGACCACGGCTGTGGGCTTCGACGGCTACATGGCCTCCCGCCTCAACCAGTGGCTCCACTCCATCGGCCTTAAATATGTCTACATCGACCCGGCGCTGAACTTCTCCGGCTGCTACATGGCAGACAAGTGGATCCCCATCCTGCCCAACACGGACGCGGCCATGTTCCTGGCCATCATCTACACCTGGCTCACCGAGGACACCTATGACAAGGAGTACGTGGCCACCCACGCTGTAGGTGCGCAGGAGTTCTTCGACTATGTCCTGGGCAAGGACGACGGCGAGCCCAAGACCCCCGCGTGGGCCAGCGAAAAGTGCGGCGTGCCGGAGTGGACCATCAAGGCCGTGGCCCGCGACTGGGCCAATAAGGTCACGTCCCTGACCATCGGCAACGGCGGCCCCGGTATCCGCGGCCCCTTCTCCACTGAGCCTGCCCGTCTCCAGTCCATCTGCCTCGGCATGCAGGGCCTGGGCAAGCCCGGCGTCCACCATGCCAAGTGGATCGAGTGGAACCTGCACACCGACATCTACCCCATGCCTCACCAGGGCAAGGCCATCATCGATGTGCCTCACCGCTGCGAGATCGTGCGGCCCGCCGGCGCGGCGCTGGATATGAACTCCGGTGGTATGCGCGGCTCCAACGCCGGCCTCGGCAAGCGCCGCCCGGAGGACGGCGGGAAGGACGCCGGCTCCGACGCTGCCCAGTTCTTCACCAAGGGCAAGGATCAGGGCCGCTACCGCCTGAACAAGGCGGCCGCCTCCGTGGCAGAGCTGGCTGAGCTCTGCAAGGTGACGGATATCCCGCCCCAGCAGTCGATCCCCAAGTGCATGATCCACGACGCGATCCTGAAGGATCACATCGAGTGGTACGGGCTGTACAGCTTCTGCGGCCCCGCTGAGGAGCAGTGGGAGAAGCACGAGTTCCCGGCCCCCGGCTGTTCGCGCCTCCATGCTATCTGGACCGACTCCCCCTGTATGGTCACCTGCTGGAACGACAGCTTCAACTTCGTGAAGGCCGTCCGTTCCCCTGAGATCGAGTTCATGGTCGCTCAGCAGCCCTGGCTGGAGAACGACTGCCTGCTGGCGGACATCGTACTGCCCGTGCAGACCAAGTTCGAGCTGGAGGATATCTGCGAGGACGGCGGCGGCGGCAACTTCACCTCCGTGTTCCATGAGTATGCCGCATGCCCGCCCGTGGGCGAGAGCCTGGATGACTTCTACTGCGTCGCGGCCGTCGCCAAGAAGGTCGACGAACTGATGGGCAACGAGAATCAGGATCTCTACATGGCCTACACCGGCAACGATACCTCCACTCAGCGCTGCATCGAGCTGTTCTGGCTGGGCTCCGGCGTTGCTCATCTCGACGTGAACGATGACTTCCACAAGAAGGACATCTTCGTGCTCCCCTGCGATCCCGACATCCAGGACTTCAAGCTCCATCCCCCGGGACTGCGCACCTTCTACGAGGATCCCGAGAATCACCCGCTGTCCACTCCCACCGGCAAGCTGGAGTTCACCTCGACCAAGCTGAAGGAGTACTTCCCCGACGATCCTGAGCGCCCGCCGTTCCCCAAGTGGATCGAGGCCAGCGCGAATCACGATGAGCGCCTGTCCAGCGAGCGGGCGAAGAAGTTCCCGCTGCTGTGCATGTCCAACCACGGCCGCTGGCGCTTCCACGCCAATCTGGACGACATCACCTGGAACCGCGAGGTCGAGACCATGAAGATTCGCGGCAAGGACGGCTATCAGTATGAGCCCGCGTGGCTGCATCCCGATACCGCGAAGGAGCGGGGCATTGAGCACGGCGACATCGTCAAGGTCTACAACGAGCGCGGCACCGTTCTCTGCGCCGCCTATGTGACCCAGCGTCTGATGCCCGGCGTGGTGTACGTGGATCACGGCTCCCGCTTCGACCCCATCGACGCGGAGAAACTGGACCGCGGCGGAGCCATCAACCTGATCACCCCCCACGCCAACATCTCCCAGAACGCCACCGGCATGGTGGTCTCCGGCTTCCTCGTTCAGTGCGAGAAGGTCACGGACGAGGAGATGGACGCCTGGAAGAAGCAGTATCCCGAGGCGTTCGCCCGCAAGGTCGACGAGGCCTGCGGCGTCTGCCTGGACGGCTGGATGATCCGATAATTTACGATACGGGAGGATGTACTAATGGCAAAAGTATTTGTGATCGACGTTGCGAAGTGCTCGGGC
>JAFWFZ010000014.1 GCA_017515345.1 Oscillospiraceae bacterium | reverse complement strand
TATTGCGTACGGATAAAGAGATCGCGGAGCTGTACGAGCGCCATATCGAAACGGTATGGCGGGTCTGCTATGCCTATATGAAAAACGACGCGGACACGGAGGACGCGGTGCAGGAGACTTTTTTCCGGCTCATCCGCTCCGGGCCCGCCTTTGAAAGCGAGGAGCATGAGAAGGCGTGGCTCATCCGCACGGCGGGAAACATCTGCAAAAACGTGCTGAAGCACTGGTGGCGCAGACGCGAGAGCCTGGAGGACCACAGCGAGCTGGCCGGTCCCCAGCGGGAGGAGACGGGCGACGTGCTGGACGCGGTGCTCAGCCTGCCGGACCGGTACAAGGCGGCGGTGTATCTCTACTATTTTGAGGGACGCAGCGGCGCGGAGATCGCGGAGCTGCTGCACAAGCCTCCCTCCACCATACGGAACCATCTCAGGGAGGCGAGAGCCCTCCTGCGGGAAAGGCTGGGTGACGACTTTGATGAATAACGCCATCGTAAGCGCTTGGAGCGCAATAGAGCCGGACAGCGCGGCATATGAACGAATGCTGAATGGGATCTTGAAGGAGAACGCCGCCCGCCGCGCGGCTGCGGAGAGGAACAGAAGGGTCAGAAGGACCGCGATCCCCGCGGCGGCGTGCCTTGCGGTGGCCGCGGCGGCGGTGACCGTGAGCCGGACGGGGCTCCTGAAGCCTCAAACGGACCCGGCGGGGACCAGCCCCTATGTGGTCGTTGCTCCGGTGTCGAGCACAGCGCCAAGTCCGGAGCCGCCTGTGACCGCGGGACCCGGGGAGTCCCCGACCCCGTCTGCCGGGCCCGTGACCCCGGTGACGCCGGAGAACGCGACGCCCTCCGCGGAGACCACGACCCCGGTAACGCCGGAGGACGCGACGCCCTCTGCGGAACTCACGACGCCGGAGGCGCCGGAGGTAACGGAGCCTCCCGTGGAGACCGAGGATCCTCCCGCGGAGGCCACGGAGCCCGTCGACCCGGAGCCGTCGGGGGAGCCATCTCCCACGCCCTCGGGATCCCCTGTTGACGAACCGGTGTTCATTCCGCGGAAATTGGGCGGCGGCAACGCGGACAGCGGCACAGCGCCATCCCTTGAGGAATTCCGTTCCCTGATCGAGCCGCCGGATACGGAGGGGCTGAAGACGCTGCCTGTCTATCGTGTGGAAAAGAAGCAGGAGGACGTCTGGGCCAGATACCACAAGGAGATCAAAGGGTATCCCGGGGACCTGACGGTGGAGGATCTCCGCGTGCTGCTGGAGACCGATCCCGTCTACCGGGAGGCGCTGGTCAGCGAGCATATCACGGACCCGGTGATTTCCCGCTGCGTCTGGTATTCGCTACACGGGGAGCGGAATGCGACGGTCTTTACCGTCTGGCAGAACACGGAGGATCCGCTGGAGCGCATCGTCTCCAAGGGTGTGGCTCCGCTCGTGATCATGCTCTGGCCCACGGAGGAGCTGGATCATGTGGACATCATGCAGCGAGACCGTGATTCTTTCGCCGCCGTGGGGCAGTATCCCCTGATCTCCGAGGAGCAGGCCAGGGAGCGCCTGTTGGAAGAAAACGGCGTCACGGAGGATCAGATCCTCGCCTGCGAGCTCACGTACACCGATCGGCTGTATGAAGACTATTTCGTACCGGCCTACGTGTTTTATTACGAGATGCCGTATCCTCTGCCGGAGGAAGGAACAAAGGCGTATAACGAAGCGCTGCTGAGCAGGGCTGACGCCGCCTATGCCGATGCCCTGCCGGATGAAGAGGCGGCCCAGCGGGCCCGTGAAGAGGTGCTGGAGCGGGGCACGCTGATCGACGAGGAGATGCACCTCTATTATGCTGCGCATATCGACGCGGTGGAGCTGCCCATCTTCATCCCCCAATGATCGACAAATGAAATAGGAGCCGGTCAGTCGACCGGCTCCTTTCGGCTTGTATCTGGTTTTATACGGGGGATCAGAGCTTGCCCGCGTCCAGGGCGGCGAAGAAGCCGTCGTGCACGGCGCCGGTGATCTTGCCCACCTTTTTGGCGTCGCCCACGATGGCGAGGCGGGCGTCCACACTGCACAGATCGAAGTACAGCTCGTCCTCGCTCTTCATGCCCACGGCGTAGAACACGGAGTCGGCCTCGATCCGCTCCTGCTTGCCGTCCTTCTCGTAGATGACAGCGTCATCCGTGACCTCCTGGCACTTGGCGCCGGTGATGGTCTTGAGGCCCATCTCCTTCATCACGGCGAACAGGCCCATGGCGTAAACGCCCCTGGCGTCGCGGGCCACAGCGTCCAGCAGCTCCAGAACGGTGACGTTCTTGCCCAGACTGCGCAGGTGCAGACCGGCCTCCACGCCGATGAGACCGCCGCCGATGATGACGATGTTGTCGCCCTTGACGGATTCAGGCTCGAAGTAGATGGCGGTGGCGTGCTTGGCCTTCTCCACGCCCTTCAGGTACGTGGGCACCACGGGGGAGCTGCCGGTGGCGACGATGATATCGTCCGCCTTGAAATCGGCGGCAAATTCCGGGGTGACCTCGGTGTTCAGCAGGATCTTGATATTCAGGGCCTTCACACGGCTCACGAGGAAGTCCTTGTACCGGTGCAGGTCGTGCTTCAGGTTGTCGTGATCGGTGAACTTCAGCAGGCCGCCCAGCTCGCCGGTCTTTTCGGCAAGGGTCACATCGTGGCCGCGCTGGGCCGCGACGATGGCCGCCTCCATGCCGCCGGGGCCGCCGCCCACGATCAGGATCTTGCGCTTCGTCTTTGCCCTGCCGAGATTCTCGCCGAAGCCCAGCCTGTGCTCGCGGCCGATCAGCGGGTTGACGCTGCACTTGAAGTGCCGCTCCGCATTGTCGCTGTCGGTGCAGTTGAGGCAGCGGACGCAGGGAGTGATCTCGTCGGTCTTCCCGGCCAGCGCCTTCTCGGGCAGATAGGGATCGGCGATCAGAGCGCGGGACATGCTCACGCCGTCGGCCTTGCCGGAGGCGATGATCTCCTCCGCCTGCTCAGGATAGAGGATGGCGCCGATGGAGTACACGGGGATGTGCACCCGACCGGATTTCTTGATATACTCGCTGAACTCGGTGTTGACGCCCAGGGGACGGTACGTGCCGGTCATGCAGTAGGTGAAGTCCTCCGTGCTGACCTCCACCAGGTCCACGTACTCCTGCGCCTTCTCCAGGAACTGGGTGGTATCCTCGATGGTGAAGCCGTTGGGATTCCGCTCGGAGCCGGAGATGCGGATGCAGATGAGCTGCTTGGGGCCGACGCGGTCACGCACGGCCTTGAGGATCATCATGGGGAAGCGGCAGCGGTTCTCCCAGCTTCCGCCGAACTCATCGGTGCGGGTGTTGATGATGGGGGACATGAACTGGGCGGGGAGCCAGCCGTGGCCGAAGTGCAGCAGCACCGTATCGAACCCGGCGTGGAGGCAGTATTCCGTGGTATCGGCATACTGCTTGCAGACGTGCTCCATATCCTCCACGGTCATGGCCTTGATCTCGGCGCCGTCGAAGAAGCTCTTGCCCGCCACGGGGCCCATGGGCTGGCACTTGTTGTACGCGGCCTTGACCCGCATGCCGCCGTGGGTCAGCTCAGCGCTGCAAAGGGCGCCGTGCTCGTGGACGGACTGGGTCATCTCAGCGAACAGGGGGAGGTTGTCCTCGTTCTTGACCATCTCGGGGGTGTGGCAGCCGCCGTCGCCAACGGAGACCTCGCCCAGGTTCACGATCGCCGCGCCGCCCCGGGCCTTGTGCTCCATATAGCCGATGTAGTAATCGGTGGGCCGGCCGTCCACCGTGTGGAACAGCATGTTCGGGGCTGACATGACCCTGTTTTTGATGATCTGACCCTTGATCTTCAAAGGCTCAAACAGGTGGGGGAACTGTTTCGAATACATCTCATTCATCCTTTCTCTCGCCTTGGTTGGATACGGCCCGGAACTGCAGGGCCGTCCGTATTCGCATGTAGTATTATTTTAATATTTAACGCCGACTGTGTCAATAAGTCCCGCGAGATTCGCGCTGTTTCCCGCCTTATGATTCCAAAACAGTCATATTCCGAATCGTTATATATTCCGCTCCTGCGGCAGGTGCGCCTCCAGCCAGTCGGACAGATCGCGGAATACCTCGCCGCGGTTTATTTCGTTGTGCATCTCGTGGCGGCCGCCCTCATAGAGACGAAGGGTCAGATCCTTCACACCCCGGTCACGGAAGTATCCGTACACCGTCCGCACGCCTCTGCCGCGGCCGCCCACCGGGTCCCGGTCGCCGGAGTAGATGTATACGGGGGTGGACGGGTCCATCCTGTCCAGATTCTTCCGCCGGGAGATGTACAGCATCCCGCCCAGCATATCCCGGTAGAGCCACACGGAGGGGATGAAGCCGCACCTCTTGTCAGCCAGGTATTTGTCCACGGCCGCCTTGTCGCGGGTGAGCCAGTCGGCGGGGGTGCGGTTGGGGGCGAACTGCCTGTTGTAGGAGCCCATGGCCAGACCGTGCATCAGAGGGCTCACGTGCTCCTTCCCGGCTAACGCGCCGATGACGGCCGCGAGCGTCCTGCCAAAGGCCAGCACGGCGGCGGGTTCCTGCCCGGTGCCTGCGATGACCGCGCCGCTCAGCTCGCCCGGCCAGCGGATGAGATAGGTGCGCAGCAGGAAGGAGCCCATGGAGTGCCCCAGCATGAAGAATGGCAGGCCGGGATACCGCTCCCCGGTGAGCTCCCGAAGCCGTCGCACGTCCTCCGCGGCGCGCATCCAGCCGTCCTTCTCCGCGAGGATGCCCCGCTTTCCGTTCAGCTCCGCCGTGCGCCCGTGGCCAAGGTGGTCGTTCCCCGTGACGAGGAAGCCCCGGCCGCACAGGTAGCGCGCCAGCTCGTCGAATCTTCCTACGTATTCGCAGATGCCGTGGAGGATCTGCACCACAGCCTTCGGCTCTCCCTCCGGCATCCAGCGGGAGGCGGCGATCCGGCTCTTTCCGTCTGACGACGGGTACTCGAATTCCTCAAATCTGATCATGGACAGTGCTTCTCCGGTCTGTTATACTTGATGGTGGTATTTTAACTCCGGTATATGCCTGAGTCAATATATACAGCGAAATATACAGCCGCGGAGGTGCGCCATGGGACCAACTATCCTTGCCCTGGATCAGGGCACCACGAGCTCGAGAGCCATCCTGTTTGACCGGACCGGTCTGCCCATATCCCAGGGGCAGGTCCCCCTGACCCAGCACTACCCAAAAGAGGGATGGGTGGAGCATGACCCGATGGAGATATGGGAGTCGGAGCTGAAAAGCGCGGCGGAGGCCATTGAGAAGAGCGGGATCACCGGCTCGGAGGTGGCCGCCGTGGGCATCACGAACCAGCGGGAGACCACCATCCTCTGGGAGCGGGACACGGGCAGGCCGGTGATGAACGCCATCGTGTGGCAGTGCCGCCGCTCCGCCCCTATTGTGGACAGGCTCGCCGGAGACGCGGAGCTGATCCGGGAAAAGACCGGCCTCCTGCCGGACGCCTATTTCTCCGCCACCAAGCTCCGGTGGATGCTGGATAATATCCCCGGCGCCCAGCGGCGGGCGGAGAACGGGGAGCTCCTGTTCGGCACGGTGGACTGCTGGCTCATCTGGCGGCTGACCGGGCGGCACGTGTCCGACGTGTCGAACTGTTCCCGCACCATGCTTTTCGATATCGACAGGGGCGACTGGGACGAGGACCTGTGCCGTCTTCTGAATATCCCCATGTGCATCCTGCCGGAGCCTGTGGGGAACAGCGAGCTCTACGGCCACGTGATCAGCGGCCTGCCGGGGCTGGAGGGACTGGCCGGTGCGCCGGTCTGCGGCTCGGCGGGGGACCAGCAGGCGGCCCTGTTCGGGCAGGGCTGCTTCCATCCGGGCATGGTGAAGAATACCTACGGTACCGGCTGCTTCACGTTGATGAACACGGGGACGAGTTCTCTCCGCTCCTCCAACGGTCTCGTCACCAGCGTTGGCTGGCGGCTGGGGGAGGAGACCACCTACATCCTGGAGGGAAGCGTATACAACGCGGGCTCCGCCATCCAGTGGCTCCGGGATGAGCTGGGCCTCATTTCCACCGCCCACGAGATCGACATCCTGGCGGAAACGGTGCCGGACAACGGCGGCGTGTATATGGTCCCGGCCTTCACCGGCCTGGGCGCGCCCTATTGGGACATGTACGCCAGGGGCGGCGTCTTCGGCCTCACCCGGGGCTCCTCCCGGGCGCATCTGGCCCGCGCCGTGCTGGAGAGCATCGCCTATCAGGTCTATGACCTGTGCAGGGCCATGAGCTCGGATATCGCCGCTCCTGTCTCGGAGCTGTGGGTGGACGGCGGCGCGTCGGTGAGTGATTTCCTGCTCCAGTTCCAGTCGGAGCTTGTCCGCTGCCCGGTGATTCGCCCGAAAACGGTGGAGGCCACCGCCGCCGGCGCGGCGTATCTTGCCGGCCTGCGCGCCGGGGTCTGGAACGATCTGAAGGAGCTGGAGACGTTCCGGGAGGTGGACCGTGTCTTTGAGGCGCAAAAGCCGAAGGAGGAGGCGGACCGGCTCCTGAAGAACTGGCAAAAGGCCGTGGACCGGGCCCTTCGATGGATCGAAGCGGAATAACGTTCATATAAGGGCTGCTTTTCGGCAGAAAAACGCCTCCGGTCACCGGAGGCGTTTTTGCTGTTATCTTACCGGCTGCTGCCGCCCCGTGTGGTCGATGGTGTAATCCCCGGTGAGCAGCAGCTCCGAAACGGGGACGATGCGGAAGCCGTTCTGAATGAGATGGTCCAGGATCCCCGGCAGCGCCTCCGGCGTGTGGAGGGCGGCGTTGTGGAACAGGACGATGCTCCCCGGTGACGCCCGGGCGGTGACCCGCGCCGTGATCTCCGCCGCGGACAGCTCCTTCCAGTCGAGACTGTCCACGTCCCACTGTATGGCTGTCATGCCCATGGCGCCGACGGCGGCGATCACATTGTCGTCGTACTCCCCGTAGGGAGCGCGGAACAGGGTGGGCGTCACCCCGGTGACGGCGGCGATCTTTTCGTTGCAGGCGGTCACGTCGGCGACGATCTCATCGGCGGAGAGCTTTGTGAAATGGGCGTGGTTCAGCGAGTGGTTCATCACCTCGTGCCCCGCGTCGTGAAGGGCTTTTACCGATTCCGGGTACTTGTCGACCCAGTCGCCCACCACGAAAAACGTGGCGCGGACTCCGTACCGGCTGAGGATGTCGATGAGCTGCTGTGTGTCCTCGTTGCCCCAGGCGGCGTCGAAGGTGAGCGACACGCATTTATCGTCCCGCTCCACGCAGTAAACGGGCAGCTTCCGCACCGTGGCGGAGGCGCCCACGATGGCGGGCGAATTCACCGCCCAGAGCACGACCGCGGCCAGAAGCAGCGTCCCCAGCACAGCCGGCGTCTCCCGCCGCATAAGCAGGAGCCGCAGGCGGTTTCGCTTTCTTTTCATACCGATCCCCCCTCCGTACACCCTATGCGCGGGGCGGGAGGATATGCCTGAACAATGACAGATTCCTGTTTTACTTGACATTTACAACGAATAGTTTATAATCAAAATAAATAAAATATAAAAGAAATTAATAAACAAATTAGTCTGAAATAGACATAATTTCAATCTGAAAGAAGGCGGAAGAATGAATCGTAAACCGATCTTGCGCATTCGCCAGATCCTGCTTGTGATCCGGCTGCTGATGTCGCTGGCGCTCATGGCGTGGGCTATACATACTTTCGCGGCGCTGATCGATCATTCGCTGACGCCCTTTGCCATTCTGTTCGGCTGTCATCTGGCGCTGGATCTCCTCACCCTTTTGCTGGCGATCCGGGATCACCGGGTGGGCGATGATATCGGCTGCTTCAGTCCGAAGGGCGTTTGGCGGATCGTTAAGGAGCATGAGCTCGTTTCCCTGGCTGCCGCTGCCAGGTTCGTGATCACCGTACGTCTCGTGATCCGCCTGATGGTCAAACGGAACCTGGTCGAGTTTGCCACGGCGGGGTTGGTTCTTTTCGTCTGGGACGTGATCGAGCTGGCGATCGTAATACACACGCGCCGTCAGGCGCGCAAAGCCGCCGAGGAGGCAGAGAGGGAGATACGGCGGGAAGAACTGAGGAAGAAATACGCGAAAGAGAATCAGCAGTAAGCACAGACGCCGACCGGGCTTGACCGGCCGGCGTTTTTCTGCCGCGCCATTTTCTGATTGTCAAAAGCCGCGGAATGTAGTAATATAATTTGTAATATGCATATTCTCCGCCGGTCCGGCGGGAGCATTCAGGAGGTCAGCGATGAATATTGTCGTGTTGTGCGGCGGGCTCTCCGCCGAGCGGGACGTTTCCCTCTCCAGCGGCGCCATGGCGGCGGCCGCGCTGAAAAGGCTGGGACACCGGGTGGTGCTCATGGACCTGTTTTTCGGGTATCAGGACGAATACAGCGATCCCCGTGAGGTCTTCCTGCGGGACGACGCGGCGGAGGCCGCGGCCATCGGCGAGGACGCCCCGGATCTGGAGGCGGTGAGAAGGAGCCGCGGTGACGGCGGCCGTTCCCGCATGGGCAAAAACGTGCTGGAGGTGTGCGCCGCGGCGGACATCGTGTTCACCGCCCTCCACGGCGCCGACGGGGAGGACGGCAAGGTCCAGGCCGCCTTTGACCTGGCCGGCATCCGCTATACCGGCACCGGGCCCCTGGGCAGCGCCCTGGCCATGAATAAATCCGTGGCTAAGATGGTGCTGCGGGACGGCGGCGTCCGCACGCCGGAGGGGATCACTCTCACGCGCGGCGCGGCGGAATATCCGGAGCTCTGCTGGCCCTGTGTGGTGAAGCCCTGCTCCGGCGGCAGCTCCGTGGGCACCAGCATCGTCTATGAAAAGAGCGGGTATCTCCCCGCGCTGGAGGAGGCCTTCCGCTACGACGAGAAGGTAGTGGTGGAGCGGTATGTGAAGGGCCGCGAGGTGGACGTGGGCGTCATCGACGGGCGTGCGCTGCCCCCCATTGAGATCTGCCCCGTGGGCGGCTTCTATGACTACAGGAACAAGTACCAGAAGGGCATGGCGGAGGAGATCTGCCCCGCCGATTTCCCGGATGAGATCACGGAAAAGCTGAAGGCCGCCGCCGTGGCCGCCTACCGCGCGCTGCAGTTCGAGGTCTACGGCCGCATGGACTTCATCGTGGATGAGGCGGGCGATGTGTGGTGCCTGGAGGGGAACACCCTCCCCGGGCTCACCCCCACCAGCCTGCTGCCCCAGGAGGCCGCGGCGGAGGGGATATCCTACGATGAGCTGTGCGAAAAGATCATCGAGCTTTCCCTGAAGAAATACGGTGAATGACATGAAGCTGCTGACAGTGGAGAAGGCCGCCGAGGTCACCGGCGGCCGCTACGTGGGGCCGGAGACGGGCAAGTGCGCCCGGATCGAAAGCGTCGTCCGGGACAACCGGGAGGTCACCCCCGGCGCCCTGTTCGTCTGCATCAGGGGCGAGCGGGTCGACGGCCACGATTTCGCCCCGGCGGCGTGGGAGTCCGGCGCGGTCTGCTGCCTCTGCGAGCATGAGCCGAAGGGGGAGGGGCCGTTTATCCTGGTGCCCTCCGCCACCGCGGCGCTCCGAAGGCTTGCGGCCTACTACCGGTCTCTGTTCACCATCCCGGTGATCGGGGTCATCGGCAGCGTGGGCAAGACCACGGCCAAGGAGATGGCCGCCGCCGTGCTCTCCGCCCGGTTCAACACCTATAAAACGCCCAAAAACCTGAACAACGACATCGGCGTGCCCCTGTCCCTGCTGCAGATGGGGGAGGAACACGAGATGGCCGTTATCGAGATGGGCATCAGCGATTTCGGGGAGATGACCGTGCTGGCGGAGATGGTGCGCCCCACGGCCTGCATTTTCACGAATATCGGCTACTGCCACCTGGAGCAGCTCGGCGACACCCGGGGCGTCCTCCGGGCCAAGAGCGAGGTGTTCCCCTATATGCCCCGGAACGGCCTCGCGGTGGTGAACGGCGACGATGAGCTCCTGCGCGAACTGGAGCCGGGGATCCCCAAGTGCACCTTTGGCTTCGGGGAACAGAACGACTTTATCGCCAGAGATGTGGAGAACAGGGGCGAGGACGGGGTGGACCTGACCATCGCTTACGCGGGCGGTTCCTTCCGCGCCCACATCCCCGGCTATGGCAGCCACCTGCCGTTGGCGGCGCTGCCCGCGGCGGCCCTGGGCAAGCGGTTTGGCCTGTCGGATGAGGAGATCACTGCCGGCCTCGGCTCCTATACCACGGTTGAGGGGCGCAGCCGCATCATCGACACGGGCTATATCCGCATTATCGATGACTGCTACAATGCGAATCCCAACTCCGTCACGGCGGCCATCCTGTCCCTCACCAAGATGGAGGGACGCAAGGTAGCCATCCTTGGCGACATGAAGGAGTTGGGCCGCCAGTCCAGGGAGCTCCACCGGGGCATCGGCGCCCTGGCGGGGGAGAAGCTGGACTGCCTCATCTGCTGCGGCGGGGAAGCGGAAAATATCTACAAGGGCCTTATCGCAGGCGGCAGTGAGACGGAGGCGTGGCAGTTTCCCCTGAAGGACGCGCTTTTGTCCGTGCTCCCGTCGCTGATCCGGAAGGGCGACAACGTGCTGGTGAAGGCCAGCCACAGCATGCACTTTGAGGAGCTCACCGAGGAGCTCAAAAAGCTGCGATGATCCTCACCTATACTGCCCGGGAGCGGGACGAGGGGCGAAAGCTCTATTATATCCTGCGGGATGAGCTCCATATCTCTGCCGCGCTGCTGCGGCGGCTGAAGCGGGCAGATGCCATCCGTACAGACGGGGAGACCCGCCATACGGACCATCGCCTGCGCACCGGGGAGACGGTATCCGTGGACCTGGCGGCGGCCGAGCCGCCCTGCGGCCTTGTCCCGGAAACGGGAGCGGTGGACCTGCTGCGGGAGGACGAGGGGATGCTGGCGGTGAACAAGCCGTCCGGTCTCCTGGTGCACCCCACCCACGCCCGTTATACCGGCACCCTTCTGAATCTGGCCGCGGGTTACCTCGCGACCTCGGGGAAGGCGCCCGTGTGCCATGCGGTGAACCGACTGGACCGGGACACCAGCGGCGTGGTGCTCCTGGCAAAAAACACATATATGAAATCGCTTCTCTCCGACGATATCGCCGCCGGGGAGAAGCTGTATCTTGCCCTTGCCGCCGGCTGCCCGCCGGAGGAGGAGGGGATCGTTTCGCTGCCCATCCTCCGGGCCGAGCCGCCGGATATGCGCCGGTTCGTATCGGAGCACGGCCAGCCCGCCGTGACCCGATACCGGCTCCTGGCGGAGCGGGAGGGTGCATCCCTGCTTCTTTTGAAGCTGGAGACGGGGCGCACCCATCAGATCCGGGTCCACCTGGCGGCACTGGGGTGCCCCGTGCTGGGCGACAGGCTCTACGGTACGGAGGCGTCTATGGCGCTGTCATCGACGCTGGACATCGACCGCCAGGCGCTCCACGCCTGGCGGCTGAGCTGGAAGGACACGTTCACCGGCTGCCCGGTCACAGTCACGGCGCCGGTGACAAGACACGAATTTGATCTATTCCGCGGCGACCTCCCCCGGGAGGGAGCGTAAGCCGCGCTCAGAAAGGTGTGATCCCATGTCAAAGCCGTTTACCCGGGAGTTTCCCCGCCTCTGCGAGCCGCTGCGCCTGGGGAACGTGACGCTCCGCAGCCGCATGTGCTCCGCCCCTATGGGCTTCCCGGACCTGACGGAGGACGGGCTGCTCACCGAGGGGGCCATCGCCTTCTACGAAAACCGGGCGAAGGGCGGCGCGGCTGTCGTAACAGTCAGCGAGGCGTGCGTGGATTACAGGCACGGCAAGGGACACGGACGGCTCATCAACCTGGATAACCCCGGGGTGCTGGCGTGCCTGACGAATGCCGCCAGGGCGATCAGACGCCACGGGGCCGTTGCCTCCATCGAGCTGAATCACGCGGGCATGCTGTCCTCCTTCGACGTGGCCGCCTCGGAGCAGTCCGCGGACGCGGAGGTCCACTACGGCCCGGTCGACTGCGTCATGCCCAACGGCACAGTGGTGAAGGGCATGACAGAGGAGCTGATCGCAGATGTGATCGACCGGTTCCGCCGCGGCGCCGCGCTGGTGAAGCGGGCCGGCTTCGATATGCTCATGCTCCACGCCGGCCACGGCTGGCTCATCCACCAGTTTCTGTCGCCGCTGACCAATACCCGCACCGATGAGTACGGCGGCAGCCTGGAAAACAGGGCGCGGCTCTGCCTGCAGATCCTGGACGCCATGCGCGAAGCGGTGGGGCCGGGTTTCCCCATCGAGGTGCGCTTCTCCGCCGTGGAGACCGCCCCTGGCGGCCTGACGGCGGAGTCCGCCGTGCGATTCGCTCAGCTCATCGAGAGCCGGGTCCAGCTTCTCCATGTCTCCGCGGGGGGCGAGCCCGATTTCTGGGTCACCCACCCCTCCATGTTCGCTGAGCCTGGCTGCAACGTGAAGTACGCGGCGGAGATCAGGAAACATGTTTCCGTCCCCGTGGCGGCGGTGGGGGCGCTGAACGAGCCGGAGGAGATGGAGGAGATCCTTGCCTCCGGCAGCGCGGACGTGGTCTGCATGGCCCGCGCGCTGCTGGCGGACCCGGAGCTTCCCAAAAAGGTGGAGCAGAACAGGACGGACGAGATCCTGCGCTGCATGCGCTGCTACATGTGCCACGCGGAGCGAATGCTCACCCAGACCCGTATCTGCGCCTTCAATCCGCAGATCGGGCGGGAGGCCCAGGCTTTCTCCACCCCGCCCGCGGCGTCGAAGCGCTTTGTCCTGGTAGCGGGCGGCGGCCCCGGCGGGATGCAGGCCGCCCTGACGGCGGCAGAGCGGGGCCACCGGGTCATCCTGTGCGAGAACTCGGGACGCCTGGGCGGCAGGCTCCTGTGCGAGGAGCGGGTGCCCTTCAAATCGGCGTTTCCCAAGTATATCCGGACAATGACGCGGCGCATGGAGCTTGCCGGAGTGGAGGTGCGCCTCAATACGCCGGTGACGCCGGAGCTGGTGCGGGAGCTGGAGCCTGACGCATTGTTCATCGCCATCGGCGGCGAACCCCTGACGCCGCCCATCCCCGGCATCGACGGAGATAACGTGATCTACGGTGCGGACCTCTCCCGCCGCGAGGGGGAGATCGGACGCCGTGTGGCCATTCTGGGCGGCGGACTCGTGGGCTGCGAGAGCGCCCTGTACCTCGCCATGACAGGCCGGCAGGTCACGCTGGTGGAGATGCGGGATATCGTGGCGGCGGACGCAAACCCCCGTCACAGGCCGGAGCTTCTCCGCCGGCTCTATGAGAGCGCGGAGGTGCACACCGGGCTCCGCGCGGAGGAGATCACCGACCGCGGCCTGCGGTGCCGGGACGGCAACGGAAACGCCGTCTTCATCGGTGCGGATACGATCCTCTGTGCCGCCGGGATGCGCGCCCTTCGCGATGAAACGGACGCCCTCCGGGGCACTGCGCCTGTGGTGGAGACGATCGGGGACTGCGTGAAGCCGGGACTCATCCGCGACGCTGTGTTCCGCGGCTACCACGCGGCATTGGACCTGTGACCGCCTGCCGGGATCGCCCGGACGGCTTTTATAGCATTTACCGAACTATCAATGTTTTGACGCGTTACTTTGATAAAGCCCTACAAAAATGACGGATCGGAGCGGTCAATGATATCCCGCGGGTTGTCACGGCCGACCGTGGATGTTATAATTATACGACGGACGGTCTGGGCAGACCGTGAGGAGCTGAAATGATCGACATTTCTGTACAAAACCTTGTCAAGTCGTTTGAAGAAGGGGAGAATATCCTGGATGGTCTCACCTTCGACGTGACGGAGGGCGAGCATGTGGGCATCCTGGGCAAAAACGGCGCAGGGAAGACCACGCTTTTCCGGATCATCGCCGGGGAGATCTCTGCCGATGAGGGGGAGGTCGTGCTCGCGCCGTCCAGGCGGCTGGGGCTCATATCCCAGATCCCCGTTTATCCCCGGGGCTACACGGTGGAGGATGTGCTGAAAACGGCGCATCTCCGGCTTGACGGGTTGAAACGCAGGATGGACGAGTTGGCCGCGCGCATGGCCGCCGGGGACGATTCCGCGGCGGTGCTGCGGGAATACGACCGGGTTTCCTACGATTTTGAGCGATCCGGCGGCTACGACACGGACCATGAGCGGGATCGGGTGGCAAACGGCCTGGAGATCCCTGCCGCCCAGCGGCATCAGGAGTTTGAGACGCTCTCCGGCGGGGAGAAGACAAGGGTGAACCTTGCCCGCCTCATTCTGGAGAATACGGATATCCTCCTGATGGACGAGCCGACGAACCACCTGGATATGCGTGCCAGCGAGTGGCTGGAGAATTATCTCTCCACCTTCCGGGGCACGGTGCTCGTCATCTCTCACGACCGGTATTTCCTCGACCGCGCGGTGAGCCGGGTGATCGAGCTGGATCGTGGCCGCGCCGTGTTCTACAGCGGTAATTACAGCTTTTTCGTGGAGGAAAAGCAGCGCCGGTACGAGGAGCAGCTCAAGAAATACCAGCGGGAGCAGGCTGAGATCAGGCGCCTGCAGGAGTCGGCGGACCGGCTGTATCAATGGGGCACCGGCAACAAGAACCTGATGAAAAAATCCTTCGCCATCCGCAGCCGGATCGACCGGATCGCCACAGTGGAACGGCCGGATACGGAGAAGCGGATGCGCGCCCGCTTCAGCGAGAACGAGTTCCGCGCCGACGAGGCGGTGGTCATCAAGGGAGTCAGCAAGTCCTTTGGGGATAAGATGCTGTTCTCCGATGTGGAGCTGGAGGTTACCGGCGGCGAACGGATCGCCGTCATCGGGGACAACGGCGCGGGGAAAAGCACCCTTATAAAGCTCATCATGGATGAGGAGCAGCCGGATACCGGCTATATCCGGCTGGGCCCCGCGGTGAAAAAGGCGTACCTGCCCCAACTCGTGCGCTTTGACGAGCCCCACCGGTCATTGGTGGACACGCTGATCTACGAGGATAACTGCTCGCCCCAGACGGCCAGGAACCGGCTCGGCGCGTTCAAATTCTCGGGAGAGGATGTGTTCAAGCAGGTGGCGGACCTCTCCGGCGGCGAAAAGAGCCGGCTGAGGCTGTGCATGCTCATGAACGAGTCGATCAACCTTCTGATCCTGGACGAGCCTACGAATCACCTGGACATCGTTTCGCGGGAGTGGATGGAGGAGGCGCTGGAGGACTACGGCGGCACGCTCATCTTCGTTTCTCATGACCGGTATTTCATCAACCGCTTCGCGACCCGCATCTGGGAGGTACGCGACGGCGCCATCCGCGATTTTCGCGGCGGCTTCGAAGCGTTCCGCGCGGCAGAGACGAGAAGGGAGCAGGCGGAGCGCGCCAGACGCGAAACAGTCAAGCGCGCGGCGCCGAAAAAACAGCAGAAGCGGGGCGGCGAATCTCTGGAAAAGCAGATCGCGCGTCTCGAAAGGGAGATCGCCCGCGGCGAGGGCCGGCGTGACGAGCTGGACCGGCTCCGGGAGGAGCATGCCACGGACTATGAGAAGCTGATGGAGATCGAAACGGAATATGAAGCGCTGTCCCGGGAACTGGAAGCGCAGTATGAGGAATGGGGAATCCTTTCGGAACAGGAGGAAAAGGAATGAAGTATCTGATCGTCGGAGCAGGCGGAGCGGGCGGCTGCCTTGCCGCATTTATGACGGAGGGCGGACTGGACGTAGCCGTGGTGGACCGGGGCGAGCATCTGGAGGCCATCAAGCGCAAGGGCATCACGCTGGAAACGGAATTCCGCGGCACCTACACCGTAGCGCCTGTCCGCGCGTTCAGCACCGATGAATACAACGAGGAGCCGGATGTGATCATCCTCTGCGTCAAGGAGTATTCTGCGCGGGACGTTCTGCCCTTCATCCGGCGCATCGCCCGTCCGGGCGTCATCCTCATCCCGGTGATCAGCGTGTTCGATATGGGTATCCGGCTTCAGACGTCGCTCAAGGAGCTGAACGTGATGGACGGCTGCATCTACGTGGCCGCGGTGATCACGGAGCCCGGCACCATCAAGATGTACGGGCGCATCCTGAGCGTCGTCTACGGCGTACGGGATCAGGATATGTACACCCGCTGGCTGGACAAGATCGCTTACGACCTGCGGATGTGCGGCATCGAGGGCACCGTCTCCGACGACATCATGCAGGAGATGATGAAAAAGTTTTCTTACATCTCCCCCCTGGCGTCCACCATGTTCTATTTCGAATGCACGGCTGGCGCGATCCAGCAGCCCGGGAAGGAGCGCGACCTCTTTATCGAGCTGGTGAACGAGGTGGAGCAGCTGAGCGAGGCGATGAACATCCCCCTCCACTGCGACATCGTGGGGACGAATCTCTCGATTCTGTCGGAGCTGGGCAAGGATACCACGGTGGAGATGACCCGGGATATCGCCGCGGGACGTCCCTCCGAGATCGACGGCCTGGTGTTTGAGATGCTGCGCCGCAGCGACGACATGAACGTAAAGGCGCCCGCTTACGAGATGGTGGCGGAAAAGGCCATCCGGTGCGGCTGCATCCCCAGAAAACAGACGGAAGACCTGGTCCTGTAACAGACAAACAAAGAGGTCCCCGATGCCTTGCGCATCGGGGACCTCTTGGCCTGTTCGGAAAAAGGAGAGCTTATTCGGGTCTTACTTTTTTCAGCTTTGCGAACCGGGGCATGCCGTTTTCGGTGACACGGCGGTTTTCGCCCCGGATCAGCGGGGCGGCGTAGTCGATAAATGCCTGGGTGACGCCGTTTCCCGCCTCGTTGATCCACTCCCGCGGCACCTTCTTCTCGGCGTTCGCGGCGAGAGCCAGGGGCTCCAGCGCTGTCCGGCAGGCATATTCTCCGCCGCGGTCCTCCCGGACAAAGACCACCATCTTATCCGTGATCCCGTTTACCGCGGCCTCCACCGCCGTCTTTCCGGCAAGCAGCGCCTCGTCGATGTCGGTCTGGGAGGCGAGATGCGCACCGCACCGCTGGAGAAGACTCAGCTCAATGCCGCGGACCTTGGCCCCGGTGCGCTCCTTGACAACGGCCGCGAGCCGGGCCGCGAGGCCGCCAAGCTGGCTGTGGCCGAAGCCGTCCGTCGCTGAGACGGCCGCCTCGGAGACGAAGCTGCCGTCGGCATAGTGGATCCCCTCGGATACGGCCACGAGGCAGTTGTTCTTCGCCTTGTAGATCTCGCTGACCTCCCGGATGAACCGCTCCATGTCGAAGTCCACCTCCGGCAGATAGATGAGATCGGGCGCCTCGCCGCTGAGGCCCGCCAGAGCGGCCGCGCCGGCAAGCCAGCCCGCGTGACGGCCCATGATCTCCAGGATCGTTACGGTGCCGGTGTTATAGACCTTGGTATCCAGGCTCACCTCTGCCATGGAGGTGGCGATGTACCGGGCGGCGCTGCCGAAGCCGGGGCAGTGGTCGGTGCCGCACAGGTCGTTGTCGATGGTCTTGGGGATGCCGATAACGCGGCATTCGTAGCCGGAGGACTGCATGAACCGGCTGATCTTGCTGCAGGTATCCATGGAGTCGTTGCCGCCGTTATAGAAGAAGTAGCGCACGTCGTATTTTTTGAAGGTATCCAGGATCCGGCGGAAATCCGTATCGTCCTTCTCCGGGTCGGCGATCTTGTACCGGCAGGAGCCCAGGGCGGAGGACGGTGTGTTGACCAGGAGCTTCAGCTCCTCCGGGTCCTCCCGGCGCATATCGTAGACCACGTCGTTGAGCACGCCGAGGATGCCGTTGGCCGCCCCGTACACGCCGGTGATCTCCGGCATGGCGAAAGCGGTGCTGAAAACGCCGTAGGCGCTGGCGTTTATGACGGAAGTGGGACCGCCCGACTGGGCGAACAGGCAGGCGCCTCTGAGTTTCTCGCTCATATTCATTACCTCCGGTTTATCGTATACTCAGATTCTAGCATATCAGACCGTCGAAATCAACGCTGGGCCTTGAAATCATCGGCAATCTTGTATATAATATAATATCATTTTTTGAGGAGTGATACAATGCCTATCGTCACATCCACCGAGATGTTCAAAAAGGCATACGACGGCGGCTATGCCATCGGTGCCTTCAATGTCAATAATATGGAGATCATCCAGGGTATTACCGAGGCGGCAAAGGAGGTCAACTCGCCCCTGATCCTCCAGGTATCCGCCGGCGCCAGAAAATACGCCAAGCACGTCTACCTGATGAAGCTCATCGAGGCGGCGGAGGAGGATACGGGCCTGCCCATCTGCGTCCATCTGGACCACGGTGAGAACTTTGAGATCTGTAAGAGCTGCATTGACGGGGGCTTTACCTCCGTGATGATCGACGGCTCCAAGCACCCCTTTGAGGAGAATGTCGCCATCACCGCCGAGGTGGTGAAATACGCCCACGATCACGGTGTGGTGGTGGAGGGCGAGCTGGGCCGTCTTGCCGGGATCGAGGACGCGGTGAACGTCCGGCCGGAGGATTCCAGCTACACCCGCCCCGAGGAGGTGGAGGAGTTCGTCGCCCGCACCGGGGTGGACTCCCTGGCCATTGCCATCGGCACCAGCCACGGCGCGTATAAGTTCAAGCCCGGGCAGAAGCCCCAGCTCCGGTTCGATATCCTGGAGGAGGTGGCGAAGCGCCTGCCCGGATTTCCCATCGTGCTCCACGGCGCTTCCTCCGTCATCCCCGAGTACGTGGACATCATCAATAAAAACGGCGGCGCCATGCCCGACGCCATCGGCGTACCGGAGCCTATGCTCCGAAAGGCGGCGCAGATGGCCGTCTGCAAGATCAACATCGACTCCGACCTTCGTCTCGCCATGACGGCCGGCGTGCGTCAGACGCTGATGAATTCCCCCGCGGAGTTCGATCCCAGAAAGTACCTGATCACCGGACGGGACAACATCCGGGAGCTTGTCAAGAACAAGATCGTCAATGTCCTCGGCAGCGACAACAAGGCATGAAACAGACCTGAATACAGCGTACAGATTCTGCGCGCCCGGAAATGCTCCGGGCGCGTTTTGCAATTTTCTTCTTGACAAATTGCAAAATTGTAGTATAGTTTCCTTGTTGGAACGATGTTGTTTCGGGGTGAGTGCCTTTGAAGCAGCATCTTTATTCATTTTTTGGCTTTTCAGGATGGGAGGCGACGGTATGTCAAACTGCGCGATCGTCGGCATCAATTGGGGCGACGAGGGAAAAGGCCGCATGGTGGATCTTCTGACCCGGGACTATGATATCGTGGTGCGGTATCAGGGCGGCGGCAACGCAGGTCACACGGTCATCAACGAATACGGCAAATTTGCGCTGCACCTGCTGCCCTCCGGCGTGTTCCGGGAGGGTGTGGTGAATGTGCTGGGCAACGGTGTGGCGCTGGATCTGGAGAATCTATGGACAGAGATGCGGGACGTTGAGAGCAGGGGGGTCTCCGTTTCACCGGACAACCTGAAGATCAGCGACCGCTGCTCCCTGCTGCTGCCGTGGCACCGGGAACTGGACGGACTGGAGGAGGCCCGCCTGGCGGATAAAAAGTACGGCTCTACCCGGCAGGGGATCGCGCCGTTTTACTCGGACAAATACCAAAAAAAGACCATCCTGGCCGGCGAGCTGCTGCACCCCGAGCACCTGCGGGAGCATGCGGAGGAGCTGGCGGAGTGGAAGAGCCTGATCCTCACCGGCGTCTATGGGGCGGAGGGCTGGTCCGCGGATCGGCTCATGGCCTGGCTCACGGAATACGGGGATCGGCTGCGGCCCTATATCTGCGACACGGGGGCCTACCTTCGCGCCGCGTCGAAGCAGGGAAAGCGCATCCTCTTTGAAGCTCAGCTCGGCGCTCTTCGGGATCTGGACTTCGGTATCTATCCCTATACCACGTCCTCGAATGCCATAGCGGCCTTCGCACCGGTGGGCTCCGGACTCACGAACACGCGCCTGGAGGAGGTCGTCGGTGTGGTGAAGGCGTACTCCACCTGCGTGGGGGAGGGACCCTTCACCTGTGAGATGTTTGGAGAAGAGGCGGAACGCCTGCGGGAGGCCGGCGCAGAATACGGCGCCAAGACGGGCCGTCCCCGAAGGGTGGGGCCCATCGACCTGGTGGCCACCCGCTACGGGGTGGAGATCCAGGGGGCCACGACTATCGCCCTGACGAAGCTGGATGTGCTCAGCTATATGGAGAAGATACCCGTCTGCACCCACTATGAGCTGGACGGGACGCGGACGGACGAGTTCCCGTTCCCGGCGCTCCTGCCCGCCGCGAAGCCCGTGATCGAGTATTTCGACGGTTGGCAGTGCGACATTTCCGGCTGCCGCAGGTGGGAGGAGCTGCCCGGGACCGCCCGAGACTACGTGAGCTATATCGAGGAGCGCATCGGATGCCGTATCAAATATATATCCGTTGGCGCAGAAAGAGACAGCATCATCATCCGATGATCGTACGCGCCTCGCACCGGCCTGAATACATCAAGTCCCCGGCGGTCCTGAACCGCCGGGGACTTTTCATTGTAATGTCTGTTCATCGTTGCGGTCCTGCGCCTGTTCATTCTCCTGTGTACCGCCGCCGCGGAGGATCACGTGATTCGGGTGCATGAACCGCATGGCGATAGAGGAGGAGAGCAGCACCAGCACAGCGGGGATGACCCGATCCCTTGAAAAAGTGGGGGGCCGAAGCTGAGGCATTCGGCACAGGACCAGGCCTGAGGCGATGATGATGCCCGCGCTCACCGCAGACAGGATCAGCAGCCGCCATTGTTTTTTCACGATATCATAGATCATGAGATAGACCGCCGTCATGAGGGCCGGGATCAGCAGCCAGTCGGCCCAGGACGCAAAGACGGCGGCAATGCACCAGACGGCGATCAGTACGGACAGCACGATCGATCCGACGGCGTGGCCCCGGCAGTACTGCCAGAGCATGACGAACCAGGCGTTCCTTCGCTTGAAGCTCGCCTTCCATTCCGTAAACCATTCCAGGAATTCAAATTCCCACACAGACTTTCACCGCCCGTCTGCCCAATAATACTACAAATATAGAATAAATGTTATATTCGGATTTGTCAACCATCTGGGCAGTATTCGGCGGGAAAGCGGCCTAGGAGGCGCGCGCTACTTATCCTCCAGCAGGGTTTCGGCGTCGGCCATTTTTCCCTCGGCCAATTCGGCGGGGATGAGCACCGCGCCGCACCTGGGGCACCGGAGAAGCTCGTGGGACATGCTGTTGTTCAGGTACTCAAAGACCACCTTTTTCTTCTCCAGGGGAACGCCGCACCGACGGCAGGTCCACTTGTTCTCCATGTCAGCCCTCCTCCCGCACGTGCATCCGGTGGGAGTACACGTCCATGAGCCGGTACCCGCCGTCCTCCTGAACGCACAGCACCCAGATCACCGTGGAGCCCAGGTCAAGGCTGACGAGCAGCCGTCCATCGGCGTCCACAAATCCGGCGCTGTCCCGCTCCGCCTCATACAGGGCGCGCCGCACGTCCCCCGCCGGGATGAGCAGTGCGTCCATCTTCCGCAAAACCTCCTCCGGCGCAGTGACCGCGATCCGATCCCAGGGGTCGGCCGTCGGCGCGTCGCCGGTGAGCGCTTCCTTCAGCTTCAAAATGTTTTTCCTCTTTTCCTCCAAAGTGGGGGAGCCGGCGTCCACGCCGGTCAGCAGCTCCAGGATGTGGCGGCAGTCCTTGCCCGCCTCCCGGAACGTGTCCCGGCAGTTGGCGCAGTAGACGATATACGGCTCCTCCCGCTCGCCGGAACGGTTCGATACGATGCTGCCGTAGAGCGCGGGGTCGGCCAGCCGCATGTGGCCGCCGTTTCCGCAGCACTTGCCCCCATTGTCGTATTCGCTGACCGATACGCCGGAGACAGCCGCCAGGGCACGGACAGCCTCTTTTACTTCCGGCTTTTCCGCTGATGCGCAGGGATCGAACACGGCCGCTGCGGCGAGCCCCATATCCGAGCCGGTCACGCCCAGCTCACGGAGGACCGCATACAGGGAGCGCAGTTCGATCTCCGGAAGGAACCGGGCCAGTATTTTCTCGCAGCTCAGGCAGGCGGTGATGAATACGGGCTTTCCCAGCGCTGTCCAGGTCTCGCGGAGGGCGTCGATGTGGCGCTCGAAGCGATCCTTTTCACCGGCCCACCAGGCGGGGATGCCGCAACAGTCGGCGATGATGCCGGCGCCCAGCTTATCCTGCAAAAGCGCATACGTTTTTTTCACAAGCTCAGGCGAAAGGGCGGACAGACGGCAGCCGGGGAAGAAGACCGCGCCGTTCCCCGGAATGGCGGCCCGTGCCCGCTCCACCTCCTCCAGCTCCCGCAGCCAGTAGGCGTGGAGTGCGGGGGGATAGAGGTTTGCCGCCACGCGCCCCTCCCGGGAATACTGGAAGAGTCCTGCGATATCCGTATCCTCCGGGCAGAGGAGGGCGCACCGGGAGCATAGATTGCAGCTCCAGGTCTGCCTTGTGATGGAGGCGGAGCTCACCGAGTTTCGGGACTGGCCGTCCTGCTGCACGTCGGTGGCGATGCGGGGCGGCCGTTTGCGGTACTTTTCCATAAGCTCGCAGGCGTTCATGCAGGCGCCGCAGTCGCATTGGAGGCAGCGCGCCGCCTCCATCTTCGCCTCCTCCTGGGTGTAAACAGCCCCGGAGGGGACTACCGCGCCGGACGGGGTTTCGCCGGGATGGGGCGCAAACCGGCAGGCGAGCCCTCTGTCCCAGACCTCGGCCGCGCTGGCCGCGCTGCCGGTCTGGAGGAACGATTCAATGGACCGGGCGGCCCGCGCCGCCTCCGCCATCCCCTCCATGAGCGGCGCGCCCGTGACCTCGCCCGCGATAAAAACGCGGGGATCGGAGGTGGAGGAGAGCCCGGGGTCCCGGCTCTCCAGCAGGCCCCAGGATTCGCCGCCCGCGCCGGTGGCCAGGAGCACCGCGTCAAAATCAGTCAGCTCCGTAAGGCTCCCGATCTCCCGTGAGAAGACGAACTCCGTTTTCAGCGGCGCGAACTGGAGCCGGAAGTCCGTGTCGAACGCATCAAACGATGCGTGTGTCCGCAGGGAGCCGCCCCAGCCGTCCGCCCTGTCGTATACCGTGACCTGATACTTTTTCTGCGCCAGCATCAGGGCGCAGCTCAGCCCGCAGGGGCCCGCGCCCACCACGGCCACACGCTCCGGCTTTTCCGGGATGGCGTAGGCCGCGCCTGCCTTCCGCTTTGCGTATTCGCAGACCGCCGCCTCGATCCTCCTGACGCTGACCGGGTCGCCGCCCAGAACAGTGCGCGCCTGGCACGCATCCTCGCAGGGACCGGCGCAGAGGGCGGCGGCGACGGCGGGGAAGGGGATCGCTGTCTGCAGCTCCTTGTACGCCGCGTCCCATCGCCCCTTGGCGGCCTTTTTCAGGAATGAGCGCAGCTCCACCCGGAACGGGCAGGCGTAAGAGCAGGAGGCGGGCTCTCCGTTGAAGCAGCCCCCCAGCAGGGTCTGTATCCTGTCTTGTTCCATACCGTGTACCTCCAAAATCAGTGTGTGCAGAGTCGCGGCCGGCAAAGCGGTTGTGATCTGAAGCAAGCGGAGAGGCCGGGCCCAAGGGCCGGACCTCTCCAACAGAATATCACACTTTGACCGGGTTTACAGGGGATTTTCCGCGATGTATTCCAGCTCGTCCTCGAACTCGGAGCCCAGGAAGTACTTGGGCGGCGTCAGATCCTCGCCCCGCTGCTTCGCCTCCCACGCGGCCTTGATCTTTTCAGGCTTGGCGGGCAGATCGTAGATGCGTACGCCGCAGGCGTTGTTGATGGCGTTGATGACAGCCATGTGGTTGGAGCACTGGAACACCTCGGCGCAGCCGCTGGAACCGTGGGGGCCGTTGGGCCGCGGGTTGTTCTCCAGGAAGATCACGTTGAAATCGTCGGGGATCGTTTCGCAGGACGGCACGCCGCAGTAGAGCATGTTGCCGGACCTGTCGGATGCGTCGTAGTCCTCCTGCAGGGCGAAGCCGATGCTGTGGGAGATGCCGCCGTAGCCCTGTCCCTCCACGGAGAGGAAGTTGCCCACCGTGCCGACGTCCACGCAGGAGGTATAGCGCAGGACCTTGGTCTTGCCGGTTGTCACGTCCACCTCCACGAGGCAGGTGTTGATACCGAAGGTGTATGCGGCAAAGCGGTTGCCCTCGCCGGTGTTGGGGTCCTGGCAGGGATCGTAGCCCTGGCCGACCTCATCCACATGGCCCAGGTACTTGGTGGGGATCCCTTCCGCCTGCATCTCGGTCCAGGTGCGGTACGTCCCGTCCGCTTTGCGCATGGCGTCCAGAAGCTGCCGGGCGGCGTCCTCGATGGCGCGGCCGTTCATGAAGTGGGAGCGGCTGGCGGCGGTGAGACCGGAATCGGGCGCCAGCTTTGTGTCATTTCGGATCATGCGCACATGCTCCGGCGTGAGCCCGAGGGGCGCCAGGCACTTGAGCACGTGGGTGAGGGTGCCGCAGTCGCCGCCCTGTCCGACCTCCTGCCAGGTGTTGTACACGGCAATGTCGTCATTGGGCAGCAGCTCCAGGGCATTGTCGCAGTGGTCGATGAAGCCCTTGCCCACGTTGAAGCCGCCCATGCTGATGCCAACGCCCACGTGGCGACCCTGGGCCTTTGCCTCCTCCGCCTCTTTCTTGTATGCGTCGTAGTAGGGCTTGATGGCGTCCATCAGTGCGGGGTAATTGTAGGATTGGTAGGGCCGGTTGTTGACGGTGGTGTCGCCGGGAAGGGCCATATTGCGGTGCCGGAACTCCCAGGGATCCATGCCGATGGCCTCCGCCGCCATGTCGATGAGGGACTCAGAGACCGTGTAGATCTGGGGCCCGCCGAAGCCGCGGTAGGCGCAGGTGAAGTCGTGGTTGGACACGCCCGCCCTGGCCAGCAACTTCACGTTGGGGATATAGTACCCGGAGAAGGGAGTGGAGATCAGATTGCCGAAGATGATGGAGGCGGTGCCCGCGTAGGCGCCGTGGTCAAGTGCGGCGTCGAACTCAACGCCCTGGATCTTGCCGTCGTTATTCACGGCGATCCGTCCGTTTGCGTAGAGGGCGGAGCGCTTGCCGCTCATGTGCTGGTGCTCCTCATAGGAGAGGGTCATGTTCACGGGCATATCCAGTGCCATGGTCGCCACGCCGGCGATGGCGAACATGTTGGAGATGGTGGTGTAGCCGAAGCAGCCTCCGGAGGGATTCTGGATCATGCGCAGGTCATTCGTGTCGATCCCAATGGCGGGAGCCAGCTCAGCGCCGCAGCCGTAGAGGTCGTGCGTCTTGGACTGGATCGTGAGCATCCCGTCCTCATCGTAGTAGGCCTGGAACACGTCCGGCTCAATGACCAGATGGGGCTCATGCTGGCTGTGGAAGCTGCCCTCGGCCACCGCGTCGGCCTCCTCGAATATGCCCTCCGTGTCTTCTCCCTTATAGCAGGGCGCAAACAGGTACTCGTTGGGGATGTTCTCATAGAGGGGGAGCGCGCCGGGCATGGCGGATTCCAGGATCGTCATATAGGAGGGGAGGATCTCCCACTCGACCTTGACCTTTTTGGCGGCCTCCCGGGCGATCTCACGGGTGTAGGCGGCCACGACGGCCACAACGTCGCCCCGGCGGTTCACCGTGTCGCCGCAGATGACGGGGAAACGGGGAGAGCCGCTGCCCTTCTGGCGCGGGACGATGGCGGGGAAGGAGATGTCGTTGGTGCCCTTCACATCGGCGGCGGTGAGCACCCTGATGACGCCCGGCATGGCCTCCGCCTCGCTGGCGTCGATGCTCTTGATGCGCCCGTGGGGGATACCGGCCAGCACGGGGGCCAGCTCCGCCATGCCCTCAGGCATTTTCAGCGCCAGATCGTCGCCGAAGTCCGTGAGCCCGCACACCTTGGGGAGCGCCGTGGGCCTGGGCATCCGGGAGCCGTAGTAGTCGGCGCCCTCCGGGTGGTGATAGGTGATGTCGTCCATGGTCTTCTCGCCGCGCATGACGGCGGCCGCCTCCATCACCGCGTCCACCAGAGGCTTGTAGCCGGTGCAGCGGCAGATGTTGCGGTGCTTCTCAAACCAGTTCCGAACCTCTTCCCGGGTGGGGGAGGGATTCTCCATCAGCAGTCCGTAGGCGGAGACGATGAATCCGGGGGAGCAGAAGCCGCACTGGACGCCGCCGTAGGTGATCCACGCCTGCTGCAGCGGGTGCAGATGCTGGGGCGTGCCGATCCCCTCGATGGTGAGGATGTCGGAGAAGGGCTCCACACGGCTCATTTTCAGTGTACAGGTGCGGACCACCTTCCCGTTGACGAGCACGCTGCACGCGCCGCAGACGCCGGTGCCGCAGCCGATCTTCGTACCGGTGAGGCCCATCCGCCGCAGGACGACGGCGAGGCTGTCCTTCTCGCTGTCGTAGACCACGTGCCGCTGGACGCCGTTGATGATGAGCGCCTTTCGGCTGAATTTTTTTGCATGTTCCATTCCGTAATTCCTCCTAAAGAATTGCAAGAAAATACCTAATGGAGATAGTATACTACATAACCGGCGTGACCGCAATGACTAAAATTGATTATCATGCTGCGGAGAAAAAAACATGCCCCGCACGGGCGGGGCATGCTGATGCAGATCGTTTCCTGGTCCCGGCATTATTCGCGGTCTTTGAACCGTGCCTCGGCGGGGTCATGGCAGATGAAATGGGCGATGCGGATATGGCTGAACTTGCCGTTCTCGTCAAAATCGTAGCACACCCAGTTGGTCACCGCCAGGATCTCGCCCTTTTTGATGGGGCCGGCCATAAACGTGGTGTCGTGCAGGGCGTGAAACTCGGTGTAGAGCTCCACCAGAAGGTTTTTTCCGTCGTAAAGGCAGAATCCGAGGTCCAGGAACTCCCGCAGGTTTTTGTGGAGATTCGTGTAGGAGGCCACGAATTCGGCCTTTCCGCGGAGGACCTTATGGGTCGTGGCGCCGGTGGAAAAGCTGTCAAAGTATTCCACCACGATGTCGTCCGCGAAGTAATCGGTCAGCGCGTCGTACTCCTTGTTGTTGAAGTGGTTCATGTAGACCAGGAATTCTTCTCTTGTCATTTGGGGGCAGCTCCTTTCGGGATCCCGGCGGTCCTGCTTACGAGGTGTACAGGGATTTGAAAATATCGAAGGTGTTCTTCATGGCGTCTTCATAGGGGGTGTACTTGAAGTCAAAGGTCCTGGCGAACTTCTCGCCGCTGTAGAGCTCGTCGTACACTGTGGGCAGCGTCAGGGGGATATCCTGGCCCGGCGCCTCCTCGATGGTGTACTCCCGCTTCTGGTAGGGTTCCCCGTTGAAACGCTCCAGACTCTCGTAGAAGAAGGGACGGTCGATGATCTCCGGCGCGGAGAGGTTGAAGATCTCGTTGTAGGCACGCTCGTCCCCGACCATGAGCTGGAGGGCGCGGGATATATCGATGACATAAACCATGTTGAACTTGGCGGGGGCGCCCACCAGCAGGGGCACCACATGGCCCCGGGCGATGAGCTCGATGAATTTGCTCTCCCTGGGGGTGTAGTTCAGGGGGCCGAAGATGATGGTCGGCCGAAGGATCGTATAGGGGATGTTCCGCTTGCCGCACTCCTCGATCAGCTCATTTTCCAGCAGCAGCTTTTTGTAGACGTAGTCGCTCATCTCCGTGCGGACCTTCGGCTCCGCCATGACGGGGTCGCCCTCGTGCCGCATGGTGAGGTCATCGGTCGAGTAGACGCTGGCGGTGCTGAAATAGATATACTGGCCGATCCTGTCACCGAACTGCTCGACGGCGTTGCGGATCTGGCCCGGCTCATAGGCGCAGGTGTCGATCAGGGCGTCGAACTTCTCGTCCCCGAGCTGGGGGAGAAGCTGCTCCCGGATGGCCTCGCCGTCGTTCCTGTCGAAAACAAGCTCACGGACGTGGGGCTTGTTGATGGGCGCCCGGCCGCGGTTGACGGCAGTGATCTCGAAATTCTCGGTGCGGGAAGCCTGGATACAGAACACGCGTCCGACAAAATAGCTTCCGCCGATGATCAGAACTTTTTTCATGTCTGGCATCCTTTCATTCGTATTGTGTGGGCAGGGAACGAAGGGTGGGATCGGTGATGGAGGACTGGACCTCCTCCCCGTGGGTGGTCATGAACCAGTCGTCCGAGAAGGCGAGCCCCTGTCGACGCAGCTCCCCGATGATGAGCCGGCAGACAGCGGAGATATGCTCCTGCTGAAGACGGAGATCCTCCTCGCCGTTCAGGCCGGAGACAGCCAGCGCGGTGAGATGGGGCCCGATCTCGTCGCCCAGGATGGGCAGACGGGACATCATGCGGAAGGCCCACTTGTAATATGGCCGGAATGTCTTGTTCAGGAGAAAGACCGCCGCGATGGCCGTATCGCTGAAGCGGCTGAGGCATGCCCGCACGGCCACCCAGTCCTCCCGCTTTGCCATGCGCATGTGGTTATACTGCCCGGTCTGCGCCAGAGCCATGCACTTGGCCGCCAGCTTTTTGCGGCGGAGATCCTCGGGCATGAATTTCAGGAGCCGTTCCCGGATGGCGGTGAACTCCCCGGCGTTGTCCATGAAGACGCTGCCGTTCACCACCATGGCGAAATTCTCCTCCGGGACCCTTCTCCAGTCAAGAAGCTGCTCCGGGCCGCGGGGGAAGCCGATGAGGGAACGGTAAAAGTCGCCCACGGTCATCACGCCGATCCGCGCGCCGTATTCGGAGCGGGTCCGGGAGAAGAGAGGGGGATCGCTTTCAAATACGCTAAGCCGGAAGGCGGAGAGCTCCGGGATCCTGTCCCGCAGCGCCTCCGGCACCCAGATGAAATAATCCACGCCCCAGTCGTGATCCCGGCTCCACTCGTCGTCAAAGCCGAAGCACTCGGAGCCGTTGCCCACGAGCCCGGCGGCGAGCTGATCGTAGAGCTCCGGGAATTCCGCCCTCAGCCGGGGCTTTACACTGTTTTCAAAATACGCTCTTGAGAGCTCGAGTCCGTTCATTTGGCCATCGCCTCCAGCTCATGGATCTCCTCGTCCCAGGAACGGACACGCGGGTGCCCGCCGCCCAGCAGGTTGGCAAGATCGGACCGCGCTGCCGTAAGGGTTTCCAGCGCTTCCGCCGTCCTGCCGAGCTGCCGCAGCACGGAGGCGATGTTGTGCTCCGTCACGGCATACTCGATGTTTTTGCCGAAGAAGTGCTCCGTCAGGCCGAGGCTGCGGCGGAACCGCTCCAAAGCGGCCTCGCCGTCCCCCGCGCGGAACCGGATGACGCCGGAAGCGGTGAGAGCGGCGGCGTGGTGCACGTTTTCCTCCTCCATGGCGTCGTACATGGCGAGGGCGCGGTCGGAGTAAGCCTCCGCGTTTTCCAGGTCGTTCATCCGGAGATATACGGCGGCGATGTTCACCAGGGACGTGGCAAGCTCATGCTCGGAGGCGTCCCTGTCCCGGAAGTATTCGTAAGCCGCTTTCGTCATCTCAAGCGCCTTATCCAGCTCGCCTGTGTCCTGATAGACGAGGGAGAGGTTGTTGAGGACGCTGGCATAGGCGTAGTGCCCGGTCTCGCCGATCTCCTCCAAAAGCTGCTTCGCTTCCAGAAACAGCTCCGCCGCGCGGCCGTGGTCGCCCCGGAGACGGCAGAGGCCCGCCCGGTTGATGACCACGGTGGCAAACTGCACGGTGCCCCGCAGGCCGCGCTCCTCGAGGATGGCGAGGGCGTCCTCAAACGCGCGCTCCGACTCCTCGTAACGGCTCACGCCCCGGAGGAAACAGGCCAGCTCGTTTTCCACCGTGGCGTATTCGGCGCTGCGCCGCATCCCGGCGATCTCATAGCCGTCCATCGTCTGGTGGAGGAAACGCTCGATCTTCTGCTGGTCGCCCTCCTGAAACAGGGCGTCCAGCCGGTCAAAGAATACGTTCAGGGTATCAGCCACAACAGCCACCGTCGCCGCAGTCATCGTCGCTGCAGCAGCCGCAGCCGAAGGAGAACTCGATGGGCTGGGACTCGGCGAACTTCTTCATGCCGGCTTCCGCCTCTTCCAGATCCTTGTAGCCGTAGTACCGGACGCTGTTCTCCAGGATCAGCTTGGCCAGGGAGAGCCCCTCAGCCTCCAGCTTCTCCATATGCGCCCACAGGAGCTTCAGGGTTTTGGTGGAATAGGTGTAGAGCTCGCCCTTCTGGTACGTCTCGATGGAGGTGACGCCGCTCCAGTCCTCCTGGCTGCGCAGGGGACGTCCGCTGCCCGCCACGTAGGGGTACGCGTCGAACAGGGCAACGGTCTGGTCGATCATCTTGTCGGTGATCTTCTGGGCGTAGGCGAGGCCCTCCTCATCCGGGAATACGCACCGCTTGGAGAGCTGCTCGTATTTGCTGGGAGAGGTGGTCTTCATCATGTGGATATACTTCTCGGTATCGAGATTTCGCCCGGCGGCCACGGCGGCCTTCAGATCCTCCAGGTAGGAGGCAAGGGTCTCCTCGTCCCAGGCGGCGAACTGGCCGGTGCGCATGCCGGTGAAGGTGGCGCGGTCGTTCTGGCAGTCTGCCTTGGGAGCGTCCTCCCCGTTGACGTTGTGGAACATGGGCCATTCTAAGTCGACAATGGCCTGGATCAGTTCTCTTTTATCCATTTCATAGCACCTCACAGTCTTGATATTCAGAATTCCTGATAAAAGTATAAACGCATACGTCCCCGCTGTCAAATGCAACGTTCGTATGCGTTTATAACCAAATTCGATTCAGATCACGAAGCCGCCGCTGACGCCGATCACCTGTCCGGTGATGAATCGTGCCCTGTCGGAGGCGAGAAACAGTGCCGTTTCCGCAATATCCTCCGGCGTTCCGATGCGCTCCAGCGGGGTGTCCAGTCGGAGCGCCTCCAGCTCCTCCGCGGAGAGGGAGGCGTTCATGTCCGTGTCGATGACGCCGGGGGCGATGCAGCAGACCCGTATGCCGCTGGGACCCAGCTCCTTGGCCAGGGACTTGGTCAGCCCGATGACCGCCGCCTTGGAGGCGGAGTAGACGGACTCGCAGGAGGCGCCAACCTGCCCCCACATGGAGGACACGGTGAGGATCACGCCGGATTTCCGGCGGACCATGTGGGGCACGACGGCGCGGATGCAGTGGAGCGTACCGAAGAAGTTCACGTCGAACAGCCGTCGGATCTCCCCGTCCGTCAGATCGGTGACGAGCCCGGAGAGAGAGACGCCCGCGCAGCAGAGGAGCACGTCCGTATCCAGCACGTCCCCGGGCAGAGAGCGGATCGCCTCCGCATCGGCCACGTCTGCCCTGATGACGCGGCAGCCGGTCCCGTCCGCGAGGTTTTCCGCCGCCTCTCCGCTGGAGAGGTAGAGCCCGGATACCTGATACCCGGCGGCGGAAAATGCCTCCGCGCAGGCGCGGCCGATGCCCCGGGAGGCGCCGGTGATGAGCGCTTTCATACGTACCCCCTAATCTGTGACACGGATAGCCTCCACACTCAGGCAGCGGCCGGTATTCTCATCGATCTCGAAAATGGCCCCCTCCAGCTTGGCGGGGCCCGGCGCCTGCACATAGCGCCTGGGGGGATTGCCCAGGAAGGTTGAAACGGACAGCTCCGGCGTGATGCCGATGACGGAATCCACCGGGCCGGTCATGCCGAGATCGGTGATGAAGCCCGCGCCGCCGGGGAGAACGCGCCCATCCGAGGTCTGCACGTGGGTGTGGGTGCCCCACACGGCGCTGACCCGACCGTCCAGATAGTAGGCCATGGCGGCTTTTTCACTGGTAGCTTCCGCGTGCATATCCACCAGGATGACGCGCGGCTCCGCATTTTTCAGGATCCGGTCCGCCGCGAAAAAGGGATTGTCCGGCCCGAAGGCCATGCCGCACCGGCCAATCAGATTCATGACGAGCACGCTGCCGAAGGGAGCGTCAAACACGCCGAAGCCGCGGCCTGCCACCTGCGGCGCATAATTGGCGGGCCGCAGGATATAGGGGCAGTCGTCCAGATAGGGCTCTATTTCCCGCCTGCCCCAGGTGTGGTTGCCGAGGGTGATCACGTCAGCCCCGGCGCAGAAGATGTCCTCGCACTGGGAGGGCGTGACGCCAACGCCGGAGGCGTTTTCCCCGTTCACAACGGTGAAGGCGATGTTTTTGAGCATTTTCAGGGTTTTGAGCTTGGCGGAGAGGAACTTGAGCCCGGAGGAGCCGGTGACGTCTCCTACCGCCAGGATGTTCACAGACATAGTATTCTCCCGTTAATCCACTGCGGGCATGTGAACCATGCCCGCAGTGATCGTTTATAGAATAAGCTGGATGGCGCTGGCGCGGTTTTCGATCTCGATGACCCGATGGCGCCCGCCGTTTTCCCCGTCCCGTGTCCAGTCCACGGGTTCGTCGAAGGTGAATCTGACTTTTTTGGAGTGGAGCAGCTTCAGGTTCTCCGACTGAAAATTCTGATGGGTGACATTGTCCACAAGGTCGCTGAATTCAACCAGATTCATGGGCTGCTTCACCAGGATGATCTCGAATTCCCCGTCGCTGAGGGATACGTCGCTGGGGTCCAGCTTGACCATCCCGGCCACGCTGGTGGAGTTGGTGACGCTGCCGAAGATGTAATCGTCCTCCAGCACGCCCCCGTCGTACTCCACGACCGTGTGTTTCGGCTTGATGGAGGCCACGCTGCTGATGCCGCGGAACACATACGCCAGGTGGCCCAGCGCCCGCTTCTCATTCTGGGGGGTGGAGTAGCTGACCTCGGTGAACGCGCCGAAGGCCGCCACATAGGTAAAGAACCGATCCTTGTACGCGCCGACGTCCAGCGGGAAGGAGGTGCCGTTCACGATCCTTTTTGCCGCCTCCACCGGGTTGTGGGAGAGGTCCAGTGTCGAGGCCATATCGTTTGCCGTGCCCATGGGGATATACCCTACGGGCGGGCGGACCTCGCTGTACATGAGACCGGAAATGGTATCGGACAGAGTGCCGTCCCCGCCCACGCAGACGACCATCTCGAAGCCGCCGGCGTATTTCCTGGCCAACTCCTCCACACTGTCGGGCCCGCCCGCCAGGAAGACGTTGACGAGATAGCCCTTGTGGCAGAACTGCTCCAGAATATCATAGAGGAATTCCTTCGCCTTGCCGCGGCCGGAGAAGGGATTGACGATGAGCATCAGACTTTTCAGCATTACTGTCCTCCTTAAAGGATCGGGCTTTTTACAGAACGCGTGCCCGGATGATGCCGTCGATAGCCTTGATCTCCTCGGCGAGACCGTCGGCCGAGCCGGTGATGTCGATGATGGTGTAGGCGTATTTCCTGTTCTTGGTGCCGGCGTTCACCATGTTCTCGATGTTGAGCTTTTTGGAGGAGACGGCGGAGGTGATCTTCGCGATCATGTCGGGCACGTTCTCGTGTATGACGCAGACGCGGCAGTCCCCGGTGCGGGGCAGCACGGCGGCCGGCATATTCACGGAGTTCATGATGTTGCCGTTTTCCACGTACTCCCGGATCTCCCGGGCGGCCATGAAGGCGCAGTTATCCTCGCTCTCGGGGGTGGAAGCGCCCAGATGGGGGATGGCGATCACGTGGTCCTTGCCGGCAACGGCGCCGTTGGGGAAGTCGGTGACGTAGCAGGCAACCCGTCCGCTGCCGATCGCGGCGAGGATCGCCTCATCGTCCACCAGCTCGGCCCGGGCCAGGTTCAGGATGCGCACGCCGTCCTTCATCTTGGCGAAGGCGTCGCCATTCAGCAGATGGTGGGTGGACTCCATGTACGGCACGTGGATGCTGATAAAATCGCACGTCTTGAAAATGGTGTCGAGGTCGGTGGCGTGGATGACGGCGCTGGACAGATGCCAGGCGGCGTCCACGGAGATATAGGGATCGTAGCCGTAGACCTTCATGCCCAGGTTGGCGGCGGCGGCGGCCAGCTTCGCGCCCACGGCGCCCAGACCGATGACGCCCAGGCTCTTGCCCTTGATCTCAGGCCCGACGAAGGCGCTCTTGCCCTTTTCCACCATGGCGGCGACCTCGTCGCCCTTGTCCGCGATGGATTTGACCCATTCAATGCCGCCCACTACGTCACGGGAGGCCAGAAGCAGGGCGCATACGGCCAGCTCCTTCACCGCCTCGGAGTTGGCGCCGGGGGTGTTGAAGACCACGATGCCCTCATCCGCGCAGCGGTCGGAGGGGATGTTGTTGGTGCCTGCGCCGGCGCGGGCGATGCACAGAAGCTCGGGATTGAACTGCATATCGTGCATCTTGGCGCTGCGGACCAGAATAGCGTCGGGATTCGGGGCGTTATCGTCCACAGTGTATTTCTCCGGGTCCAGCACGTTGAGCCCGGTGGGGGAGATCTTGTTAAGTGTTTTTACAGTATACATGATAATGACCTCATTTATTCCTGATTTCGAATTCGCGCATGAAATCGGCCAGGGCCCTGGCGCCCTCCATGGGCATGGCGTTGTAGATGGAAGCGCGCATGCCGCCCACGTTCCGGTGGCCCTTGACGTTGACGAAGCCGGCCTCGGTGGCCTCCTTGACGAACTTGGCGTCCAGCTCCTCGCTGCCGGTGCGGAAAGTGACGTTCATATCGGAGCGGGCCTCCCTGTCGGCGTGGCCCTTGAACAGGCTGCTCTCATCCAGCACGTCGTAGAGGAGCTTCGCCTTGGCCTTCTTGATCTCCTGCAGCCCCTCGATGCCGCCCTGCTTGTCGACCCATTTGAGCACGAGCCCGAGCATATAGATGGTGTAGCAGGGAGGCGTGTTCATCATGGAATCCTTGTCGATCATGATCTGGTAGTCCATGATCTTGGGGGTAATGGGCAGCGCCTTGCCGCAGAGGGCCTTGTCCACGAACACCACGGCCATGCCGGCGGGAGCCATGTTCTTCTGCACGCCGGCGAAGATAACGCCGTATTTGGAAACGTCCACAGGCTGGGACATGATATCGGAGCTCATGTCGCAGACGAGGGGCACCTTGCCCGTGTCGGGCACGTACTTCCACTCGGTGCCGTAGATGGTGTTATTGGAGCAGTAATAGAAGTAGGAGGCCTCGGGGTCGACCTTGAGCTGATCCTGGGAGGGGATATAGCAGTGGTCGCGGTCCTCGGAGCTGGCGGCGACACGAATGTCGCCGTATTTTTTAGCCTCCTTCATTGCGAGATTGGAGAAGTTGCCGGTGACGGCATAGTCCGCCTTGCCGGTGGCGCCGATCAGGTTCAGGGGAGCCGCGGCGAACTGGAGGGTGGCCCCGCCCTGCATGAACAGGATCTCATGGGTATCGGGCACCTTCATGATGCGCTTCAGATCGGCCTTCGTCTCATCGAAGATAGCCTGATAGACCTTGCTCCTGTGGCTCATCTCCATAACGGACTGGCCGCTTCCCCTGTAATTCGTCATTTCCGCCGCCGCCTGCTCCAGCACGGGCAGGGGGAGCATCGAGGGACCCGCTGAGAAGTTGTAGATGCGATCGTTCATGATTATTTACACCGCCTTGTTATGATGAATGATTATGTAATGCAGAGTATGACCTGATTATTATGTAGATTATAGTCCCGTGCGCCGGATATGTCAAACATCAGGAAGTAGGACTTTGCCACAAAGTATCCCGTTTTTTTCAGCGTTTATTTGTACAGGAAGAATGCAGTTCCGCAGGCCGGAGCCTTCCGCGCCTGTCATCACGTAGCTGCCTGTGTGGCCGAAGGAACGGCCGTCCTTTTCGGTCTCGAACAGCACCTGCTGCACGCTGCCCACAAGACGCTTCCTGAAATCCTGCGCCATACGCTCCGCCAGGGCGGACGCCCGCGCGGCCCGCTCCTTCTTTACGGCGTTTTTCACCTGGTCCGGCATGGAAGCCGCCGGAGTCCCGGGACGTCTGGAGTATGGAAAAACATGCATGGAGGAAAAAGCGCATTTTTCAAGAAAGGCCAGGGTTTCGTCAAACTCCCGATCATCCTCGCCCGGGAAGCCGGTGATCAGATCGGCCGTCAGTCCGCAGCCGGGGAAAGCGCCGCGGAGCAGGGCGACAGACTCATAAAACCGCGCGGTATCGTATTTCCTCCGCATGCGCCGGAGGGTATCGTCGCAGCCGCTCTGAAGGGAGAGGTGGAAGTGGGGGCACAGCGTACCGATCTCTGCGGCCCTTTTGGTGAATTCCTCCGTGATGATCCGGGGCTCCAGAGAACCGAGACGGATGCGAACGCCGGGCGCGGCCTCCGCCACCCGCTCCAACAGATCGATGAGCGTCGGTCCGTTCAGGTCGGCGCCGTAGGAGGAGATCTCGATCCCGGTGACGACGATCTCCCTGAAACCGCTGCGGCAGAGCCCCGCGGCCGCTTCCGCCGCCCGATCCACGGGCAGGGAACGCACAGGCCCGCGGGCGTAGGGGATGACGCAGTAGGCGCAGAAGTTCACGCAGCCGTCCTGGACCTTGAGCATGGCCCGGGTGCGGCCGGAGTAGCTCCCCACGGGCAGCTCCTCGAACGTGCGGCGCCGCAGCGCCTCATCCACCTTCGTGATCCGCGTCCGCTCCTCAACCGCCCGCTCGATATCCTCCGCCAGGGCGCGGCGGTCTCCGCTGCCGTAGACGATGTCCGCCTCCAGCGCCGAGGCCTCCTCCGGCTCGATCTGGGACCAGCAGCCGCAGACGGCGACAACGGCGCCGGGATACTGCTTTTTTGCCCGCCGCACTGCCTGCCGGGACTTGCGTCCGCTCTCAGCGGTGACGGCGCAGGTGTTGACGATCACCGCGTCACAGGCGCCGCCGGGCTCTGCCGGCTCATGGCCCCGAGCGCGCAGCAGGGACTCCAGCGCCTGGGATTCATACTGGTTCACCTTGCAGCCCAGCGTCTCAATGGAAAACCTCAAAGACAGGCCCCCTTGTCATTTTGCTTATTTCATTATATAATATCGTAGTTTAATTCCATTTGCAAGGAAGATTCGCTATGACGGTTTATTTTGACAACGCGGCCACCACCCGGGTCAGGCCGGAGGCGGCGGAGCTGATGGTGCGTCTCATGTGCGAAGACTACGGCAACCCGTCCTCTACCCACGGGCTGGGCCGGGCAGCCGCGGCGGAGCTGTCGGCAGCGCGGAAAAAGGTCGCCTCCGCCCTGGGCTGCGGGGAGGGGGAGGTCTTCTTCACCTCCGGCGGCACCGAATCCGACAACTGGGCCATACTGGGAGGCGTATACAATATGCGCCACCGTGGCCGGCACATCATCTCATCCGCGGCTGAGCACGACGCCGTGCGCAGGCCGCTGGAGCGCCTGCGGGATCAGGGGTATGAGATCACGTTCCTCGCTCCGGACAGGGCGGGCCGCATCACGGCGGAGGCGGTGGAGGCCGCCCTGCGGCCGGATACGGTTCTCGTCTCCCTCATGCTGGTGAATAACGAAACGGGAGCCGTGTCGCCGATCCGTGAGATCGCGGATACGCTGAAGCGGGCAAAGAGCGAGGCTCTGCTCCACACGGACGCGGTGCAGGGCTTTCTCAAGGTGCCGTTTTCCGCCAGAACACTGGGCGCGGACATGATCTCCGTGAGTGCCCACAAGATCCACGGACCCAAGGGGACCGGCGCGCTGTATATCAAAACCGGACTGAAGCTGCCCCCCTTCCATATGGGCGGCAGCCAGGAAAAGGGGCTGCGCGCGGGGACCGAGGCGCTGCCCGCCATCGCCGCCTTCGGAGAGTGCGCGAGGCTGGGGGCGGAGGAGTTCCGCGAGGCAACGGAAAATATGCGCCGCGTGCGGGACCGGGTGCGCCTGCGGCTCACCTCTGCGTTGCCGGAGACGGTCTTCATCGGGGAAGGGGACGCGCCCCACATCCTGAGCCTGTCCCTGCCCGGATATAAGAGCGAGGTGCTCATGAATCTGCTGGACAGCGAGGGGATCTGCGTCTCCAAGAGCTCCGCCTGCAAGAAGGGCGCCCGCAGCCACGTGCTGGAGGCCATGGGCCTGGGCAATAAAGTGATCGACGGCGCCATACGGGCGAGCTTTTCCCGGTACAGCACCCTTGAGGAGGCGGACTGTTTCGCGGATCGGCTCACACAGGCGGCAAAGCGGCTGGTTAAGGCGCTTTAGGATATTGACTTGATAAAGCGCAGGAAGTATAATCTGACCATGTTAAATGAAAAGAGGTATGCAAATGAAAATCGGAATCTACGGCTACGGCAATCTGGGCAGGGGCGTGGAGCTGGCAGTCAGGCAGAATGCGGATATGGAGCTTTTCGGCGTCTTTTCCCGCAGGGAGCCCGCCTCGGTGAAGACCCTGGGCGCGAAGGTGTACCCCGCTGCAGACGCAGCGAAGTATGCCGGCGAGATCGACGTGATGATCATCTGCGGCGGAAGCGCCACCGATCTGCCGGAGATGACCCCCGCCCTGGCGGCGCATTTCAACGTGATCGACAGCTTTGACACCCACGCCGATATCCCGAAGCACTACGCCAATGTGGACGCCGCGGCGAAGAAGGCCGGCAAGGTCGCCATCATCTCCGTGGGCTGGGATCCCGGGATGTTCTCCCTGAACCGGCTGTATGCCAACGCCATCCTGCCGGACGGGAAGGACTACACCTTCTGGGGCAAGGGCGTGAGCCAGGGGCACTCCGACGCCATCCGCCGCATCGACGGCGTGCTGGACGCCCGGCAGTACACCTGCCCGGTGGAGGAGTCGCTGGAGAAGGTCCGCGCCGGCGAGCATCCCGTTCTCACCGCCCGCCAGATGCACACCCGGCTCTGCTACGTGGTGGCCGCGGAGGGCGCCGACAAGGCGGAGATCGAGCGGAAGATCGTGACCATGCCCAAATATTTCGACGAGTATGACACCACCGTGCACTTCATCTCCCAGGAAGAGCTGGACCGGGATCACAAGGGCATCCCCCACGGCGGCTTCGTCATCCGCACCGGCAGTACCGGCGGGAACGGGGAGCACGCCCATGTGATCGAATACAGTCTGAAGCTGGATTCCAATCCGGAGTTCACCTCCAGCGTGCTGGCCGCTTATGCCCGCGCGGCCTTCAGGAAATACAAAAAAGGGGAGACCGGCTGCCGCACCGTGTTTGACGTGGCCCCCGGCGAGCTCTCCATCCTCCCGCCCGAGGAGCAGCGCGCCCACATGCTGTAAGCGGCGCCGCGGCGACAGGAGGAGATCCAAATGGCCCGTGCCGGATCGGTACGGGCCATTTTTCTGTTGCTTTTTTCCCCAAAAGCGGTATGATGTGTGTAATGAAACGGAGGGAAGCAGATGATACCTGTCGGAACGAAAGGCCGCGCGTCCGAGACCGTGACGGCGGAGAAAACGGCCGCCGCCGTGGGCTCCGGGACCCATGCGGTGTACGCAACGCCCTGCATGTGCGCCCTGATGGAAAAAGCCGCCTGGACCTCCATTGCCCCCTATCTGGGCGAGAACGAGGCCAGCGTGGGCACGGGGCTGGAGATCCGCCACCTTGCGCCGACGCTGCCGGGTGAGACGGTGGAGGCCGTCAGCGAGGTCACGGAGGCGGACGGCAGAAGGATCCGCTTCAGGATAACCGTGTCGGACGGCGCTGGCGTCGTCGGAGAAGGGTTCCACACCAGAGCGGTGATCGACACGGCGAGATTCCTTGCCGGCGCGGAAAAACGGGCGTGTACCGTCTGCGAAGAGGTGAAGAAATGAACATCACGTTTTACGGCGCTGCCCATGAAGTCACCGGCAGCCTGTTCCTGGTAGAGGCCGCCGGGAAAAAGCTGCTGATCGACTGCGGCATGGAGCAGGGCAGGGACATCTATGAGAATCAGGAGATGCAGGCGCACCCGGCGGATATCGACGCGGTGCTGCTGACGCACGCCCATATCGACCACTCCGGCAAGCTGCCGCTCCTCTATGCGGGCGGCTTCCGGGGACCCATTTACGCTACCCCCGCCACCCGGCTGCTGTGCAGCATCATGCTCCGCGACTCCGCCCACATCCAGGAGCAGGAGGCGGAGTGGCGCAACCGGAAGGCTAAACGCTCCGGAGGGGAGCCCTACGTCCCCCTCTACACGGTGGAGGACGCGGAGAAGACCGTGCAGCTCTTCCGCACCGTGGAATACGGGGAGAAGGAGCAGATCGCGGACGGCGTCTCTGTGCGCTTTATCGACGCGGGGCACCTGCTGGGCTCGGCCTCCGTCTATCTGGACGTGACTGAGAACGGCGCGGCGAAGACGATCCTCTTCTCCGGCGACATCGGAAACGTGGAGAAGCCCATCCTCCGGAACCCCACCTATCCGGACCGGGCCGACTATGTGGTCATGGAATCCACCTACGGCGACCGCATCCATGAGCGGCCCGCGGATTACGTCTCCTCTCTGACGGACGTGATCCAGCGGACGCTGGACCGGGGCGGCAACGTGGTCATCCCGTCCTTCGCGGTGGGCAGGACCCAGGAGATGCTCTATTTCATCCGCAAGATCAAGGAGCAGCGCCTCGTCACCGGCCACGGGGATTTTCCGGTATATGTGGACAGCCCGCTTGCCATTGAGGCCACGAAGGTCTTTGAAAACAGCGCGCCGGAATGCTTCGACGAGGAAGCCATGCAGGTGCTCAGAAGCGGCGTGAACCCGCTGGATTTCCCCGGCCTGCACGTGGCGGTCACCTCCGATGAGTCCAAAGCGATCAACGTGGATACGACGCCGAAGGTCATCATCTCTGCCTCCGGCATGTGCGAGGCGGGCCGCATCCGCCACCATCTGAAGCACAACCTCTGGCGGCCGGAATCCACGATCCTGTTCGTTGGCTATCAGTCCGCAGGCACCCTGGGAAGGACCCTTCTGGACGGGGAGAAGAGCGTCAGGCTGTTCAACGAGACCATCGGCGTCCGGGCGGAGATCGCGGCGCTTCCCGGGGTCAGCGGCCACGCGGATATGAACGGGCTCCTCAGGTGGGCCGGTTCCCTGGAGCAGAAGCCGGAGCGGGTGTTTGTGGTCCACGGGGAGGACACCGTGACCGACCTGTTCGCGGAGCGGCTCCAGAACGAGCTGGGCTATGCCGCCGTGGCGCCCTACAACGGTGAGCAGTGGGACCTGACGGAGAACGCCAGGCTCCGGGGCGGCGTCACGACCCGGATCGAACGAAAGGCGGGCGGCACGTCGAAGCCCTCCGCAGCCTATGAAAAGCTGGTGGCCGCCGGCAGGCGTCTGGCCGCGCTCATCGAGCAGAGCAGGGGCAGGGCAAACAAGGACCTCTCCAAATTCGCGGATCGGCTCAACGAGCTCTGCAACAAGTGGGAAAAGTGAGCAAATCCGCTTCAATATATGTCTCTTTCTCAGAAACGCTCAAATAAACCACGGTCGGCGCCGATTGGCGCCGACCGTACCTTTTTTGTCCGCCGCAAAGGGGGACGGCCCCTCTGCGGCGATGCCGCGAGCAAGTCTGTAAGCCGGATTCTGTCTTAGACAGCCATCTATCTAGGCCATGGGTCGCCCCATGGCTCAAGCCACCTCCCCGGGAGCGGCCGGGCCGGCCGTATGCTCCCTCCACGGTGTTGCTCCGGATAGAGTTTACAGCGGCGGACCGTTCCCGGCCGCCGGGTGAGCTCTTACCTCGCCTTTCCACCCTTACCGCGGAAACCGCGGCGGTATATCTCTGTTGCACTTGTCCTGAAGTCGCCTTCGGCGGGCGTTACCCGTTATCCTGCCCTGTGGAGCCCGGACTTTCCTCACGGACGGGGTTTCCCCCTGTCCCCGCGGCTGTCCGGCTTACTCGCGGCATCTATTTTACGACAAACGCCGTCGCTTGTCAAAGGCGAAAACACGAAATAGTATTTGAACTTAGCATCCGCTGCGTGTATAATAATATGTCGCAAGAGGAGAGTGTTTGAAATGAACCTGAACGAGTATATCGCATCTCTCAAAGATAAAAGAATAGCCGTGGCCGGGATCGGGATCAGCAACACGCCGCTCATCCGGCTGCTGGCGGAGAACGGGATCGGCGTCACCGCCTGCGACCGGCGTTCGCCGGAGGCGCTGGGGGACGTGTACGGGGAGCTGGCCGCCCTGGGCGTACAGTTCAAATTGGGGGACGGGTACCTGGACGGGCTGGAAGCCGACGTTGTTTTCCGCACGCCGGGACTCCACCCGGAGACCCCCGGCCTTCTGGAAGCGGTGCGGAACGGCGCCGTTCTCACCAGCGAGATGGAGGCGTTTTTTGAAGTCTGCCCCTGCCGCATCGCGGCTGTCACGGGCAGCGACGGAAAGACCACCACGACCACGGTGATCGCCGAGCTGCTGAAGACGGCGGGATACACCGTCCACACCGGGGGGAACATCGGCCGTCCGCTGCTGTGCGAGGCGGGGAGCATGAAGCCGGAGGACGTGGCCGTGCTGGAGTTGTCCTCCTTCCAGCTCATGACCATGCGCCGCAGCGCGGAGATCGCCGTTGTGACGAACGTGGGGCCGAACCATCTGGATATCCACAAAAACCTGGAGGAATACGTGGACGCCAAGCGGAACGTATTCCGGTACCAAGGGCCGGACGGGCTCGTGGTCCTGAACCTGGACAACGAGCTCACCCGCAGCTTCATCCCCGAGGCGAAGGGGCGGGTCCGCACCTTCTCCCGGCGGGAGCGGCCGGAGGACGGCGTGTATCTGGAGGACGGCGTTATCTGGGATGCCCGGGGCGGGTGCAGGGAGCGCATCATGGACGCTTCGGAGATATTTATCCCCGGCGTTCACAACATCGAGAACTACATGGCCGCCTTTGCCGCGGTGCGCGATCTGGTGCCCCGGGAGGTGTGCCGGAGGGTCGCCGCGGAATTCACCGGAGTGGAGCACCGCATCGAGCTGGTGCGGACGCTCCGGGGCGTGAAATACTACAACGACTCCATCGCCTCCAGCCCCAGCCGCACCATTGCGGGACTCCGCTGCTTCGACAAAAAGGTGATCCTCATCGCGGGCGGCAAGGACAAGGGCGTATCCTTTGACGAGCTGGGGCCCGAGATCGTGGAGCACGTGAAGACCCTGGTGCTCACGGGCTACACCGCGGAGAAGATCCGCGACGCCGTGCTGAAGGCGCCGGGGTATGCCGGTCAGCCGGAGATCCTGATGGTGGAGGACTTCCGGGACGCGGTCATTACTGCCCAGCGCGCCGCCGAGGAGGGCGACACGGTGATCCTCTCGCCGGCAAGCACCTCCTTCGACCGGTTCAAAAACTTCGAGGAACGCGGCAACGTGTTCAAAAAGATCGTAAACGAATTGGAGTGAGAGAATGGAACTGACGGAAACGATCATGGAGCTCTGCGCCATGTCCGGCCCCTCCGGCTTTGAGGGGGCTGTTGCGGACCGGGTGGAGGAGCTCCTGACACCTTATACGGATGAGATCCGGCGCGACGTGATGGGCAGCGTTATCGCGGTCCGCCGCTGCGGAAAGGAAAACGCGAAAAAGCTCCTGCTGGACGCCCATATGGACGAGATCGGCTTCATCGTCACCGGCGCAGAGGAAGGCTTTATCAGATTTCAGGCGCTGGGCGGCGTGGATCCGCGGATGCTGCCGGCTACCGCCATCCGGTTTATGACGGAGCCCCCCATCTTCGGCGCCGTGAGCGTCATGCCTGTCCACGTCCTCAAGGACGGGGAAGTGGAAAAGCCCACGAAGATCGACGATATGGTCATCGACTGCGGGCTGACTCAGGAGGAGGCGCAGCGGCTCCTGCCGCCGGGCACCCCCGCGGTATACGATACAGCACCGGTGATGCTGGGGGAGAAGCGCATCAGTTCCAAGACCCAGGACGACCGGTCGTGCCTTGCCGCCATCATCAGGGCCATGGAGCTTTTGAAGGATGAGAAGCTGGACATCGACGTATACGTTCTTGCCAGCACCCAGGAGGAGGTCGGCCTCCGCGGAGCAGAGCCGGCGGCATTTTCCGTCCGGCCGGATTGGGGCATCGCCGTGGATGTGGGCTTTGGCGCCACACCGGACTGCGCCGACTGGCGCACCCAGAAGCTGGGTGATGGGCCGGTCATCTGCCGAGGGCCCAACATGAACAGGACGCTCACCGACCTGGCGATCCGCGCGGCGGAAGAGAACGGGATCAGATACCAGATCAGCGTGGAACCGGGCGGGGACAGCGGTACCAACACCGCCGTCATTCAGACGGCGAGAGAAGGCGTCGCCACCGCGCTTTTCTCCCTTCCGCTCCGTTATATGCACACCCCGGTGGAGGTCTCGGACCGGGACGACGCCGAGGACCTTGCCCGCCTAATCGCGGAGACGGTGAAGCTGGTGAGCGGAGGTGAGCGGGATGCTTGACACACTGAAGACCCTGTGCGCCCTGCCCGGCGTATCCGGCGATGAGGGCTGCGTGAGGGACCATATCGTTGCCGAGGCGCGGAGATGCGGCGCTGAGGTCAGCGTGGACGTAATGGGAAATGTGATCGCCGTCAAAAAGGGCGCGGCGAAGCCGAAAAAGCGTCTGATGCTGGCGGCGCACATGGACGAGGTCGGCGTCGTCTGCGTGGGGCACACCGACGACGGGTATCTGAAATTCGCCTGTGCGGGCGGCATCGACCGGCGGCTCCTGCCGGGAAAAGCCGTGTATTTCAAAAGCGGCGCCGCAGGCGTCATCGGGTTCAAGGCCATCCACCTGACCACATCGGAAGAGCGCCAGCGCGTGCCCAAGGTGGACGAGCTGTATATAGATATTGGCGCTGATAATAAGGAAGCGGCCCAAAAGCTGGTGCGGGCGGGGGATACCGGTTCGTTTTCCCCTGTGATCCGGGAGCTTCATGGCGGGCTTGTCCGCGCCAAGGCCATCGATGACAGGGCCGGCTGCGCAGTCCTGCTGAAGCTCATGCGTGAGGAGCTGCCCTGGGATGTGACGTTCTGCTTCACCGTTCAGGAGGAGGTGGGCTGCCGCGGCGCAAGGCTCCTCGGTTACCGGCTCGCGCCGGACGCGGCTCTCATCGTGGAGGGGACTACTGCCGCGGATCTGCCCGGCGTCAAGGGCGTGAAGCGCATCACCTCGGTGGGCGGCGGCGCGGTGATCCCGTTCATGGATCGGGCGACCATCTACGACCGGGAGCTGTTCGCCGTGCTCTCCGCCCTGGCGGAAAAGAACGGCGTTAAATGGCAGACGAAAAGCTATATCGCCGGCGGTACCGACGGCTCCGCCATTCAGCGATCCCGCAGCGGCGTGAAGACGGCGGGCATCGCCGTGCCGGTGCGGAACATCCACTCCCCGAACTGCATCGCCTCTGCGGAGGATCTGAACGCGGTGTTTGAGCTGGCGCACCTGTTTGCGGAGAGCTGGGGGGAACTGGAAGTATGAGCGCCGGGATCTCGGAGCGGGTGCGGGATCTGGCAGCCCGCGCCATGGAGGAGCTGGGGCCGCGTTTTGCGGAGATCGACGCCGTGTCAGAGCGGAACACCGAAAAGGTGCTTACCGCCTTTCGGGAAAACCGGGTGTCGGACGCCTGCTTCGGCGGGACCACCGGCTACGGCTACGACGATAAGGGCCGGGAGATCCTGGAGCGGGTCTACGCCGACGTATTCCGGGGCGAGGCTGCCCTGGTTCGCACCGGCTTTGCCAGCGGTACCCACGCCATAACCTGCGCCCTGTTCGGCCAGCTTCGACCGGGGGACCGGTTATTATACGCCAGCGGCCTGCCCTACGACACCCTTCAGGCTGCCATCGGCATCCGGTGCAGCGGCCGCGGCAGCTTTAAGGAGTATGGGATCGAATACGGCCAGGTGGATCTGACTCCGGAGGGACGGCCGGATCACCGGGCCATCGCGGAGGCCGCCTCCGCGGAAAACGTCTCCGTTGTGGGGATCCAGCGCTCCCGGGGCTATTCGGAGCGGGACGCACTTTCGATCGAGGACATCGGGGACATGTGCGATACGATCCGTCGGGCCAATCCCCGGGCGGCCGTCATCGTGGACAACTGCTACGGTGAGTTCACCGGGCTGACGGAGCCGCTGGAGGCCGGCGCGGACATGATCGTGGGCTCGCTCATCAAGAATCCCGGCGGTGGGCTGGCTCCTTCCGGCGGCTACATCGTGGGACGGCGGGACCTGGTGGAGAACGCCTCCTACCGGCTCACCGCGCCGGGTATCGGGGGCGAGGTGGGTGCAACGCTGGGCCAGTCCAGGCTCCTGTTCCAGGGGTTTTTCATGGCGCCCCACACCACGGCACAGGCCATGAAAACCGCTGTATTCTGCGCGAAAATGATGGAGCTCATGGGCTTCCGCTCCAGCCCCGCCTGGGACGCGAAGCGGTCCGACATCATCCAGATCGTGGAGCTGGGCAGCGAGGAGGCCATGAGCCGTTTCTGCCGCGGCGTGCAGCTCGGCGCGCCGGTAGACTCCTTCGTCACGCCGGTAGCCGGGGATATGCCCGGTTATGAGTGCCCCGTCATCATGGCGGCGGGCTCCTTCATCCAGGGGGCGAGCATCGAGCTCTCCGCCGACGGACCCATGGAGCCGCCTTACAGGGTATATCTCCAGGGCGGGCTCACCTTTGAGTCCGGCAAGCTGGGGATCATGCTGGCCGCGGAGGAGCTCCTGAAGGGCTGACCGCATAAAACCGCGAAACAGCGCATAACGTAGCACGGGAGGTGCTGCGTATGCTCTTTGCGCGGAAAGTCCGGCGGGGAATACGTCTGCTGCGCGCCGGGGGAAGAAGGTGCGGACGCAGGCTCCGGCTGCTTCTTGCCGCCGCCGCGGTCCTCACAGCGCTGACGCTGTACGCATCGGCGCAGCTTCGCCCCGCGCTCCGGGAGATCGCCCTCTATACGGTGGACGACGCGGTGACGAAGACCATGAACGACGCCGTGGCCGACAGCATCGGAGCGGGGAGCCTGGATTACGATGAGCTGGTGCACCTGGAGAAGGACGAAAGCGGGAACATCACTGCGCTCATCACGAATGTGGCCAGGATCAACAGCCTTCAGACCCGCCTGACGGACGACTACATGCTCCATTCCTCCGACGTGATGAGGACGGACATTTCCATCCCGCTGGGGAGCGTGTTCGGAGGCGCGCTGCTTTCCGGCCGTGGACCGGGTATCCCGGTCAGGGTGCTGTCGGTGACGAATTCCACGGCGCGGTTCGAAAATGCCTTCACCGCCGCCGGGATCAACCAGACGCGCCACCAGATCGTGCTTTACATGACGGTGGATATCGAGCTGCTCATCCCCGGCGAGCGGCTGAAAACGCAGGTGGAGACCAGCGTCGTGATAGCGGAAACTGTGATCGTGGGACAGGTGCCGGACGCCTATGCCCAGATCGGTTAGGAGAGAAACATGACTGCCGCAGAAGAGATCAGAAAGCTCACCCAGGAGCTGAAAGAGCACAATGAACGGTATTACGTGCTGGATGCGCCGACCATTTCGGACTTTGAGTACGACGCCATGATGCGCCGCCTCATCGAGCTGGAGGATCAGCATCCCGAGCTGGCCGCGCCCGATTCGCCCACGAAGCGCGTGGGCGGCGCGGCGCTGGATAAGTTTTCCCCGGTGCGCCACGAGGTCCCGCTGGAGAGCCTCAACGATGTGTTCGACTTTGAGGAGATCTTCGCCTTCGGCGCCAGGGTCGCGGAAAAGGCGGCCGGCGCGGTCTACTGCGTGGAGCCAAAGATCGACGGGCTCTCCGTGGCGCTGCGCTATGAAAACGGCGTGTTCGTCCAGGGAGCCACCCGGGGCGACGGCGTTACCGGCGAGGATGTGACCCACAATCTCATGACGGTAAAGTCCATTCCCAAGCGGCTCACCGGGGCGCCGGAGCATCTGGTGGTCCGCGGGGAGATCTATATGCCGCGCTCCGTGTTCAGCCGGCTCAATGAGCAGCGGGAGATCACGGGGGAACAGCCCCTGGCCAATCCCCGCAACGCCGCCGCAGGCTCCCTGAGGCAGCTCGACCCGAAGGTGGCGGAGGAACGGCAGCTCGCCATCCTCCTGTTCAACGTTCAGGCCGTCAGCGGCACGCCCTACGGGACCCATACGGAGATGCTGGATTTCATGCGCCGCCTGGGCTTCCCCGTGGTGGACAGCACGCCATGCGGCGATATTGCCCGCTGTGTGGATCGGATCGCGTGGATCGGCGAAAACCGGGACACGTTCGATTTCGACATCGACGGCGCGGTCATCAAGGTGGATTCCCTGAGCCAGAGGGAGGTGCTGGGCAGCACCTCCAAGGCGCCCCGCTGGGCGGTCGCCTACAAATACCCGCCGGAGAAGAAGGAGACGAAGCTCACCGACATCATCGTGCAGGTGGGCCGGACAGGCGTCCTCACGCCCAAGGCAGTGGTGGAGCCGGTGCGCCTTGCCGGCACCACCGTGACCTACGCCACGCTCCACAACCAGGATTTCATCACGGAGAAGGACATCCGCATCGGGGATACGGTCGTCATCCGCAAGGCAGGGGAGATCATCCCCGAGGTCATCGAGGTCAATTTTGCCCTCCGTCCGGAGGGAACGGCGCCCTTCCGTCTGCCGGAAACGTGCCCCGTCTGCGGCTCCCCGGTGGAGCGGGACGAGGGCGCGGCGGCCATCCGCTGCCGCAATGTGGAGTGTCCCGCCCAGATCCTCCGGAATCTCGTCCACTTTGCCTCAAGAGACGCCATGGATATAGAGGGACTGGGCGTGTCCGTGTGCCAGTCGCTGCTGGATTCCGGGCTAGTGCGCACGCCCGCCGACCTGTACTCGCTGGACGTTCAGTCCGTAGCCCAACTCCCGCGGATGGGAGTCAAGTCGGCACAGAATCTGATAAACGCTGTCGAGGATTCCAAAACCAGGGATCTGTCCCGGCTCCTGAACGCGCTGGGCATCCTTCAGGTGGGACAGGCGGCGGCAAAGGCGCTGGCAGCACGCTTCAAAACAATGGACGCGCTGGAGAAGGCGGGGATGGAAGAGCTCGTCGCCATCGACGATATCGGGGAGATCACGGCAAAGTATATCGTAGAATGGTTTGCGCAGCCTCAGTCGGAGCATCTCATTGAGCGGCTGCGGAAGGCAGGCGTCAGCATGACGGCGGAGGACACGGGGATCGACGAGCGGTTCAAGGGCATGACCTTCGTCCTCACCGGTACCCTGAGCAGGTACACCAGGGACGAGGCCTCGGAGATCATCGAACGCCGCGGCGGCAGGACCGCCGGGTCCGTATCGAAGAAGACCTCCGTGGTGCTGGCGGGTGAGAACGCCGGTTCCAAGCTGCAGAAGGCCGTGGACCTGGGCGTCCGCGTCATCAGCGAGGACGAGTTTGAGGAAATGATCCGTTAGCGCGGAAACGATCCGCGCCGGAAACGCGCGGGAGGGCGTCTCTTTCCGCGCGTTTTGCTTTTTTGGATGACCCGGTTGAGGATTCTTCCGCCGCGGCAGCCGCGGCGGAAGCTCAAAATAGAAATACAAGGAGGGGTACTATGGAACCGAAGCCCTATTCCCGCCTTTCGCCGAAGCGGGGATGGTCGTGGGAGACACCGCCCGATCCGGTGCCCGAGGAACAGATCGCCGAGACGCTGGAGCGCGACGTGGTGATCGTGGGCGGCGGCATCAGCGGCCTTGCCGCCGGCGCGCGCCTCGGGCAGAAGGGAGTCGGCGTCGTCATCCTGGACAAGTGCGCCGCTGCCGGGGGACACGGTTGGCAGATCGCCGCCCTGGACTCACCCGTCATGCGCCGCTATGGGAAGAAGATCGACAAGTATGAGTTCGTCCGCCGCTGGCTGGATGTCAGCGGCAACCAGCCCAATGAGGATATGCTGTGGCTCTTCGTGAACAACAGCCCGAAGGTCATCGACTGGCTGCTGGAGACGATTGGCGAGAATGTGGAGGAGCAGATCTACTCCGGCTGCTTCAAGGGGCCCGTCTTCGGAGAGTACGAGGGGACCCACCATCTGTTGATAAAGGAGGGCTCCTCCTTCAAAAACAGGGGCGGCGGCCCGCTGCTCATCGAGGTGTTTGAGCGGGACATCGAAAAACACGGCAATCTCATCCTGCGCAATACGAAGGCGCACTATCTGGAGAAGGACGGGACAGGCCGCGTGACCGGGGTCATCGTCTCCGGGGAGGACGGCGTGTACAGACGCTGGAAAGGGAAGCGGGCCGTGGTGCTGGCCACGGGCGACATCGGCGGCGACGAGGAGCTGCTGGAGGCGTTCTGCCCCGTGGCGCTCACCCGGGAGATCGACGTATTCTGGCCCAAGACCTCCAACGGAGGCGACGGACATAAGATGGCCTACTGGGCGGGCGCCGCCTTCGACGACGCGCCCTGGGCCCCCGTCATGCACAACCACCCGTACGGCCGTTTTGACTCCTTCTACCTCCATGTGAACAGCAGGGGAAAGCGCTTCATGAACGAGGACACCTGGATGCAGGCCAAGAGCATCCGGATCTCCATGCAGCCGGAGCCCTGCTGGGCCTTCGCCGTGTTCGACGCCAAGTGGCTGGATGAGTTCGGGGAGCGGTTCCCCCTCATCGGCGGGCAGGGCGCGATGCCCCTCAACATGGCCATCAATGACGTGGAGTGGGACCCCGACTGCGGCCTCAGGGAGCAGGTGCAGGAGTACATCGACAACGGCAAGGCGTTCACCGCCGAAACGCTGGAGGAGCTGGCGGACAAGATGGGGGTGCCGCGGGAGAACCTGCTGGCCACCGTCGCCCGGTACAACGAGCTCTGCGCCATGGGGGACGATGTGGATTTCGGCAAGCGGAGCGAGCTCCTGACCACCGTGGAGAAGCCGCCGTTTATCGCCGTCAAGATGGGCGCGTCGCTGCTGGACGTGATGGGCGGCTGCCTCACCAACACGGAGCTCAACATCCTGGACGCCGAGTTCAGGCCGATCCCCGGCCTGTATGCCATCGGCAACTGCTGCGGCGGCATGTACGGCGTCGATTACCCGCTGCTGCTCAACGGCAACAGCTACGGACGCGCGTTCAGCTATGCCCAGGTGCTGGGGCGTGTGCTCAGCGGGATCCCGGATGAGGAAGGAGGCACGAAATGAGATTCTCCTATTCAAACCGCTCGAAGCCGAGGGGAGGCTCGTGGGAGAGCGCCCCGGAGGTGCTCGGCGAGCCCGCCGTGACGCGGGAGGCGGATGTGGTCGTCATCGGTGGGGGGATCTCCGGCCTCACCGCCGCCGTTCACTGCGCCCAGCTCGGGCTCAGCGTGATCGTGGCGGAAAAACGCGCGGAATCCGTGCACCGCGGGCGGTATATCGGCATCGTTCCGAAGGGAGCGGATAAAAAGCTGTTTGCCAAGCGGTGGCTCCGCGCCTGCGGCAGCCGCGTGAACGAGGAGCTTTTGTGGAAATATATCGACCGCTCCGCGTCGGCGCTTGATTGGCTTGTCGGGCTGGCGGAGGGCAGCGCAGAGGCGGTCCCCTGTGAGAACATCTTCCGGGAAAAGGAGATCGGAGCCATGCCCGGCGACCATTTCCTGCGCCCGGTGGGAGACCGGTACCGCTCCGAAGGCGGGGCCCTCGCCCTGGAGATCCTGGAGGACGCCCTGGCACGCCTGGGCGGCGCGCTCTGCCGGGACGTCACGGCGATGGAGCTGGAAAAGGACGAAACCGGTCGCGTCGTGTCCTTCTTCGGAACGGCCTCCGGGATGCCCTGCCGCTTCACCGGCAGGAAGGCGGTTATCCTTGCGGCGGGCGACTGCGGCCGCGATGAGGAGATGCTGGAGCGCCTCAGTCCGCTTTCCCTGAAGGCCGGAAAGAACGGTTCCCGAAACACCGGCGACGGTCAGAAGATGGCCTACCGGATCGGCGCGGAGCTGGACGGGCTCTACTGGGCGCCGTATTTCGGCTGCGGGGCATTCAGCCCCTATTCCTTCTATTTCACCAGCGTGAACAGGGACGGCCGTCGCTTCATGAACGAGGATACATCCGAAACCGCCAAAGCGCGCCACTGTATGAACCAGCGGGGCGGCGACTGCGCTTTTGCGATCTGCGATGACAAGTGGTATGACGAGCTGTGCGCCGGACGGTCGGTCACCGGCGGCCCCTCCACCATGCCGGAGCCGGGGCTGACCCGCGGGGAGATCGAAGCGGAGTGCGGGGAGAATATGTTCCGCGCCGACACCCTGGAGGAACTGGCGGAGATGATCGGCGTCCCCGCCGACGCGCTGGTGAAAACGGCCGCAAGAGTCAATGAGCTTGCGGCGGCAGGGGAGGATGCGGACTACGGCAAGCGGCCCGCCCTCCTCACGACGATCGAACGCGCGCCCTTCTTCGCCTTCAGATGGGGGCCGGAGCTTCGGTGCACCTTCGGCGGAGCCGTGGTGGATGCGGATATGCGCGTGTATGATCCCGACGACGAGCCTATCCCCGGCCTCTACGCCGTGGGCTGCTGCGCGGGCGGCCTCTTCGCGGTGGGGTATCCCTCCGTGCTGGCGGGCAGCGCCATGGGCAGCGCCGTCACCCTGGCTCTCGCCGCCGCGGAGGCCGTCGCGGCGAAGTGACGCAGAAGCACAATGAACATCCGGGTCGGAACCAGGTCTTGCGCGCGGTCCCGATCCGGATGATCAAAAACAACGTGAATAGGACCGGGGGAGCGGACCTGTCCCCCTGGCCAAGCAAAGAAAACGGATTATTTTTAGAAAAACTATTGACATATTTCCCGATTGCCCCTATAATAACATTCGCTTGTTCACGGCGGCATAGCTCAGTTGGCTAGAGCATGCGGTTCATACCCGCAGTGTCATTGGTTCAAATCCAATTGCCGCTACCAGAGGGGGAACGGTCGCCGTTCCCCCTTTTGCGGCCCGGTGGTCAAGCGGCTAAGACACCGCCCTTTCACGGCGGTAACACGAGTTCGATTCTCGTCCGGGTCACCAGAAGGCGCGTCTGCATCGCAGGCGCGCCTTTTGCTTATATCAGGCGGAAAGATACGAAAAAATGATTGATACCAGACGGGGAATCGGCTATAATCTAGGCATATACTTCAACCGGGAGGATGGAAGAATGTACAAGTGCAAATATCCGCATCTTTTTGAACCGATCATTCTGGCGAACACCTATTTCAAGAACCGCATCTTTGCCTCGCCCCAGGGGCCGGGGCAGAACAGCTACGGCAACGTGCCCACGGATCAGACCGTGGCGTTTTATGAGCGCAAGGCCATGGGCGGCGCGGCCGCCGTCTGCATGGGCGACTGCACGGTGGACAGCGAGCTGGGCATGGGCAACGGCATCCACGTCCATCTGGACGACTGGTCCAGCAGGATCCAGCTCAACCGGATGGCGCGGGATCTGAGCCGCCACGGCGCGGTCGGCTCTCTGGAGCTGAACCACTGCGGCAGCAGCTCCCGTACCTCCTACGACCATGGGAACAAGATCTACGGCCCCATCGCCAAGGAGACGGTCAATTTC
>JAFWFZ010000013.1 GCA_017515345.1 Oscillospiraceae bacterium | reverse complement strand
CTCGAAAAGCGTCTGACCGTCTTCATTCTCGCCCACGACGCCCTTGTCGTTGATCTCCACGGCACGGGTGCCGGTGCGGATCTGAATGCCGTATTTGGGGAACTGGAGCCCCAGGGCCTGTCCCTGAAGGATATTGCCGCCGAAATTGAGGCTCGGCGCCATCTCCAGCACGGTGCACTCATGGCCCAGCATGCCCAGATAGACGCTCAGCTCCGTGCCCACGAGACCGCCGCCCAGGATCACGACCTTTTTGCCTGCCCGCTCCGGGTGCACATAGAGCTCCTGCGCGGAGATGACGTTTGCCCCGTCGATGCCCTTGATGGGGGGCACGTTCTCCTTCGCGCCCACGGCGCAGATGACGGCGTCGGCTCCGATGCTCTCGGCGTATTCCGGGGTCACCTCGGTGTTGAGCCGCACGTCGATCTTCTGACGTGAGATCATCAGCGCCTGATGCTCCAGATACTCGTGGAGGTGCTTCTTGAAGGGCACCTTTTCCTCGCAGCGCAGGACGCCGCCCAGCCTGCCGCTCTTTTCGCAGAGGATGACCCGGTGGCCCTGCTCCGCGGCGGTGAGGGCTGCCTGCATGCCGCCGATGCCGCCGCCCACAACAAGGATCTTCTTCCGGCGGGGACGGACGTTGTCGTATTTTTCGTCGATGGCATGGCCGATCTTCGGGTTGATGGCGCAGGAATACTCCTGTCCCGTCAGCAGGCCGGAGAAGCAGGTCATGCAGCGAAGGCACTGGTTGATCTCGTCGGTACGGCCCAGCCTCGCTTTATTGGGCAGGTCCGGATCCGCCAGCAGGCCGCGGGCGATCTCCACCACGTCCGCCCTTCCGGAGGCGATGATCTCCTCCATCATCTCGGGATCGGTGAGGGAGCCCACGCAGGCCACCGGCGTCTTCACATGCTTTTTGATCTCCGCCGCGTATTTGACGTTGACGCCGTCCTCCAGGAACATGGAGGGGTGGGTCACGGTGAACACCTCGTCCACCTCGTGGCAGCCGGCGGAGACGTGGATCAGATCCAGGTGTCCGTCCAGCGCCTTAGCGATCTTCACGCCATAGTCCAGGTCATAGCCCCCGTCATAGACCTCGGAGCCGGAAATGCGCATTTCAATGACGAAGTTGGGCCCGCACTTTTTGCGGATGGCGTCGCACACGGCCAGGGGAAAGCGCATGCGATTCTCAAAGGAGCCGCCCCACTCGTCCTTACGGTTGTTGGTGGGGTGCATGAACTGGGTAATGAGCCAGCCGTGGCCGCCGTGGATGGTGACCATGCCGAAGCCGACGCTCTTCGCATAGAAAGCGGCGTCCGCGAATTTCCTGATGGTGCGCTCGATGATCTCCGGGGGCATTTCCTCGGCATAAATGCTCTGCTCGGGGTGGTGGAAATTGACCGTCTCCTTGGCGATGGGGCCGTAGATCTTGTTCCCATGGTCGTAGGAGGTACGGGAGCTGCTGCCGCAGTGGTTCAGCTCCAGAGAGCCGACCGCGCCGTGGCGGCTCAGATCCCGCGCCATCCGGTTGAG
>JAFWFZ010000012.1 GCA_017515345.1 Oscillospiraceae bacterium | reverse complement strand
TAATTATTGCGCAAACGTATGTTGCCATACTTCTGCCTGTCCCGGTCCAGCTTGGGCCGCAGCATCTCCCACAGCAGCGCCGCCCTGCCCTTCAGCTCCGGCGGCTCCCCCGTTTCGGCATACGCCACCGCCGCCCGCACCAGCCTCGCCAGGGTGGCGTCCCCCGTGCTCATCAGCGGCTTCCACACGTCCAGATAGATCATAAACCCCGGATAATCGGCCATTCTCGCATTCCTCCTCTGTCTGCCATAATGATCATCGGATGGCGAAATCAATCGAGGATTCGATTGATTTCGCTGCCAAACGACAAGTTTGGCAGCGAATGATTCTAAAAATCATTCGCCCGATGCTCATTGCAATGAGTATATGGCAAAACAGCAAGGCTGTTTTGCTTTTCGCCATCATATAATCATTATAAAAAGAAGCGGCGGAGCTGAGCTCCGCCGCTTTTCTGTGCTTAAATCCGGATATGGGGCTTAGTACGCGATGCCCTGGGCCAGCATGGCGTCGGCCACCTTCAGGAAGCCCGCGATGTTGGCGCCGGCCTGGATATCGCCGGGCATGCCGTAGGTCTCGGCGGCCTGCTTGCAGTTGGCGTAAATGGTCTCCATGATGCCCTTCAGCTTGGCGTCGACCTCCTCGAAGGTCCAGCTCAGCCGCTCGGAGTTCTGGCTCATCTCCAGACCGGAGGTGGCCACGCCGCCGGCGTTGGACGCCTTGCCGGGGCTGTAGAGAAGGCCAGCGCCCTTGAGGGCGGCGATCGCCTCGGAGGTGCAGGGCATGTTGCTGCCCTCGAACACGCCGATGGCGCCGTTGGCGATGATGGCCTTTGCGGAGGCGAGATCCAGCTCGTTCTGGGTGGCGCAGGGCAGGCAGATGTCGGCCTTCTCGGTCCAGATGCCGGAGCACACGCCCTTGGCCTTGCCCGTCTCATCCACGTATTTCGCGGTGGGGACGTAGTTCAGATACTCCTTGATGCGGGCGCGCTTGACTTCCTTGATCTCCTTGATGACCTTGTAGTCGATGCCGTTCTCGTCCACGATGTAGCCGCTGGTGTCGCTCATGGCGATGACCTTGCCGCCCAGCTGGGTGGCCTTCTGGCAGGCGTAGGTGGCCACGTTGCCGCTGCCGGAGACGATGACACGCTTGCCCTCAAAGCTCTTGCCGTTGTCGCGGAGCATGGCGTCGGCGAAGTAGCACACGCCGTAGCCGGTGGCCTCGGTCCGGGCCAGGGAGCCGCCGAAGCTCAGCCCCTTGCCGGTGATGACGCCGGTGAACTGGTTCACGATGCGCTTGTACTGGCCGAACAGATAGCCCACCTCGCGGGCGCCCACGCCCTGGTCGCCGGCGGGCACGTCGGTGTCCGCGCCGATGTGGCGGTAGAGCTCGGTCATATAGCTCTGGCAGAAGCGCATGACCTCGGCGTCGGACTTGCCCTTGGGGTCGAAGTCGGAGCCGCCCTTGCCGCCGCCCATGGGCAGCGTGGTCAGCGCGTTCTTGAAGATCTGCTCAAAGCCCAGGAACTTGATCATGCCGAGGGTGACCTCATTGCGGAAGCGCAGACCGCCCTTGTAGGGGCCGATGGCGGAGTTGAACTGCACACGGTAGCCGCGGTTGACCTGCACCTTGCCGGCGTCGTCCACCCAGCTCACGCGGAAGGTGATGACGCGCTCCGGCTCCACGATGCGCGCGATGATGTTCTGCTCCTCCAGCTCGGGGCGGGCCGCCACCACGGGCTGCAGGCACTCCAGCACCTCCTCCACGGCCTGGAGGAATTCCTTCTGCTCGCCGTAGCGGGCCTCCAGATCCTCGTATACGCTCTTGAGATAACTATTTGTGATTGCCAATTAGATCACCCTTTCATTTTATGAAACTGGAAAAAGGAAAATTTCAAATTACCGGGTAATTATACATCTTTTGAATGGTTTTTGCAAGAAAAAAATGCCGACCGATTCATAAAAAGTTTTGTATATCCTGCAAGATATCAGGGGGGGACGCGGCGCCGGGGGAAAATGCGGAACGGGGAGGGGGAATGCGGCACTGGGGAGGGAGAAGCGGCACGGGGGGGTGCGGCGCGGCGGGAAAATGCGGCACGGGGAGGGAGAAGCGGCGCCGGGGGAAGGAAAATTCGGCGCGGGGGAGGAAGGAGCGGCGCGGGGAGGGAGAAGCGGCGCCGGGGGAAGGAAAATGCGGCGCGGCGGGAAAATGCGGCGCGTTCCGTGATCCGCCTCCGCGGGGAACTCCGGCGGGGAGGGGAAACGCTTGTAAAAAACCGTGAGACCCGGTATAATGTATTCAATTATGGCCTCATTCGAGATAGTAAGAGGTGGTTCGGATGAAAAAGACGCTGAAGGTCCTGGCCGCGCTGCTGGCAGCGTGCCTGCTGGCGGGGCTGCTGGGCGGATGCCGCGGGTCGGGGAAGGTATACGCGGCCCTGGCGGGGACGTATGAGTCCGCGGACGGGGAGCGGCTGGCCCTCTCCGAGCGGAAGCGTTTTTCCCAGGACATGGACGGCGTCATCGAGAGCGGGAGTTATGAAGCGGACGGGGAGCGGATCAAGCTCACGTTTGAAGACGGCTCCTTTGTGGAATACGACTATCTTCTGAACAGGGGCGCGCTGATCCTCACCCAGGACGGGCGGGGCACAGCCTTTGCCCGCACCGGAGATTACGAGCCCCTCTTCCCCCGGAGAGCGGAGGAGCCCTCCCCCGAGCCGGAGGTCACGGAGACGGCGGAGCCCGGTCAGCGCGAGGAGCGGGTGAATGTCACGGGCACGTGGATCCTGTACGGCGACCTGAATCCCGACGTGCCCTTCCCGGAGAGCGTGGGCCGGTACGGGGCCATCCTGTACTTCAAGGCCAACGGGCAGATGTTCGGTTACTACGGCGACAAGTGGAAGAGCGGCACCTACTCCGTGGGGGAAAACGGCCGCGTGACGCTGCACATCACGGCCGGCGGGACCGGTCTGGAGAGCACCCGGCAGAGCTATGACGAGACCGTGGACGCGGTGAAGAGAGACTCCGGGGAGACGAACATCGTCACCGCCGAGGACGGTGAGAAGCTGATCTGGAGCCGCACAGACAGATCCGATCCCGCGATCCCGGCTCTGGAGGAGATCTACCCAAAGCCCGCGGACGTGACGGGCACGTGGATCCTGTACGGCGACCTGAATCCCGGCGTTCAGTTCCCGGAGAGCGTTGCCAGGTACGGGGCCATCCTGTATTTCAAGGCCGGCGGGCAGATGTTCGGTTACTACGGCGACAAGTGGAAGAGCGGCACCTACTCCGTGGGTGACGACGGCCGCGTGACGCTGCACATCACGGCCAGGGGGACCCGCCTGGAGAGCACGCCGCAGAGCTATGACGAGACCGTGGACACGGTGAAGAAAAGCTCCGGGGAGACGAACCTCGTCACCGCCGAGAACGGTGAGAAGCTGACCTGGAGCCGCACAGATACGTCCGATCCCGCGATCCCGGCTCTGGAAAAGATCTATCCAAAGCCCGCGGACTTGACGGGCACGTGGATCCTGTACGGCGACCTGAATCCCGATGTTCGGTTCCCGGAGAGCGTGGAGCGGTACGGAGCCGTCCTGTTCTTCAAGGCGGATGGGCAGGCATTCTATTACTACGGCGACCAGTGGAAGAGCGGCACCTATTCTGTGGGTGACGACGGCCGCGTGACGCTGCACATCACGGCCCAGGGCACCGGACCGGAGAGCACGCCGCAGAGCTATGACGAGACCATGGACGCGGTGCAGGGCGCCGACGGGGAGACGCGCATCCGTTCCGGCTCCGCGGGCGTCAGCCTGACCTGGAGCCGAAGCGGCACGGGCGATCCCAAGATCCCGACGCCGGAGGAGCTCTTCCCGCGGGCGGACCCGGAGCTTTATCGGCAGATCGAAGAGGCGCTGAACAGCGACCGGGCGAACGTGCTGCTCCTGGCGGAATACAGCACGCCGGCAGAGATGCCGCTTTATATCGCGGCGCGGGGGTTATCCCGTTTCCTGTCCGATGACAGCGCGGTCAGGGCCGAGCTGGTGGAGAAAGGGGAAGACTACTTTGACAATGCCGCCGTGGCCGGTCTGACCTCCGCTGAGCTGGATTCCGGGCTCAAAACGGCTTTCGGATACGGGCTGAACGATCTGGACTGGAATTTTGACGGCCTGAAGTATCTCCCCAAAAACGATGTGTATTACTACTGGACCCAGAGCCCGTATCACAATCCCTGCAAGGTCCTGAACGCCCGGCAGAGCGGCGACGTCTATACCGTCGTCTATACCGGAACGGACGGACAGGACTTCCGCTACCACAGCGGAGGCGCGGATGAAAACGGCCTCTTCCCGCTCAATGCCTCCGCGCCCAGCATGACCCTGACCCTGCGGAAGCAGGCCGACGGGCAGTACACCATCGTATCAAATGTCCATAACGATTCCTGACGATAAGCGCAAAGCCGCCCCCCGCAGCATCGCGGGGAGCGGCTTTTTTGTTTTTTCAGGGGCGCGGCTTTGCGCGGTGAAGGTCCGGTTTGCCTCCGTCAGGTCACGTCCATGACCGCCAGTTCGTCGGCCACGTCCACCTGGAAGGGGAGAAGATCCAGCACCTGGGTCTGCACGTCGATGCCCGGCGCCACCTCGGTGAGCTTCAGGCCGTGCTCCGTCAGCCGGAACACGCACCGCTCGGTGATGTACATGACCTCCTGCCCGTTGGCGTAGGCGTTCTGCACCGAGAAGCTCAGGCCGCGGACCTTGTCCACGAACTTGGAGAACCGCCCCTCCTTCGTGATGGTGACCACCCCGTCCTTCAGGGTGCCCTCGATCCCGCCGGCGGTGAAGGTGAAGCAGAACACCACCTTCTTCGTGGTCTGGCTCACGTTGGCGAAGCCGCCGATGCCGCTGAGCTTGCCCGGGGCGTAGTGGCCGTTCACGTTGCCGGTCTTGTCCGCCTCCAGCGCGCCGATGAAGCACACGTCCAGGCCGCCGCCCTCGTAGAAATCGAACTGGCGGGCCATGTCCATCATGGTGTCCGGCCCGATGGACGCGCCGAAGCCCTGCCCGCCCAGGGGGAAGCCGCCGGTGTGCCCCGTCTCCACGGAGAGGTGGACCTCCTCCAGCAGGCCGCGGTCCAGCACCTCCTCGGCGATGAGCTCCGGGATGCCGATGCCGATGTTGACGACCTGCTCCTTTTTGATCTCCTTGAACGCGCGCTTGGCGATGGCCCGGTGCAGGTCGTTGCGCCTGGAGGTGGCGCCCACCACCTGGCGGATGACCTCACGGCAGGCCTTGAGCACCAGGCCGCGGGGCACGTATTTGCCGCAGATGAAATCGTAATATCCCTCGATATTGGTGAGCTGCTTCTGCTCCGGCACCACCACGATGGCGTCCACCAGGGCGGCGGGGACGTTCACCTGCCGCGGGGGCAGGGGCTGGTTCAGCACCCGCACCACCTGCACGATGACCTTGCCGCCGTTGCGGTGGCAGGCCTGGGCCACGCTCAGCGCGTCGATGGAGGCGCCCTCGTTCTGGAAGGAGATGTTGCCCCGGGGGTCGGCGTAGCTGGCCTTCAGCAGGGCGGCCTTGACCTTTGGAATGTCGTAGATGAGGCCCTCCTCCCCGTTGATCTCCGCCAGGTGCACCAGGTCCCGTGTGGACCGCTCGTTGAGCTTGTACTGGCCGATGCGCGGGTCCACGAACAGGTGGAGGCCGGTCTTCGTGAACAGGAAGTGGGCGCCCTGGGCCGCGGCGCGGATCATGTGGGAGATGACGCCGCTGGGGAGATTGTACCCCTCCAGCTTGTTGTCCATGATGGCCTGGGCCGTGCGGCGGATGCTGCCGAAGAAGCCGATGACCACCCGGTCCACCGCGCCCTCGCAAATATAGCCCTCGATCTCGCTGTCCGGCTTCCAGTCGCTGAAGGAGAAGGCGCTGTATACCTCCAGATGGTTGGGGTGGCCCGTCTCCCGGAAGCGCCTGGTGAGCGCCGTGTTCAGCTCCACCGGGGAGGCGATGGAGGCAAAGGAGTTGATCCAGATCGTGTCGCCGTCGTTGATGAGGCCGATCGCCTCTTCCATGCTCATAAATCTATTCATAGCTTGCTCCTAGATCCTGAATTGTTGCTTATTCATTGAATAATTATCATAACACCCGGCGAAATGGATTGCAAGTCAAATATTGGGATTGGCAGAAAGTTGCAAAAACCGGTGGGACATGGTATCATCGGAGCCGATCAAGCGCCGGCATCCGGCGAGCAAAGGAGCGAAGCCATGAAAAAGATACATACTGACAGCGCGCCCGCCGCGGTGGGCCCCTACTCCCAGGCGTACGTCGCCGGGGATTTCCTGTTCGCCTCGGGGCAGATCGCCCTGGACCCCGCCACGGGCGCGCCCGTATCCGGCGGGCTGGAGGAGCAGGCGGAGCAGGTGATGAAAAACCTCGCCGCCGTGCTGGAGGCCGCCGGGACCGGCTTTTCCCGGGTGGTCAAGACCACCTGCTTCCTGAAGGACATGGCGGATTTCGCCGCCTTCAACGCCGTCTATGAGAGGTACTTCACCTCCAAGCCCGCCCGGAGCTGCGTGGCGGTGCGGGAGCTGCCAAAGGGCATGCTCTGCGAGGTGGAGCTCATCGCCTACCTGGGGGACTGAGGTGAGCGCCTGCCGCCCGGTGTGCGGCGCGGCGCTTATGCCGTTCCGGCGGGGGGATTTTCCCCCTGCCGGGGCGGTTTTTTTTACTTTTTTCTCCGGCGCCCTCCGCGTTCCGGCTATCCCATCCGGCAGGCGCGGCCGGGTCCGTCCTCCGCGTTCCGGCCATCCCATACTCTCCGGCACAGGCATCTTTGCTTTTCGCAAGGGCCTTGCAATTATTCTTGTAGTGTGTTATAATATATCCAATTATTCTTGTAATACATGATAATGATCATCGGATGGCGAAAAGCAAAACAGCTTTTCGCCGCGCAGCTTTGCTGCGCAGCAAAACAGCCTTGCTGTTTTGCCATATACTCATTGCAATGAGCATCGGGCGAATGATTTTTAGAATCATTCGCTGCCAAACTTGTCGTTTGGCAGCGAAATCAATCGAATC
>JAFWFZ010000011.1 GCA_017515345.1 Oscillospiraceae bacterium | reverse complement strand
TGGCAGCGAATGATTCTAAAAATCATTCGCCCGATGCTCATTGCAATGAGTATATGGCAAAACAGCAAGGCTGTTTTGCTGCGCAGCAAAGCTGCGCGGCGAAAAGCTTTTTTGCTTTTCGCCATCATATAATCATTATAGCGGATCAGGTGCGGAAAATCCACCGGTTTCTTGGAAATCACCCGAGAAACAGCGGGCGGAGAGGCGTTCCGCCTGACCTTCGCCCGTCCTGTCGGGCGCGCTGCCTTTCAGCGGGGCCTTGGAAGCAAAGAAATCACATATGAGCCGCGATCCCATGGAAGCCTGCTGCCCCTGACCTCTCGTTATTGCGTGAAATGCCGCGTTTGAACGGTCTGTGCGTGTCGGTCCGGCTGACAGCGCGCGTCTACATGTTGCCCGGATAGACGTGGCGCAGTCTTTCCCGGGCGGCGGCTGCGAGCTTATGAACGGTCTGCCGCTCGGTCGCCCTTCGGTCGGTCATCCGGTAGCGCGGGAAGAATCGCGTCAGGTGCAGCGGGATCTCCCCGCCGTTTGGGAGCGAGGCGACCCACCCCGTCAGGGCCCGGACCTCTTCCTCGGTATCGTTCATCCCCGGCACGATCAGGGTCGTGAGCTCCACATGGCAGCGCTCCGCCGCCAGCGCGATAAAGCGCTTCACCGTCTCCAGATCGCCGCCCAGGAGCTTTTTATAAGTCTCCTCCCGGAAGCATTTGAGGTCGATATTGAGCGCGTCCGTGACCGGGAGGAGCTTTTGCGCGACCTGCTCATTCACACAGCCGTTGGTGACAAGGACGGTTTTGAGGCCCCTCTCCCGCAGGAGCCGCGCGGTATCCCACACGTATTCCCAGCCGACAAGCGGCTCGTTGTAGGTGAAGGCGACGCCGATATTGCCCCGCCCGCGCAGCTCTTCCGCCAGCTCCGCCAGCCTCTTCGGCGGCAGGGACCTGTCCCCGTCCCGTAGGAACTCATCCCCGTCGGACATGGAGATCTCCCAGTTCTGGCAGAAAGGGCAGCGCAGGTTGCAGCCGAAGCTGCCCACCGAGAGGATCCTGCTTCCGGGACAGAACCGCGCCAGCGGTTTCTTCTCAATGGGGTCGAGGGCGATCGAAGAGACGATCCCGTAGTTGAGGGGGACGATCTCTCCGTTCCGCATCCCCCGCGCCCGGCACAGCCCGACCCCGCCCTCCGACAGCGTGCAGCGGTGGGGGCAGACGCCGCAGGTCTGTTTTTCCTCAGACATGGCGCACCACCTCAAAGCGCTCCAGCTCGTAGTCCTTTTCCCGTTCCGAGAGTCCCGCCTTCCGCAGGGCGATGGAGACCTGCTCATCCACCGAGTCCACGCCGTCGAGATTGGGCAGCAGCAGTCCCCTTTTCCAGCCCTTGGTGACGATGACGCCGTAGCGCTTGACGTCCAGCTCGTCCTTCGAGCGGATCTTCTCCGGCCTTGCCAGCACGTCGACGCTGATCTCCAGGGCGTCCAGCTCGTCCTCCCGCACGGGACTGAAGCGAGGGTCCTTCGTCGAGGCGGAAATCGCGTTTTCGATGATCTCCTCCGCTACGCAGCGCCGTGTCGCCTGGATAGTGCCGATGCAGCCGCGCAGCTGTCCCTCCTTGTGAAGCGAGACGAACACGCCGGCCTGTTCGGAGAGCATTTCAGCGGGCAGATCCCCGGGCGGCTCGATGCGCCTGCCCTCCCTGACCCAGGCCTCCACTTCGGCGCGGGCGAGCTTCACCCAGGGGTCCTCCCTCTGCCGCTGCGCATCCAGGGCCTGCCGGCGGCGCTCCCGCCATTTTTCCAAAAGCCGTCTTTCTGGGTCGTCCCCCGTGACGCGATAGGTGCAGATGCCGTATCCGACGCCGAAGGTGCCCTCGTGGCTCAGCTTTTCCGTTTCCAGGCGCTTGCCGTCCAGCGCGCCGGCCATCATGCAGAAGCTCCGGTGGCCGCATTCGGCCGCCCGGTCGCAGAAGCTCTCGTCAAAGTCAAAGAGCTCGTCGAAGGCCGCCCGCCCCATCACATCCATGATGCGCTCATCATAGGCCGGCCCCTCCGGGGCGAAGCCGTAGGGCCCGTCCGCCAGCAGCTTGTGGGAGAGGTCCCCGCTGCCGACGAACAGAACGCGGCGCCCCAGCTTCTCCGCCGTTTGCCCGATGAGCTGCCCCAGGCGGTAGTGATCTGTCAGCGGCAGACCGGAGAGCCCGATGCGGACCAGCCGGAAGCCGGTATAGAGCTGATCGATATAATACAGCGGGATCATCGTTCCGTGGTCGAGCGCCGCGCTTCGTTCGCCAAGCGTACCCGCCGGGAAGCCCTCCTTCTCCGCCAGTTCGGAGAGCTCCGCCGTGAACGCGCTGTCGTAGCGCACCAGAAAGCGAAGCTGCGGGGCGCGGAACTGCCCCATGTCACCCCGGGCGTTCTCTCCCGGGGAAATGTGGAAGTAATCCGAATACATGACCGCGTGCGGAGAGCACACGATGATCGTCTCCGGCTTGAGCTCCGCGGCCAGGGCCGCCGCCTTCCGGTAGGCGCTGTCGCTTGCCGCTATCTTTTTTTCTTCTCCCCGTCCGACCTCCGGCAGGATGATCGGCGGATGCGGGACCATGATCGCACCGACAACAGACATTGGTTTCGCCTCCTGTTCTGTTTTGCACTGTTTTCCGTGTTCCTGCGATAGCTATATCTGAACGTACCGTTCCGCTGTGACGGCTGTCCGGCGCGCGCCGGACAAGAATCGGCTCCTCTGCCGGTATTATAATGATCATCGGATAGCGAAATCAATCGAGGATTCGATTGATTTCGCTGCCAAACGACAAGTTTGGCAGCGAATGATTCTAAAAATCATTCGCCCGATGCTCATTGCAATGAGTATATGGCAAAACAGCAAGGCTGTTTTGCTGCGCAGCAAAGCTGCGCGGCGAAAAGCT
>JAFWFZ010000010.1 GCA_017515345.1 Oscillospiraceae bacterium | reverse complement strand
TGGCAGCGAATGATTCTAAAAATCATTCGCCCGATGCTCATTGCAATGAGTATATGGCAAAACAGCAAGGCTGTTTTGCTGCGCAGCAAAGCTGCGCGGCGAAAAGCTTTTTTGCTTTTCGCCATCATATAATCATTATAGTATAAAAGCGCCCGTCGGCACAATACGCACTCTGCGATCCCGGCGCCGAAATACCGGGCGGCCGATAGCGAGGCGTCCTCCGGCCGGGATAATTCGACCATTCAGAAGGGCCCGGCATCCGCCTTTCGCAGATACCGGGCCCTTCGGGCTCTTCATGAATGACGATCCGACTTTTGCCGTGCGCTTCCGTTCCCCGTGCCTTCAGGCCGTAAACCGGGTCCGGTCACGGTGCGGGAGCGGTCTCGTCGGCGAATTTCCATCCAAGCGGCCCAAGCGGCGAGTCGGCCTCGTCTCCTTCGGTTTCAAAATCGATCCCGCTTCTGAAATCGAAATAGATCAATGTCTCTCCGCTCTCGCCCGGGAAAAAGTCGAAGGCGACGCCCATGCCCTTTTCCTCATTGGTATAGCCGTTGGTCTTGTTCGATCCCATATCGGAAGGCGGCACTCTCAGATAATCGTCCTCCTCGAGGAGGGCCACGTAGCCGTCCAGGAACGCTTCCGCCTCCTCGGTGGTATCAAACCGCACGGACAGGGAGACAGCAGTGTCATAATCCTTGCCGTACATGATCTTCTGGAATTTCTTGTGATCCCGGCCGCTGCTGTAAGCGGTCAGATCGATCTCCGGGAATCCCGCCCCGTTGAGGATCGCCTTTGCCTCGTCGGCAGAAAGGCATTTCTCCGCCTTGTACAGGAGGATGACGGTTTCATCATCGTCTTCGAAATGATACCGGAACGTCTTCGATTCATCCGCGGAACGATAGTAGTCGATCTCGCCGCCTTCTTCGCCGTCGATGTAGACCGGTGTATAGCCCTGCTGCACGAGTTCTTCCGCATAAGCGTCCAGATAATCCATCACCTGATCGTAATCGCCGTAATGGGCATAGACATAAAGCACGGTCTCATAGTTGTAGAAATACAGCCAGGATTCCGTCTGTTCAAACTTGGCTTCGGTGGCGGTAAAATCGGTCAGCGCCTCGGTTTCCGGAAGCGCGGGATACCCGGCCGGGACGATCTGCCCGTTGACCTGGTCAAAGCCCTCGAATTTCGGCATATCGTAGTATTTTCTGGCGACGAGATTCAGCCCGCTGTCGTATTCCACCGAGATCGAAGAATAGCACTTCGTGTCTTCCCGCAGCAGGAGGCGGTACCAGGTCTCGCCGTCCTCCGTGACCTCGGCAAATCCGTTCTGCTTGAGGATCTCCACATAGCTGTCGATATCCGCCTGCGCCGCATGCGGATCGCGGATGTCCACCTCGTCGTTATTGATGAAATTCTCCTCGTCAATGCTCAGCGCGTAGCTCGCGGAGGGGATATACGGGATCGCTTTTTCGCCGTAACCGGGCAGGAATACCGAGTTGAAAATGAAGAGGTCCCCCTCCGTCCATTCCGTGCGGGCCTCCGGATAAGCGGGCGCCTTCATCCAGGCGTCCACCCGCGGGTCGGACTGGGCATTGCCAAACGTGATGGTCACGTCAATGTCATCGAAATAATAGCGGGCGACCTCGTCATCGTCGACCTCCGCCTGCAGATGCGCCGTCGCCGGATCCTCCTGATCCAGGGTCAGATACACTTCATGCATATATTTCAGCGCAACGTCCCCGTATCCGGCAAAGGTCCTGAGCTGATTCTGGACAGCGGCGTCATAGGAGACGAATTTCAGCGGATCCTCCGGGTCGTTGTAAAAGAGATTGTAGATGTTCCCTTCGGAAACCTCGTCCGCCAGCCAGTAGCTCGGGAGCTTGGCCTTTGCCGTTTCGAGCGCCGACCCTTCCTCCAAAAAGCTGACGTCGCGGACGCCGTCGTTCTCCAGGAAGCCCTGGAACACTTCATTGTTGACGCTCATAACGGCGAAATCGCTGTAGGTCTCGTCGTCCTCGTAGTCAAAAAGGACCATATCCTTCGAAAAAGCCACCGTTTTCATGAAGCCGTCGGAGCTCAGCACGTAATTGCCGCCGCTGATCTTCGCGATAAAGTTCTCCATCGCCCTTTCGGATATTTCGGCCATTTCCGCTGGGTCAGGCGCCGGTTCCGGCTCTTCCGAGGGCTCCGGCTGCACCGGGCTCTCGGAGCTCTCCGGCGCCGGTTCATCCGAAGTGCTGCTCTCAGGAGCCGGAGCCGGTTCATCGTTTTTGCTGCAGCCGCTGCTCAAAACGGCGAAAGCCATCAGCAGCACCAAAACGGCTGTGATCCATTTGATTCCAATACGTTTTTTCATAATACCTCCCGTTCGACAATAGGGCCAGTTCTAATTAGGTGACATTATATCCCTGCCGGTCATTTCCTGTCAATTCCCCTGGCGCCGCATCAGTCCGCTGCCGCGCTGTCCGGCTTTTTCTTGTATGATTCGATATAAAACCGATTGATTATCGGGAGAAAATATGTTAGACTGTTATAAATATCACAGCGCAAGTTTCAGAGGATCTGATCGAAAAGGAGGAAAAGAGGATGACACCGGAGGCAAAAAAGCGATATGAGGAGAAGGTCGCCAGGGTCGAAGCGGCAATCGCCCTGAAGGAACCGGATCGGGTGCCGATCATGCCCTCCGCCGCCCTGTTCCCCATCCTGAACGCGGGGTACACGGTGGCCGAGGTCATATATGACACCACCCTGGAGAAGATGGAAAAGAGCATCACGAAGTATCTGCAGGACTTTGACCCGGACAGCGGCGCCGGCGTGGGCTTCAACTACGCCGGAGAGGGGCCCATGCTGGAGCTGGAGCGGCCCAAGAACATGTGCTGGGCGGGCATGCCCGGCAAACGGATCGACGACAACTCCATCCAGCAGTATATCGAATACCCCACCCTTCTGGACGACGAGTTCGATGAATTCTTCAGCGACCGCACCGGATGGGCGCTGCGGAAGCAGGTCTTTCGGAATTCCGGTCTGCTGGAGCCCTTCACAAAGCTCTTCAACGGGAGCCGTTTCGAGGCACGGACGCTGGCCGCCCAGGTCTCCACACCTGAATTCAGGGCCATGCTGGAGGACCTGTGGAAGCTGAACGACCTGAATCAGGCATTCCGGAAGAACCGGGATGCGCTGGACGCGAAGATCATCGATATGGGCTACCCGCTCTTTGACGGCGGCATGGCCGCCGTCCCCTTCGACACGTACTCCGACGGGTTCCGGGGCACCATTCTTTCCCTCCAGGATCTGTACGAGAACACGGAGGAGGTGGAGCGGTACATCGAGGAGGCCATCGGCCCCATGCTGGAGCTGATCCGCATGCAGGGACAGCGGCCCGGCGCCAGGGGCAAGCATGTGTTCATGGCGCTCCACAAGGGCATAGACGGGTTCATGAGCGACGAGCATTACCGGAAGTATTACTGGAGGCACCTGCAGATGATCATCGAGGAGATCATCAAGGCGGACATGGTGCCCTACATCTTCTGCGAGGGCCGGTACAACTCCCGGCTGGACTGCCTGACGGAGGTCACCCCGGGCAAGGTGTTCTACCACTTCGAGGAAGTGAACATGGAGGTGGCCAAGAGCAAGCTGAAGGACATCGCCTGCATCGCCGGCAGCTTCAGCACGAATCTGCTGCAGTTCGGCACGCCAGACAGGGTGCGGGACGAGGCAAAGAAGCTGCTGGATATCTGCGCCCCGGGCGGCGGCTTCATCTTCATGACCAGCTCCGGCCTCAGCCATGTGAAGCGGGAAAACGTGGAGGCCATGTTCGAGACCGTACGGGAATACGGGGTGTACTGAGATCCCTCTTTCCCGCGGCGAAGCCCTCAATCGCAAATGCCGCCCCTGGGGCGGCATTTGTCAGAAAGTTTATCATGATTCCTGAAATGGCATGACCGGAAGGTCATGCCATTTCCTTTTTCGCAAACCGCTCAGAGAGCTTACAGACTCATAAAGAAGCGATGCATATACAGCACGATCTGCCCGCGGAGGCAGGGCGAATCCGGGGAGAAGGCGGCGCCGTATTCTCCCTCCGCTATTATTCCGAGATCCGCCGCCCAGGCGATCGCCCGTGCGTAGTAGGAATCCGCCGGAACATCGGAATACGCCGCGCTTCCGGCGGCAGGACTGCCCGCCAGCCGGTGCAGGATCGTCATAAGCTGGCCCCGGGTGATGCTCCGGTCCGGCGAGAACCTTCCGCCGCCGGTGCCGTTGATGATCCCGTTTTCAACAGCCCATGTCAGCGCCTCGCTGTAATAGGCGTTTTCAACCGCGTCTGTGAAGCCCGGGCCTTCTCCCGCAGGCGCCGGTCTGCCCAGGCTCCTCCACAAAAAGGTCACCATCTGCGCGCGGGTGCAGGTAGATTCGGGCGCGAACTTCACGGCGGTGACTCCCGCGGTGACGGCGTTTTCATACGACCAGAATACGGCGTCGTAGTACACGTCGCTCTCCCTCACGTCGTCAAACGGAAGCACGGCATACCGCACATTGTCATAGGGGTCGATCACGCCGCCGGTGCAGAGGACGCAGTCGTCCGTCAGTTTTCCGAAATCCTCTTCATTGTAGTCGCCGGAGTTGTTCTCGTACGTGCCGTAGCCCTTCAGGTTCGGGTCATCGAGGGCCATGCGGCGCTTTTCCACGAAGTCGTCCAGGTTGCCGTCGACGTAGTATACATACCGGTCGTCAGAGAAAAAGACGATGCCCACGTGATCGCCGTGCGCCGAGTACGGCTCCGCCCTGTTGAACCCGTTGTATGTCCAGTCGAAAATGATCAGGTCCCCGGGCTTCGGCGTATATGATCCGCGCTCCCGGAAGCGGACGCCGAAGTCGTCGGCCGTGGCAAAGGAGGCGTTGTCCACCACGGATTCGGGTATACGCGCCTGACGGGCGCACCAGCTGACGAACATGGCGCACCACTCGCTGTGGGGCAGTCCGAACCAACGTCCGTACTCCGTGTAGTTCAGCTCGCCGAAGACGTTGGTCCCGGCGAGATCGGCGCTGCAGTTCCCCTCCCTGTAGCCCACCTGCGACAGCGCGACATTGACAAGATCAACGGCATAGTTGCCTGTGAGCCGGACGTCCCGCAGCGCGGTATAGTACCTGCTGACCGTGTACGGGCCGTCCGGGGCGTATGACAGCGCAGCCGCCGCGCCCGCAGGGGAAAGCGACAGCAGCGCGATGACCGCAAGCAAAAAAGCTGCGAGCGCCCTGATCCGCTTCCTGACCGCCGGCCGTGATGGGATCGCATCCATTCCAGCGCCTCCTCCCTGTACTTTGGGATAATATATCATAAAAGCGCGCGGCGGCGCAATACGCGCCACTAAAAAAGCAAAGGAAAAAAGTGCTATGCTTTTTCATGCCGGCATGGTATGCTGTATCTGCAAAGTGTTTTGAAGGAAGTGCCCTATGAAATCAGGATCAAAAGATATGACGACCGGCAGCCCGCTCCGGCTGCTGACCATGTTTACGCTGCCCGCGCTGGCGGGCAACCTGCTGAACCAGGTGTATTCCATCACGGACAGCATCATCGTCGGGCGTTATCTGGGCCAGACCTCGCTGGCGGCGATCGGCGTCACGATGCCGGTGGTGCTGCTGACGGCGGCAATGGTCATCGGATTGAACGTCGGCGTCGGCATCCTGCTGAGCCAGGCCTTCGGCCGCAAGGATATCGGCCAGATGCGCCATACCTTTGCCAACAGCTTCTATCTCGCCATCATCATCGCCGTGTTCACAACGGGCGTCGGTCTGCCGCTGACCGTGCCGATCCTGAAGCTGATGGGCACGCCCGCAGCCCCGATGGCGGAGGCGGCGGCCTACATGCACATCAACTTCGCCACGACGATCTTCCCGCTGCTGTACTACCTGTTCAACAACGCCTTCCGCGGCATGGGCGACAGCATGACGGCCCTGTGGTGCCTGATCGTCTCCGTCGTCATCAACGTCTTTCTGGACATCCTGTTCGTGGCGGTCTTCGGCTGGGGCGTCCCCGGCAGCGCATGGGCCACGGCGATCGCCCAGGCGCTGAGCGTCGTTTTCTCCGCGATCATGCTCTATCGGCGCTTCCCGGAGATGCGCTTAAAGCGCGATGACTTCCGGTTCGACCGGCCGCTGCTGGGAGACATCACAAAGCTGGCGGTGCCCATCGCCGTACAGACCGGCTTCAACAACCTGGGCAACGTGGTCGTACAGAGCTGCATCAACGGTTTCGGCGAGGCGGTCATGGCCGCCTACACGGCGGCGAGCCGGCTGGGCACGCTGTCCCTGATGCCGGCGGAGACGCTGGGCAGTTCCATGTCCGTTTACGCCGGGCAGAATTTCGGCGCAGGCAGGCTCGGCCGCATCAGGAGGGGTGTCAAGGCCTCCTGGCAGCTGAATGTCATCATCTCCGTGATTCTGGGCGGCGTGCTGCTGGTCTTCGGTAAATCGTTCATCGGCCTGTTTCTGAAGGACCCCGGTCCGGAGGTCGCCACGGCGGCTTACCGTTTTCTGCTCTTCGCCGCGGTCCCCGGTATCCTGAACGGCATCATGTGCATCTATCAGCAGACCCTCCGCGGCGTCGGCAAGGCGACGCAGGCGGTCATCGGCGGCTTTATGCAGCTCGGCGCCAAGGTGCTGGTGGCGCTGCTGGGCGCCAGGGTCTTCCTGCAGCTGGACGTCGTATGGCTGGCGTGGCCGATCAGCTTTGTGGCCGGCACGGTCTTCCCCTTCCTGATCTATCGGCGGATGTTCCGCGGCGTCCCGGACGAGGAGCCGGATTCGGCGCCCTGACCCGTATCTGCCAAATACGCCTGTATCCAGCCCCGGGGCTTGACCGGGCTCATAAGGCAGTTATCATTATAAGGAAATGGCATGACGAAAGTCATGCCATTTCCTTTGCCGCTATACGATCAGATCACATACGGACGAGGCCGCGGGTCTTTTCCGCCGCGCGGGGTCATACCTGATCCCCGCGTTTTTTCTGCATGGTAAAGCCGCTGAGCCATCTGCCGCTTTTTGACGCTTAATTCTGGATGATCACGACTCCGGGGAGGCTGTCTTCGATCACGTCCGCCGTTTCAAAGCGGATCAGCTCCACCGACGGGGCTTCGTAGGGCTCTTTGGATGTTTCGCAGAGCTTTTGGGGATCTTTGCAGAACTCTTTCATGGATTCTCCTTTCTCACCGCTCAGTGCGCCGTCGCTTCAGTTGGTCGGCAGATACGCGATCGCCGCCTGGTTGTACAGATACAGTGCGCGCACCAGGTCCTTGAGCTCGGGTGTAATGCGGCCCTGCGTCTCCGAGTTGAGCACGATGCTGGCGTAGCTCAGGGCGCTGGCGGAGACGGTCATGTTTTCGCCGTCCTTTATCATCTCCACGGTGCGGGGCACGCCCAGATCTTTCGCCGCGATGTTGGGGATACGCACGGTGAGCTTGCCGTCGGTCACGATGGGATCGTACACCGGTACCGTGCAGTCCTCCACGTCGCCGCGGAAATAGAAGTTCATGATCGTTCTCCCCTCCAGCGTCAGGGACATGGTGGCATTGACGCCTTCGATGGGCGCGCTCATCTCGACTGCGTAAGCATCCAGATCGCCCGCGCTGACGGCGGCCACCGCCTCGGCATCCTTTTGGATCACCGCCGCATACTCCGTATCCGGGTTTACCGGCGTGTAGCCCCTGGCTTCGTGGAAGTACGCCGCGGCATACGCGCCGTAGGAGGCCAGCTTCGGCACGAACTCCTTTGTCCCGTCGGATACGTTGGGATCATTGCTGTTCAGGGCATAGTTCACATACCGCGCCACGGAGTAGACCGCGCCGTTCTGAAGGGCCTTGCCCGCGGAATCGGTCATGACGATTTCCTCCCGGTCGCCGTTATACAGCCGCATGGTGATCTGCTCGGTCATCTCCTTGGCGGAAACGTAGGTGGTAAAGACCAGGCGGGTCCCGGTGATCTCGCCATAGTCGTTCAACTCGTCTCTCCTCTCTGCGTCGCGCAGGAGGATCGGATCGGAGGTCTCGTTCTTTACCGTGAAGGTCACGTACGCGCCCTGATCGGCCAGAAGCTGCTTATTCGGGACCATAATATAGTTCACGCCGATGTCGCCCTCCAGCAGCAGGCTGGCGGAAACCACCTGCGCGGCCGGGGCCTCGGTCCACTGGGCGTAAAGCGTGAAGGTCTCGTCCAGCCAGACAGGATCGCCGGGGACGTAGTCGGTCCCGTCGCCGTCCGGGTCCGTGTTCCAGCCCAGGAACTGCTTACCCTCCGGGACCTCGGGCACGGGCGCGACGGTGATGCCCTCGCCCTTTAAGGTGCCGTAGGAAAAGCTCGCGGGCACGTAGTCGTCGAAGGGGAGGTTGTAATCGTAGATGATGAAGCGCGCGCCGCCCAGCTCATTGGTGCTGCAGTAGCGGCAGCGGGTCAGCTCGTCCTCGAAGCCCTCATGCAGGCCGCAGGGGTAGAAGTCGATGACCTCCCCGCCGATGGCGTCGGGGATCTCGCTGTAGAGGAGCGGGCCCTCATTCGATATGACGTGGACGCCCCTGAGGGGATCGATCCAGGTGGGGCTGAACTCGCTGTCAAGGCCGGCTCCGATGCCGCGCGCCTTGACGTTGGCGGCGTCGCCCGCTTCGGCGTGGACCCGGGCGTCGAAGATGCTCATTGACGGGCCCTTGCGCACCATGACCTCGTTCCCCACGACCCGCGGGCTGCCCGCGCCGATCCCCGACGCGGCGTACTCCGGGGATTCCCCGTTCAGGCTCTGGGTGATCTTGCCGCCGATGGCGGAGACATAGCCGTCAGAGATCGTGATGCTGCCGCCGTCGCCGTTCATGCCGCCGCCGATGGCCGCGGAGCCGTTCCCGCCCTCGGCGTTGACACAGCCGCCGATCAGGTTGATCCGGCCGCCGTTCTGATCCTCCGCGCCGCCGATGGCCGCACCGTTGAACGCCTTGGCCGTGATGACGCCGCCGCAGATCGTGACCGTTCCGGTGCTCTCGCCGTAGTTGCCGCCGATGGCCGCATTCCGGCTGTATGCGCCGTCACCGTCGAGATTCGAAACGTCGAGCGCGCCGGTGCCCCATGTGGTGTATCCGGAATCGGGCACGGAGTACTTTGTATCCTGGCCCCAGATCGTCAGGCTCGCGCCCTCGGGCACATGGATGCCCATGGGGGCGGAGAGCTTCGCGCCGTCCTTCAGGATGATGTTCACAGCGCCGGAGATCTCAAGGCGCGCGTCATAGCTGATGCTGCCCTCCGCGAAGTACCAGCCGCTGTCCAGGGAGACGAACTGCGCTTTCAGCGCCCTGCTGGTCCGGTCGTCCTGGGGCTCGCCCTTCCCGTTCACATAGCTCACGTTTTCCGCCTCTGTCCACACGGCATAGAGGTCCAGATCGGCCAGGCCCTCCACCCGGGCGCCGTCGGCCCGGTCGACGCTGACCGCGGCGGGATCGTCGCTCCAGCCCATGAAGCCCCAGCCCTCGCGGGTGAAGGCGTTGGCGGGCAGGTCCCCGCCGAAAACGGGGATCTTGTAAACGTCCATACTGCCGTCGCCGCCGTTGCTGTGGAAGGTCACGGAGCCATGCACGTTCTGCAGGACCGGGTGCTCCTCCGCCATGCTCCATACCGTGTCAAAGTTCCAGTTTACGAAGCTCGCCGCGGATTTGAACTGTTCCTCCGTCAGCGGCTCGGCCATGCCCTCGGGGTTTTTGGGATCGTCGTTCTGGCCGGGGGAAATGATCGATTCCCAGCTTGACGTACCCTCGTCTCCGACGCCGACATCCTGCCCCCCGGATACGCTGCCGGAGAGATAATAGCAGTGCTCAACGCCGCTTTTGTTTTGTAACTCAATGGGAAGGGAGCTGCTGTGAGTGAGCTTGTTCAGGGGCAGGCCGATCACGCCGCCCACTGACATCGAGCCCGAGACCGTTCCGCCGTAGTGGCAGCAGTTTGAGATGATCTGTCCGGTCGCCGTGTAACCGTTGTAATACATGCCCACGACGCCGCCGACCTGTACAGCCCCGATGACGTCTCCTATATGGATGCAGTCGGTCAGCTTGCCCTGCATCATGGCGCCCACCAGGCCGCCGACGCGGGCGTTGGCTCTCACCGTGCCGCCCTCCACGGCGCATTCACTGATGGTGGCGTCGGTGATGAGCGAGCCGGCCAGGCCGCCGGACACGCTCAGCGTCGTGCTCGACGGATCCGTCAGGCCGGTCACATCGCCGGAGTAGGTGCAGTTCTGTATGCTGGCTCCTCCCTCAGCCTGTCCCACCAGGCCGCCCACATAGTACTGGCCGTTGACGTCGCCGATAAAGCAGCAGTTCTCCAGTGTCCCGCCGACGAGGTCGCCCGCGATACCGCCCGTGTAATCACCGCTTCCGCTGACGCTGCCGGTCACCCTCAGGTCCGTCACCGTGCCGTCCACCTTGCCGAACAGGCCGGTATAGCTCTTGTCCACGCTGATAGCCAGCCCGGAGATCGAGTGCTTCCCGCCGTCAAAGACGCCGGAGAACAGGGCGTCGCTGTTCATGCCGGTCCAGCCGATGGGGACCCAGTCCGTCTCCCCGCTCAGGTCGATGTCGTTCAGGAGGCGCACCGTGACGCCGCCATAGCTCAGGCCGCTGTTGACCCGGTCCCGGAAGCCCCGGAGCTCGCTGACGGTGGATATGGTCACGACGCCATCCACCGCCTCGTGGTAGATGGTGCGCAGACGGGGACCGTTGGCGGTCATGATCCACACGTTCTCAAAATCCCAGTCCACATACACGTTGGCGCCGCCGTTCTTGTATTCAGCCTCGGTCAGAGCGGTGACGTCGCTGTTAAAGAGGAGGCCGGAGCCCGCGTTGGTGGCGGAGTTCGAGCTGCCGATACCGATGTCTCCGAAATCTCTATCGTAGTAGTAATAGTTGTGGCTTAACGCAGGCCTGTCCCAACTGCCGGCAAACAGGCCGAGATTTGCGGCGGTAGTCGTACTCTTCACCTGGCAGGCGGCGAGGCAATTTGTGATAGACCCCTTCGTTATTGCATCCGAGTCAAACGTGTAGCCGACGATGCCTCCTCCGTAATCGCCGCATTCCACGTTTCCGAGGTTGAGGCAGTCCTGAATTTCGGACGAGGAGTCATACCCGATGATGCCGCCGACATAGCGGTATGCTTTGGGATTGCTGGTGCCAGACGAGGCCATCCCCACTGTGCCGGTATTGAGGCAGCGCCGCACCCCGGCTTGCCCTCTAAAATAGAGGCTTTGCCCGACTATACCGCCCGTGCGCCTGTTTCCGCTTACCGTTCCGGAATTGTAGCAGTCAGTAATCACGCCTCCGAAATTACCGCCGACTATGCCTCCGATCTGCTCAAGAGTGTTCTTGCCCACGATCGGGCCGGTATTGTAACATTTTGTGATAGTACTACGTGTGAAGGTTGTGAAGGAGCCCGCTATACCGCCTGTTTTGCTCTCTATTCCATCACTGGAATTGACGATAAAGACTTTGGTTTTACTACTTGCGTACACCGGGCCGCTGTTCCCGCAGCAGGAGATCGAACACCGAAATGCATCACCGACGATCCCGCCGGTGTGAACTCCCCACATGCCGCGGATCTCGCCGGAATTGTAGCAGTCGGTGACGGTGCAGTCCCCCCAGCTCCAGCCGGAGATGCCGCCGGTGCGCCAGTTACCCTTGATGATACCGGTGTTGGTGCACCCGATCACGTCACCCTCGGTGTAGCCCACGATGCCGCCGGTGTCACAGTTGCCCTCAATCCATCCGGCGTTCCGGCAGTTGACGACAGGGACCCTGGCCAGGCCCACGATGCCGCCGGTATCCATGAAGCCCATAATGACCCCCGTGTTGAGGCAGTTTTCCAGCTTGCCGGAGATGAGCTGACCGGCGATGCCGCCCACTCTTGAATTAGCGTCGGAGTTAGAGTTTAAGCGTATGATGCCCTTTATCAAGCTGTCGTTTACGCAGCCGGTGACGGAACCGGTCTCGACGTACCCCACGATGCCGCCGCCGCCCCAGATGTAGTTGCTGTGCTCACCGATCTTTCCCCGGCTGACGCAGTCCGTGATGGCGCCGCGGCTGAAGGCCGCGATGCCGCCGATATATTTTCCCTGAAGCTCTTCGTTGGTGTCGATCTCGCCGGTCCACTCGCAGTTTTCGATCGTCCCGTAGTTGTACACCGCGATACCGGCCAGGTAGTTTCCGCCCTTTACATGGCTCTCCACCGTCAGGTTTTTGATCGTCCCGGTCACGGTGCCGAACATGGCGTGCTCATCGCCGGTCGATTCGGTGTAGAGGCCGCTGATCGTGTGTCCCTGACCGTCGAAGATGCCGGCAAAGGGCGTCTCCCGGCTCCCGATGGGCACCCATTTGGCGTCGTCTTCCCCCGGTCCGTACACCCCGCTCATATCCAGGTCATCCGTCACGACGAAGTAATTGCCCCGGAGCGTGTAGCCCTTCTCCATCCACTCATCCAGCATCTTCAGATTGCCCGGCCTGCTGATCGTGTACGGGTCCTCCTCCGTGCCGCTGCCGCCGATGGGATCGTATGTGAGTCCCGAGGAGATGATGGTCACATTGGGGTCGGGCAAGGCGACCGTGATCACCCAATGGTTGTCAGGGGCCTCGACGGAGATCACCGGCGGGTCATCGCTCGGCACCTCGACCTCGATATCCGCCCAAGCGAAATCGCTGTCCCAGCCCTCGTCGATGTACACTTCGTCGTCCGCCAGCGCGGTCATCGGCAAAACGCCGAGCACCAGCGTCAGGACAAGCAGCAGCGAAAGCAGTCGTTTCGTTTTCATGTAGTCTCTCCCTTTCTGTATCGGACAGCCGGGCGGCAGGCGCCTCCCGTGCGGTTCCGTTTGATCCGGCGTCATTTTTGCCGCCGCTTTGGATCATCGGGGCTCCTGGCCCCCGTCGTTTTTCTCCGCGCCGCTGTCCGGCCCGGTTTCCTCCCGTCCGGTACCGGGGCCGACGGCCCGCTTCCGCAGCCGGAAACAGACCGCAGTGATCAGAACGCCCGCGAAGAACGCCAGGACCGCCGTCAGCACGTATGCGCCGGTGCCGGAGAACAGGATCGTCGCGCCGCTGTACATACTTGCCGTTCCTCCCGCGTGCACCGCGCCGCCGAAGACGAGCGCGCCAAGGCACAGGGTCAGTCCCACACAGGCGGCAGCCAGGGCGGACGTGATCCGCCGCTCCCGTCTGCGCCGCCGGGTCTGCATGCGCGCATGGAGCGATTCGACTTTTTCATCAGCTGTCCTCACCGAGCATCCCTCCTTCCGTAAAGGTCTTCACCCTATATGTGTCCGAAAACGCGAAAATTCCCAACCGCTTTTTGAAAAAAACTCAAAAGTTTTTATCCCCCGCGCCGCCGGAAAGAAAAAGCGCCCCGAAGGGCGCTCTCAGGTAAGGATCATATCGGTTTTTCGCGGCTCTTTTCCGCCGGAACTTCACGACCGGCACATGGTCATCCTGACGGATACCCTGTGCCGGTCGGATCATTCAGACGAAATGACCGGCGAAGCGTTTGCGATTTGAAGCTCAGGACAGGTCGACTCTGCTGTGCAGGAACAGCAGATACACGGCCACCATGGCGAGGGGGATCGAACTTCCTGCCCAGAAGACCGCGCCGGTCTGCCCCACAAACAGGTTAAAAACCGCGTGAAAGGTGATGACAAAGCACAAAAGCGCAAATGTCCCCACGATCCGCAGCCACACCTGATCCCATAGGAAAAACATGCCCACCGCCACGATCATGCCGCAGACCACGTGCATGGCGCCGGAGCCGAAGCCCCGGAGCAGCAGCCGCGGCAGCTCCGACGTGCCGTAGGCCGTGAGGAAGCAGACGTTTTCAAACGTGGCGAAGCCCACCGCCACCAGCAGGGCGCCGGTCATGGCGCTCTTCTTGTCCGGCTCGAACACCAGAAGGTAGAAAAGCAGCGGCAGCAGCTTCATGATCTCCTCCACCGCAGGGGCGATCTCGTGGGAGGCGGTGGCCATGTCGACGGCCGCCGCTCCCGCGAGGAAGGTGCTGATGTAAGCGGAGAGCAGGCAGGCGGTCATGCCCGCCAGCAGGAAAATGAGCATCCTGCGCCCGTTCCGGCGAAGGCAGAAGATCGCCAGCAGGAGCGGGGCGGCCAGACAGATATAGGTGTTTTCGATGGAATTCATTCCGCCACCGCCTTTTTCGTCCCGAAAATGAAGATCGGGAAGCTGACCGTCAGCAGGATATCAAACCAGTAGTAGGGGCTCGTCGGCGTATATTCCCAGATGCACGAGGAGATCCACAGCGCGTATTCCAGCAGGTATAACACCAGGATGCTGACGAGCAGCAAACGCTGCTTTCTGAACCGCTCCCCGGCCATGAGCCTGTGGATCGCGGAGTACGACAGGAGTCCCATCAGCACCGCAGGGTACAGATTGCTCAGGACGCTCCCCCACTGCATGAAGTAAACTGCCGCCGCCGCGGAGAATACGGGCCCGATCCACGGCAGCAGACGCAGCTTCCCGTTTTCTTCCGGAGCGGCCGTCTGACGCAGCAGCAGATAGAGGAAGATATAGGAGGCGGCCCAGCTCAGGTCGGATACAAGGGTGATCTGCGGGCTCACGCCGAAAAACAGCAGACAGACGAGCCAGTAGATATCCCCCAGCGCCCCGCTTCCGTAGAAGAAGAACGTCAGCGTCCATGCCCTGCTCCGGTCCGCGGCTGCCCGGATCAGCGAGATCACGGCGCAGATCAGCAGAATGGCGGTCTGCAGTGAGTTTTCAATGATTTCGATCAGCATCGCCGTTCCCTCGTCTTTCTTCAGACGTCCCCACGGGTGATCCCTTCCTTCTCCAGCTCCAGCCGCAGCCGCTTTTTTCCGTTTTCCAGAAGGTGCCCGACCTTTTTTTCGTTGCAGCCGAGTATTCGGGCGGCCTGAGAGTAGCTCATGTCCATATCGTAATACAGCCACAGCGCCTCGCGGTATTGCGGCGCGATGCGGTTCAGGCACCGCTCCATAATGGCGCTGCGTTCCCGCTCCCAGACGGACTCCTCCGGTGACGCTTCCCTGGCCGGGAGCGTCTCATCCAGGCAGAACTCCTGGCGCCGGAAGCGGAGCTTCCACAGGCGGCTGACTTTGTTCCTTGCCATTTTGAAGAGATAGGCACGGAAGTTTCCCTCTTTGATCTTCGGCTTATCCACCAGGATCACGGTAAAGCATTCCAGCATCAGGTCCTCGGCGTCCTGCGCATTGTGGAGGAAGGCGGCCAGATATGCGGTCAGCGCGTCGCTGTTTTGCAGCATCAGCCGATCGCCCGCAGACTGATCGCCCGCAAGATATTCCCGGTACAGTTGATCGTCTGACACTGCCTTCCCTCCCTTCGCACAGGCATGCCGTTTTCATCCGCTATGCGCCGCAGGCGGTTCCCTGAGATACTTCACCGCTGCGCGGATACGGACACGCTGAAGCGCATGAGCATCGTCGCCACCTGGGCGCGGGTCGCGTCCAGACGCGGGCTGATCAGGCCGTTCCCGGTCCCGTGAATGATCCCCGCGCCGCAGGCCCACCGCATGGCGCCGACCGCCCAGGCGCTTACGGCGGAAGCGTCGTCGAATCCGCCGATATCCGTATCCTCAGCGTCGCTGACGTCCATGCCCCTGTATCTGGCGTAGCGCCACAGGATCGCGGCAAGCTGCTCCCGGGTTGCGTTGTCGTCGGGCCCGAAGCGATCCGGTCCGTACCCGTCCACGATATGCTCGGACGACGCCCAGCCCACCGCTTCGGAATACCACGTACCGTCTGGAACGTCCCTGAAGCTCGCATCGCCGCCCGTCGGCCTGCCCTCCATACGCCAGAGCATGGTGACGATCATAGCCCGGGAGGTCGATCTGTTCGGCCCGAAAATGCCGCCGTCGTATCCGTTCATGATCCCGTTTTCCAGCACGAAATGGATGCCGTCGTGGTACCAGGCCGCCGGATCGAGATCGGAGAAAGCCGTCATCGCGCAGGTTTTATCCCCGGGGCAGTCAATATACCCGGTAACGGGCTCCTGCCAGGGGGGAACGGGACCGGGCCCCGGCTGTTCCGACGCCGCGCCGGGCGTGCAGCGGAGCGGGACCGATACTGCGGCGGACCCGTCGGTGCTGCTGACGATCAGCCTCAGCTCCGCGTTCCTGTCCGGGAGCAGAAAGTCGGCGGTAAAGCGCAGCGGGCTGACCCCCGCCCGCTGATCCACATAGAGGACTTCACCCGTTTCAGCGTCCCGGACCTGGATCATATACTGTTTGCCGGACTCGGCGGCCGGGACCGTCACCCGAAGCATGACCGAGTTCGGATAGAAATCCTCTTTCACACCGTCGCCGTCCACATCGCAGAGCACCGCATTCGCGGGCTCCCCGGAGGACAGCAGCGGCTCAATGACGAGGCCGGAGGCGCTGCCGACATCATAGAATCCGGGATCGCCGTGCTGTGCGGCAAGCGCGTCCGCTCCGCAGCAGATCAGCAGGAGCAGGCACAGCGCGAACGACCCCATTCGTTTTTTCATGAGCGTTCTCCTTTTCCAACGGGAAATGCCCGGGCCCCGGCCGCCGGCCGGGGTCCGGGCGATATCGCTTTAAAGGTCGGAGCCGTCCTCTCCCATGCAGCGGAAGAGGAATGTGACGATCTGCGCTCTTGTGCAGTCGCTGCCGGGTGAGAAGGCGGTGTCGCTGGTGCCGTTGGTGACGCCGTTCTCCGCCGCCCAGGTCACGGCCGTGGCAAACCAGTCGTCCGGCGCCACGTCGTCAAAGACTTTGGCCGGCGCGGTCTCGGCGCCGACATAGCGGTAGAGGAAGGTCACGGCCTGTGCGCGGGTCACGGTGTGGTCCGGCGCGAAATGGGCGGCGTCCACGCCGTTGGTGATCCCCTGCTCCACCGCCCACTGGACAGCGTCTTCATAGTAGCTGCCCCTCACAACGTCGGTAAAGGGCATGTCCGTCCCCTCCGGCTCCGGCCGTCCCGCGGCGCGCCACAGGAAGGCGACCATCTGCGCGCGGGTGCAGGATCTGTCGGGGCTGAAATGCGTCACGTCCGTACCGTTCGTGACGCCCTTCGCCACGGCCCATGCCACGCTGTCCGTGTACCAGGTGCTGTCCGGAACATCCTCAAACTCAGCGCCTTCCTCTCCGGTCACGAACACCGCGATACTGGCGCTCCGTCCGGAGGGCAGCATCGTTGCGGTCAGGGTCGCGGAGCCGTTGGAGAGGGCAGTAACGTTGCCCTCAGCGTCCACAGACGCGACGCTGGGATCGTCCACCGAGTAGAGAACCCCTCCTCCGGTGTCGATGAACACTGTGGAATCGTAGGTCAGGACAGCTTGCTTCGTCTCGCCCGCCAGCAGGGTCATCGCCCTTCCGCGGTTCAGCTCCAGGTTGATGGGGGCTTCGAGGATGATGATCTCCTGGTCGGTGGAGGCGATGAGCCGCTCGTCCGCGTCCGCCACCGCGACGGTGACCGCGTCGTAGCCGCAGAACCGGAACACGCTCACGGGAAGCGCGACAGCCTGGGTGACCGTCTTCACCGCGCCGGGCGCCAGGCCGGAGATATCCGCCGTGACCAGCAGGTCGTCGTCCATGCCGTAGCGCTCCTTCAGGTCGCCGTGGAGCGCCTGGAGATAGAGGTCGACCGTGGTCCCTTCGGGAGCCGGTGCGTTGCCGGTGTTGGTCACATGGAACTTCGCGTCAAAGACGTCCCCGTTCTGCACGCACTGATCCAGGACAGGCTCGTATTCCGGCTTGAGCTCGAACGTATCGGAGTAGTTCTCCACAGCGTCGTACCAGCCGCCGTCCGGTCTCTTCTCCCGGATGACCGCCTGGAGGCTGTAGCCCTCCGGGCCGTCCGCGGGGACAGTCCACGGGAAGGTGATCTTCTTCGCGGTATTCACGGCGAGGCGTTCGCCGCTTTCGGTGGAGTAGATCTCCCTGCCCCTCTGGCCGTTCTTATACTCATAGATCTTGACGTCGCAGCCCTCGGCAGAGGTCAGGCCGGTGTTTTCGATCGCCGCGGTGACGCCAACGGTCTGGTTTGCGGTGGGGGTATCGTCGGAGAAGACGAACTGAGTGGCCTCCACGGAGCCGACCGGGGCGAACCGGGTGACCATCAGGCTGATGTCGGAGGGATAGAAGGGATAACCCAGGAAATAGAGCTTTTCTTCCTCCTCATCCGCTTTGAAGCCGGCGAGGCCCTTCTCGGCCATCATCAGCATCTCTTCCTCAGTATCGGCGTAGTTCATCTCATACTGGTTGTGCACCACGATGAGACTGCCGTCGGACTCATCCAGCGCGATTGCGAGGCCGTCATTGGAGGTGTGATCGCGGGTCAGCAGATAGGGCTTGGACCAGGAGGCGGTAACGGCGGTGCCGTCCTCTTCATCCGGGTCGGGGACCTCCTCCGCGATCAGCGCCGTGGCGTAAATGCCCAGGGTGGGGATCGTGACGGTCACTTCGTCATCGACCTTCTCCTGATAGGTGCCGGTGTCGTTCCAGACCACGTAGAGGTTATCGTTCTTATCGGTGATGACCTGATAATCCGTGGCGGTCAGCTTTTCGTCCGTGAGGGCGGAGCCGAAATCCACCCGCTGGATCTCCGGCTGATAGGGTCTGCCGGTGGTGGCGTCGACAGCGAAGCTGCCGTCGTTCCGCAGCGCGTAGGTCATCTCCGTATTGCCGTCGTAGAACCACTCCCCATTGCCGCCTGATTCCGCGGAGACAGGCACACGCGCGTTCAGGAGTCTGGAAATGTTCAGATAATAGAGTCCCTCGTCCGCCTGCCGCCAGAAGAGCCAGGTAGAGCCGCCGCTGCGGATCAGCCTGGGCTGCCCGACGCCGACCTCCTCCACAGTGGTGCCGGTGATCACTCCGCGGCCGCGGTCAAGGACTTCCTTTTCCGTCTCTCCCGCGACCTTGACGGGCACGTAAACGCTGTGTTCGGAGAAGCGGTAGAACTGGATGAACAGATCCCGATCCTCCGGCGTGTCCAGATCATAGTCCTTGTCCACCGTGAACGCAAATGCCGCCAGGCCGTTGTAGCCTCCGGCCACAGTGAGGTCGGAAATGGGCATATCGGTCTGACCGCCGTCCTCGGTCCGAATGGCGGAGTTCAGGAAGCGCTGTCCGCCCCATGCCGCGAGGAATGCCGCCTGACCGTCCAGATCCTGGGCAGTCTCCTTGGGGAACAGATAGTCCCTGGCCCAACCGGGCTGGTGGGTCGTGCCCCGGGTATCCTTGGCGGTGGTCTGGTTGTTGTAAAGCATGTAGCACAGGACGGAGTAGGTATTGTCATCCGGGTTGCCGCTGATCATGTTCTGGAATCGGTCGCCGGCGCTGGCGTATGCCTCGCTGTCCTGAGCCGTCTTGTAATAGAGGATGATATAGTCCCCGGTCTCGCTGTCGTAGACCGCCTGAGGACCCGCGTCGTAGTAATCGTCGTCCGTGATCTGCTCGATCGCGCCGAGGGTGCAGCCCGCCTTGTCGAAGCGCGCCGTGAACACGTCCATCTTCTCCAGAAGACGGGCGGGGTCTGCCTCCAGCTCGATGAGGATCTGATCCTCGGACGCCTGTTCGCCGGTCTTTGCTTTGAGCTCCGCGGCGACCTGGTCCTTGAGCGCCCGGTATTTCTCCGGAGCGATGGAGGTCCAGGAGACGATGATCTTGTCCCCGGCGTCCACCAGGTTGGCCTGGCTGTCGCCGGTGCCGTCGTCCTGGATGGCGACGGGCTGGGTCCAGGTGCCCGCGTTCGCGTCGTAGACCGTGTACTTCAGGACATAGGCCTGCTGCCGCTCCCGGGTCGAATCGTCGTCCAGGAAGGCGACCAGGAACCGGTTGCCGCCAAGGGCGATGATCTGGCTGGCGGGAGAAGACGGGGCCTTCTCCATAAGGGCCTTGGATTCCACGGGGCCGAAGGCGGCCATCAGCGCGGCGCTTTCCCCGGCGACCCAGTCGGAATCCACATGGTCGTTGACGTGGAAGTTCTGTGTGGCGGCTTCCGCGTCGTCGGTGAGCATAACCTGATCCATGATGTTGCCGACGAGACCGCCCACGCGGATGGCGTCCACGCGGATGCTCTCATGCCTTCCCAGGGCATGGTGGTCCAGTGCCCAGTCCTGCAGCGCGTTGACCTTTTTGCGCAGGGTGGGACCGTCGCCGGTGTACTGGTCCACATAGGCGGCAAGCTCGTCCACCCTGGCCTTGGCCTCTTCACGATACTTTTCAGGGCAGTAATTCTCGTCGATGTTCTGCTTGATGAAATGGATCAGGTTGTTGGCCCGCGTCATTTGCTGGAAGAACTGCAGCCATCCATAGCCCCAGGGCAGCGGCCAGGAGGCGCTCCAGAAATCATAGGTGCCGAAGGGCGTGTCGACGCCGCCGGTGAACTGTGCGTCCGTGGAAAAGCTGAGGGTGTCCGCACCCGTCAGATTGGGATACCAATCGGCCATGCGCAGACTGTAGCCCGTATGGATACCCAGGCCGCCGCTCGCACGCACGGACAGCACCTTGGCAAAGCCCACGCCGAGGGTGAGCTTCACGCCTGCCTGGCCGTCCACCTCCAGATTGAAGGCCCAGTCCTCGCCGGTCTGCTGGTCATTGTCATAATAGGCCTTTTCCAGGGTCTTGCTTGGATCGGCCTCCGACCCAAGGAAGAGTGTCACATTCAAATGAGCCTCAAGATTGGCGTATAACGGGATGCCCCAGGGGAAGATGTACCAGGTATAGCCCCCGGTGAACTGGGCGCCGACGAAGCCGCCGGCCCCCATGAAGACACAGTCGTGGCTGATATGGTAGCTGCCGTCACCCTCGTCGTCCATGATCTCAATGTAGCCGAAGTCCAGATAGAAGCCCACGTAAACGGAGAAGGTAATGTAGCCTCCGCCGAACTCCGAATCGATGTAGTGGTTGTTCTGCCTTCTGCTGTTTCCGGTGGTTTTGTTGTAGATAAGCTCGGTGCTGTCGTATTCGCCGCCCAGGAGATAGGACAGGGAGCTTTTGGCGGATCGGTAGGGATTGGCGCGCCTCTGATACCCGCCGTCGCCGGTGGTCATGGCCACGCCCACCATGATGCGCATGCCGTTGTAGTAGTTGTCCTTCATGACCACCAGGGCGCTCATGGTCCACTTGTTCGGGGCAATGGCAGTCTCCATGAGCTCGCCGTCTTCGCCGGCAAGGCCGTCGTCATCGCCCATCTCCTCCAGATCCTCGATGATCTTCTCCGCGTCCTTGTATTTGGTCACGCTGGAATACCTGGTGAACACCTTGATGGCAGCGGTGATGGCGCCGAAGAACGGGAACTGGCCGAAGTTGGCGCGGCGGTTTCCGCCCTCATCCGCCTGCATGCCCTCCGCATCCGGGCTGAGCATCTCAGCGATGTTCACGTCATAGTTGAAGGTGGTGGGGACGTAGTCCTGATCCGCGATGACCGCGAAGCCGGTAGAAACCGGCTGATAGGCCATATCCCAGCCCATGAACTCGTTGACGCCGGTGGACTTGTCCGTGATGAGCTCCGCCATCAGCACGTCGCCGTAGGTATAGAGCTCCGGGGCGTCCGGCTTGAATTCCCTGATGGTCAGGGTCGCGGTATAGGTCTTGGGATCCCAGGCCAGGCGGTACTTGGAGTCCTCTGCGTTGATGGAGTACTCTCCGTGGATCTCACCGGTGACGGTGCTCTGGAAATAGAGCCTCAAATCCACAATCTTTTCCTGAACGGTAGTGGTCCTGCCGTTATTGTCCGTCTTCAGGTAGCCGTTTCCGGGATCCACCGTCAGGGAGACCTCGAGTTTCTTTCCGTTGAGCTCCACAGCGCTGATGGCGGTGCTGTTGAAGTCGCCCAGTTTGACGGTCAGATTGGAGAACCGCGCCCCACCGGGCACCCAGGTGTCCACCTTGATGTTGCCCAGGCTCACGGGGATGGCCGGTACGGTGCTGACGCTGCCGTCCGTTCCCTGATAGGTGGCGGGCATGGTGGAGGCAGTAGCGGACGCCAGCCTGACCTCGCGGATGGTGGTCTGGCCGTTGTAGCTGACCAAGTAGCGCATGGTTGTCCCGCCCACCAGATACACAGCGGAGAGGTCGAAGTCTCCGTCCTCAAGGGTGGCCGCGCCGCCCAGGGGCGCAATGATCTGGGCACCCTGAACGGGGATCACGTCATCGGCGTCATGTCCGGAGGAAAGATTCAGCGTGGAGGTGTAGGCGACGCCGGAGAACGTATAATAGGCGTGCTTCGACGAGTCGCGGTCCACGCCCAGGGTGACCACGTTGTCCCCTGCCATCACACCCGCGTGGAACCAGAATTCCGTTCCGGAATAGACCGTACCGCTGCCCGGCAGGGACCAGGTGGGCACATGGGTGCTGTCCTTTGTCACCGCGGTCATGTCGATAAACTCATTGGTGACCACGCCGGATTTCACGGTATAGTACCGATAGCCGCCGATGACCGCATCCAGCGTCAGGTTTTCAAAGACGCCCTTTGCGGTGTCAAAGTACTGCAGGTCGCTTTCGGCCACGCGGAGCTGGACCTTGTTGTCCTCGGCGCTGAATACCTGCCAGAACTCATAGTAATCCTGCGTCAGGACAAAGGTGGGCTCGTCGTCCTCACGGGGGTCGTCATTGATCACGTAGTAGGAGCAGTCCACCTGGCCGGTAAGCTTGCCGGAAGCGCCGGTCTTGCGGCTCTGATAGCCCATGCCCACGGGGCGCACAGAGGCTGCGACGCTCTCGGCGGAAGAGCTCTCCACAAAGGTGAGCTTATCGCCGTAGTGGAAGGTGTAGCTGCCGGGGGCGAGCCCGTTCCCGTCGGACCTCTCCGTCTCCGTTTTCATCGGGTAGAACGCCACGTAGTCGATCTGGATCATGTCACCGGAGCTGGTTGTGGAATCCTTGCTCCACATGGGGTCCAGACGGAGCCAGTTCACATTGCCCTTCCAGGTGGTCTGGGTGATGGTTTCGCCTTTGTAAGCGTTCACGGCCCGCACGTTCTCCTCGGGAATATTGACGAGGTAGGTGTGCCATTCCGTATCCTGCTTCAGGTCGATATGGACGCAGTGCGTACCCAGAGGACCCTGTCCGTCAAACTTGCCGAACAGCTCGATGGCGTCCGCGCCGCTGAGGTTCCTGGCGCGTATCTCGACCCAGGCGAGCTTTGCGGCGTCGGGGGCGGACATATCGATTGAGACGTAGGGGTCGTCTCCTGTGGCTGTGAAGGTGTAGTAGTCGTTGCCGTCATCGTCCTGTTCTCCTTTCCAGCTCACGTTGTGCTTGGTGTTCGCGCCCATTCTCGCGTCCATCAGATTGCCGGATCCGAAATCCCAGATGAGCGAGGCGTTGCTCTGGAGCGTCGCCCCGCCGTAGCCGGAGTCCCGCACCTTCACGGTAACGTTCTGCACGTACTTGAACACCGGGCGCACCTCGATGGTGCCGGAATAGGAGCCCTTGTTCGCCTTCCAGGTGATATAGCCGCCATTCGCCAGCGCGTCGATGGTGCTCTCGTTGAGGTGCACGTCCACGCTGCCGGTCTTGCCGTCGATCGTGCCGATGGACATGGTGCGCCCGTCGGATGCCACCGCCTCCAGGCCTGACAGCCTGGACCACTCCTGCGCCCCAAGGCGGGAGACGGAGAAATGATCGTCTGTCCAGTAGGTGCCCTTGGTCTCCAGGCCGCTGTCCAGGATGGCGGTCTGGTAGTTCTTCAGCACCTCCTCATCCGTCATGCCCTCATAGGCCAGCGGCACGGGATTCAGGAGCTTGACGGTGAACTGGCGCTTGATGGGCTGGACGGAATAGATGGTGAGGTCCGTATAGCTGTCGCGGAAGCCGTTGTGCACCTCATAGCACCAGTCCTTGAACCGGAGATACGACGGTCCCTTCTCCGACCCGTAATAGACGTCCTCGGTCAGGTTGTCCTTGGTGGCGCAGTCGCCGTACTTTTTGTCAAACAGATCGTTCCACTGGCCGTCCTGCCACTTCCTGATGATGAACTCGATCTTGGAATACCAGGTGTGGACCTTGAAGTTGACGTGAACGCCGTCCCAGGCATAGCTCCTGGGCGTGGTAAAGTCGATGTACTCGCCGCAGCACTTATCGATCTTGGTCTTCATGAAAACGTTTTCGCCGTCGTTCTTGAACTGGACCCGATCTGTCATCTCATCCATACGGTCCTGCAGGTCCCACTGGTCGCCGTAGCGGTCGTCCTGTGCGGCCATGAGCTCGGCCTCGCTCTCGGCGGCGGGAATGATAACGTGGGTGGAGCTCTGATCCACCGTCACGTCCGCCATATCGCTGAGGGGGGTAATGTAGACGCTGAAGTCCTTCTCCTCCAGGCCGTGGCCAACGGGAAGCTCCACGGTGCGTTCCGTGATGCCCATGGGGAAATAAAGCCGGGCGCCCACGCCGGAGTAATCCGTCCCTTCCTCGGCGCTGCCCTCATTGGAGGCAAGGTAAACGCCCACCAGGGCATTGATGCGTCCCTGACGGGTCACGGTGATGCTGGCCATGCCGTCCTTCGCCAGGACCTCGGAAGAGGCCATGCTGATCACCACGGGCTCCGGCTCGTCCTCATCCACGATAAGTACGGAATGCATGTTGAACTCCTCTGGTACGGAGGCATTCTCCGGAATGTCCTTCAGCAGGAGCATGATGTTCGAGTCGCCTTCCGCTGCCGGGGAATACCTGGGGGTGATGACAAGGAACTTGACCTCCTCGCCCGCGGCAAAGTGCAGCGCGAACCCACGCCCGGGATAGCTCTCCTGGGCCTGGTCGTTCAGCGCGCCGGCGGCGCTTTCCTCCGACATAGCGCCGAGATCACCGCCGCCGGAAAGCTGCTGGCGATCCGACGCGGTGCCGGTATAGGCGTCCCTGGCCGCCCGGAGCTGCTGCAAGGCTGAAGCGCCGGCCCCGTCGGCAGGGCTTGCCTCCCCGGTATCGTCCGCGGCATTCTCCTCCGGGATGGGATCGCCTTCCTCATCCAGCGGCACAGCAGTCACCCGGCCGATGACCTCGCCGTTTTCACCGACGAAATCCGCGCCGCCGGCGTCATATACCGCCTGGCCGACCTCATTCGTCAGCTCGTCGGGATCGACCTCCTCCAGGGATTCCGCATTCCGGAAGGCGTCCACAAGAGCCACGCCATCATAGTCAAGCGCCGGCTCCGTACTCTCATGGTAGATCTTGGCTGTGTAGTTAACCCCGTAATGGGAGGTCATGTCCACCAGCTTCAGGGTGATATCCGCTTCCCCGCTGATATCGCCCGTCCGCTGGATGGGGACATAGAGCTTCTCCTCGCTTCTTTCGCTGATGGAATAGTCCTCCCGGATAAAGAAGTAGTTTCCGCCGTCCTGAAGGGAATCGGGCACGGAAATCTCGATCTCCCGGGTCGGATCCTCCAGCGCGAAGGCAATGACGCCGTCCGAGAGCTGAAAGACCATGATCAGGCACAGGAGGACAGCAAGCAGCCTTGTTATTGTTTTATTCACGTTTGGTTCCCCCGTTAAAAAAGAATACTGTCGGCTTCCGATCCGGCGGGAAGCCCCGCGGGTCGTATCAGCCGTCCTTCCGAAGATCGTCGTCGATGGGCTGCTCGGGGTTGCGGGGCGTATCGGCAAAGGGATCGCCCGCGCCGGTCACCTCGTTCAGCTTGTCCATGGTGAGCTCTTCCGCCGTATTCCCGGTCTCTTCAGGATTGTTTTCAATGATGGTTTTCATGATAAGATCCTCCATTCAATATGGTTTTTGATGCTGTCCGTCCTCAGCCGTCCTTCCGAAGATCGTCGTCGATGGGCTGCTCGGGGTTGCGGGGCGTATCGGCAAAGGGATCGCCCGCGCCGGTCACTTCGTTCAGTTCATCCAGGTTGAGCTCCTTGGGCTGCACGGCAGTTTCCTCGGGAATGTTTGCGGTGATGTTCTTTTTCATGATTGGTACCTCCATTCTGAATCACAGATGTTTTATTATCAGTTCCCCCGGCCTGTGACCGGGTATAGGGTTTCCGCGGTACGGGATGCGGCGTCATCCCTGTTCGATCCGTTCCGGGCGGGCGGTCCGTCCGGGTCTACGGCGACTTTCTCGCCTCCGCCAGCGGGACCATCGTGTCCGTATCGCACACGAACTGGCCAAAGCCAGCGCCGCCGCCGGGGACCGCGATCTCCACAGTCTCGCCGGGCGCAAGCACATACTGCCGGGAGGTGACGCCGATGCAGCGGCCGTTTTCCTCGTATTCAGCCAGGAGATAGGTGCACCGGACAATGCTGTCTGAGTCGTTGCGGAGCTTTGAGGCGGGGCCTGTCCGCGGCAGGAGTACGCAGGGCATCCCCTCCCCCATCCCGCCGGTCAGGGCGTCAACGCATCCGGCAAGGTTCAGGATCCCATGTCCGTAGTATTCGTCATACCCCTCCGCGCCCCGGTCGCAGGCCGTACCGGCGATCAGTTCCCGGATTTCCCCGGGCGTGAGCGTACCGTCGATCCCCCGCAGCACAGCAGCTGCCGCCGTGACCTGGGGCACGGCGAAGGAGGTGCCGGTCGAAGTGACGTAGCCGCCCGTGCTCGCCGTCGTTCTGACGTCCACGCCCGGCGCGGTGACGAATACTCCCTCATTGTGATTGGAGCGGTAATAGATCATGCCGCTGCTGTCCACCGAGCCCACACCGATCACCGTGTCATACAGGGCCGGGTAATAACGGGCGCGGCCGCCGCCGTTGCCGATGGCAGACACCACGACGACGCGGTGCTCTTCGGCATAGCGGACGGCTTCTTCCAGGGACCGGTAATCTGTCGTGACGCCGAGGCTCAGATTGAGCACGTCGCAGGAATAATCGTCGACGGCGCCGTAGATTGCCCTGCAGACCGCGCTGATCTTCACGGTCTGCCCATCGGTGATTTTCAGCGGAACGATCCCCGCGCCCGGGGCCGCTCCGATATAACCGCTCTCATTGGCCGCGGCGATGAGGCCCGCCACCCGTGTGCCGTGCCCGAAGCTGTCCTCCGTATCCTCCGGATCAGCGGCGCCTTCCATATAGTTATGCCCCGGCAAAAGGTTCGCTGCCAGCGCGGGATGGGGGTTCACGCCGGAATCCAGCACGCCCACCCGGCCCCCCTGTCCGAGCCGGCCGTTCCGAAAAGCGGCGTCCGCGCCGATCATGTCCAGATTCCACTGATGATCGTCGTAGTAGGGGGAGATCGTCCCCAGCAGGACGCTGTCCGGCTCGGGATCGATAAGGACCGCGTCGCCGTCCGGCTCATACCACTCAAGGAGTCCGGCGTCCCGAAGACGTTTCATTTCCGCTTCGCTCACGACCTCGAAAGGCACGGAATCCTCTCTGTCCGTCTGCCCCGCGGCTCCGCCGTCCAGATACCGGACGATGTACGCTTTCTCCGCGTCCTCCCCGGTATATGCGGACAGGGAGACCGCGAGCAGCGTCATGATCAGCGCTGCGGCAAGCGCGGTCCCGATCACCTTTCCGGTGGCTTTTTTACGTTTCATAGCCCTCTCCGTTTTCTATTTATCGAGCCTCTGCCGTTCGACGAGCTCGGCGAAAAGGCCGCCCTTTTCGATCAGCTCGTCGTATGTCCCGTTCTCCGCGATCTTTCCGTCCTCCAGCACCAGGATCCTGTCGCATCGCTTGATCGTGGAGAGGCGATGCGCGATCACGATACGGGTGCATTTCAATCTGTCCAGCGCCTCGGCCACCCGTTTCTGCGTTTTGTTGTCCAGCGCGCTGGTCGCCTCGTCGAACAGCAGGATCTTCGGCTTCGGGGCGATGGCCCTGGCGATCATCAGCCGCTGCTTCTGCCCGCCGGAGATGCCGCCCTGTCCCTCACCGACGACGGTGTGCATCCCCATGGGCATAGCGCGGATATCGTCCGCGATCCCGGCTGTCTCCGCCGCCTCCCACGCGTCCTCCAGGGTGAGCCGCGGCGAAGAGACGGTGATATTGGAATAGATATCCCCAAGGAACAGGCTGCCGTCCTGGGTCACCACGCCCATATGCCGGCGGAGGGTGCTGAGATCCAGATTGCGGATATCCTTCCTGTCGTAATAGATCGTGCCCTTCTGCGGCATCTCAAAGCCGAGAAGGAGACGCAGCAGCGTGCTCTTGCCGCAGCCGGTCCTTCCCACGATGGCCAGATACTCGCCTGCCCTGATCTGCAGATCCAGGCCGTCGATCACATAAGGCGAGGCGTCGTCATAGCGGAAGGAAACGCCGGAGAGCTCGATATTGCCGGAGAGCTGCGTTATGATCTCCTTCCCCTCGGCCGACTCCGGCTCAGCCTTCAGGATCGGTTCCGCCATTTTCAGGATCGGCTTGATCTGCGCCGCGGAGGACGCGACGCCCGAAAACGCGCCGAACGCGCCGGTGATCGCGCCGAAGGCGGCGGAAAACGCCAGATATGAGGAGGGGCTGATCCCCGACCGCACCGCAAGCCAGTAGATCGCGGCGGTGCCGAGGAGCGGGATCGCCATCGTGACAGCGGGACTGATGATCAGAAACGCAGGGGGCTGGAACTCGATCTTCGCCCCTTTGGCGTAGCTGTGCGCCCAGCGGGCAAAAGCCCGCTTTTCCGCGCCGGCCAGCCGGATCTTCCGGATGCCGGAGATCAGCGCAAAGCTGACGCCGGCCTCTTCGGCGCGCTCCTTCATATACGCCCGCATTTCTTTTTCCCTGATAAGGCCCGTCAGCACCGTGAAGGCGATGGTGAGCAGCACGACGGCAAGCGAAGGGACCAGCAGCGCCGGGGCGTAGGTATTGATCTGTGCGATATACAGCAGGGAGGCGACGGCCGCAGAGCCCAGGGAAAATACTCCGCCGAAAAGGATCGTGCAGAGCTCGCTGATCTCGCTGCAGCGGCTTGCCAGCCCGCCGGAGCTGTACCGCCTGAAAAACGCGGCGGGCAGGCGCATCAGGCGCATCATGACGGCCGCCTCCAGCGGGAGTGTGACCTTGGCCTGGAGTCTGCTCAGGGACAGGGTCCGCGAGGCGGTGAAAAGCTGCGAGGAGACAAGAACGCACAGCAGGAACACGGCAGTGCTCCACAGGATCAGCGTGTTGCCGCTTTCCAGGATGAACCCGGACAGCATTTTTGTGATATGCGGCAGCAGCAGCCCCGTCGCCGTCACGAGAAGCGTCAGCACGATCAGCAGGGCATAATCGGGCAGGCGCAGACAATTCTTCATAAAGCTGAACAGATCGGGAATGCCCAGCGGTTTCTGCGGCAGAGGCGGATAGAAGCAGATCGCTTCCGGCTTCAGCTGATCCGCCGTTCGTTTGCCGGCGGTGACTTTTGCTCCGTCGGCATCCTGCCATTCATATCCGCGCAGCCGCTTCGGCAGCAGCGCCACCGGCGATCCGTCCTCCCTGCGAAAAGCGAGGATCGGGCCGAAGCCGTTCCGATACCAGTCGCCGGAGAGCGTGATGCCGCGGGAGGCGATCCCGTGCTGGCGGAGCGCATACTCAAGCTGATCCTCCGGCTCCGTGATCTCACTCGGGATCTCCACGGGCTTAAAGTGATAGTACTTCAGTATCTGGTCAATGGCAGTCCTGGAGAGGAGGCGCTGATCCTTCAGTGTGCTCGCGCCGCGGCTGCCCAGCACGGCAGACGCCACCTCGAGTATGGAGGCCTCAAAGATCTCCTGATCGCTCGCCTTGCGATCGCGGATCTGCTCATCGAACCAGCCCACTCCGTCGTCTCCCTTCTCAGTCGTTGGTAATCAGCTCCGTGTAATATCCGCCCTTGGCGTAGAGCTCCTCGTGGGTCCCGCGCTCCACCACCTTTCCATGATCCAGCACGATGATCTCGTCACAGTCCCGGATCGTGGACAGCCGATGCGCGATGACAATGCAGGTGATCCCCCGATCCTTGATCGCGTTCACCAGCTCATATTCCGTGCGGGCGTCCAGCGCGCTGGTCGCTTCATCCAGAATGATGATATGCGGGTCCTGGGTCAGGGCGCGGGCGATCTCCAGCCGCTGCCGCTGACCGCCGGAGAGGTCGCGGCCTCCCTCGGTCAGCCTTCCCCGGTATCCGCCGGGTCGGCGCACGATGTCGTCGTGGATCTGCGCATCCCGCGCGGCAAGGATCATCTCGAAGCTTTCAACGCTGTTGTCCCACAGCCTGATGTTGTTTGAAACCGTATCCTCAAACAGTGTGATCTCCTGGTCGACCACGGCGACGCTGCCGGTAAAAACCGCGTGATCGATCTCCCCGATCGGTCTTCCGTCAAACAGGATCTCGCCGCTCCAGGGCTGATAGAGTCCCGAGATCAGTCTGGAAAGCGTGGATTTGCCGCAGCCGGACTCCCCGACGAACGCGACCCTGCCGCCCCGTCGGATACGTATGGAAAAATCGGTGATCAGCGGTTCGTCCAGGCGGGAGTAACCGAAGGTGACGTTTTTCAGCTCGATCTCGCCGGAGAGCTTCTCATACGTGTTTTCCCCGGCGGCGTCGGCCGAGAAGGCCGGAGCGTCCGGGTATTTCATCACGTCCTCGATGCGCTCCATCTGCGTACGCAGCTCCTGGAACGTCTGACCTGCCGTGATCAGCGTCATGGCAGGGCTCATAAAGCTCATGAGAAAGCTCTGAAACGCCGCCACCATGCCCAGGGTGAACCGGCCGCGCATGCACAGCCACACGCCCAGCACCAGTACGGCGGCGTTGGCCAGCACGCTGACGAACGCCGGGATCGTCCCGAGATACTGGTTCAGCCTCGTAAAGCTCACCGTCTGCGAATGAACGGAAGCCTGATATCCCGCCCACCTGCGGAAGTAACCGTCCTCCGCGCCGTTTGCCTTGATAGTCTCCATCATCTGGATACCGGAGACGGTCGCCGCCGCCAGCTTGCCCGCATCGCGCATCTGGACGCGGGTGATGTTCAGGCGCTTGAGGGCGATCAGGCGGCTCATGGCAATGTTCAGCACAATGGCGGCAATGCCGACGACCGTCAGCAGCGGGCTGTACCGAAGCATGACGACCAGGTAAAAGACCATCATGGCGGCGCTGATCAAAAGCGGTGCCAGAACGTTCACCATGGTCTGCGCAACGATGGCGTTGGCATAATGACGGGTCTGGATATCTCCGACGGTGCGCTGGGCAAAGAATTCGACCGGCAGGTGCAGCAGCTTCCACATGAAGGAGCTGCTGCCGATCACCGCCATTTTGCCGTTGATCCTGAGGGAGCAGACCGCCTGAAGAACGGCGGCGAGGATCTGCAGAAAACTGACGAGCAGGAGCAGGCCGATAAAGGGCATGAGCAGCTCCGCGTTTTCCCCTGTCAGCAGCCGATCCAGGAAGAAGCGGGCAAAGGCGGGATTGAGAAGGGCAAACAGATAGCCGAGCACGCTCATCATGGTGACGAGAACCACCGCGCCCCCCGCTCCGGTGAGACGTCTCCGGGCAAAGGCCATCACGCTCTCCCTCCTGCCCCCCGGCACAAAGGTATCTGAGGGGGCAAAGGTCAGGCAGATGCCGGTAAAAGCCCGGTCAAACTCCTCCATGGTGACCTTCAGGCTCCCCCGCGCCGGATCATTGATGAAGGCATAACGGCCGCGGAAGCCGCGGAGCACCACAAAATGGTTGAAGTTCCAGTGAATGACGCAGGGGAACGATCCACTCTCCCGTATGGCGGAAAGCTCCATCCGAAAGCCCCTTGCCTCCAATCCGTAGCTGCGGGCGGCCTTCAGCATGTTTTTCGCGTTGGAGCCGTCTCGCGACACGCCGCAGTCGAGGCGCACCCGCTCCAGCGGCAGCCATTTGTCATAATATGCCATCACCATGGCAAGGCAGGCCGCCCCGCACTCCAGCGATTCCATCTGCATGACGACAGGTACCCTGGCCACGCCCTTTTTCAGCGGCTGCCTGACGTTTCGCTTCCTCACAGCATGCACCGCCTTATGCAAAGAGCATCCGGATGATCTGCGTACTTCTGTAGCCCACGCGGGCGTCGTAGAAACCGTCGGGAAGCTCAACATCCGCAATGGCGATAGGAGCTCCCCCCTCGTCGAGGCCGACGCTCACCACCGGTGCGGTGAGCTCGCCGACCTTGACATTCATACCGACCTCGACTTTTTCAGCCTTATCGGCATCATCAAAGCGGAGCGTCAGGATACCGTCCCGTACCTCTGCGGTACCGGCCGCATAGCTCTCAACCGCCGTCACGGAGCTCCAGACAAGCAGGCTTGCGAGCAGCAGGGCCACCGCGGCAAGCACGATCCACAGGGAAGGCGTGGCAACGCGAAGGAAACCGGATATCTGCTCCGGAGACGAAATGCTCTCTAGGCTTTTCTTCCTGAATAATGAATGACTCATATATGTCCTCCGCCGTTGATCAGCGTACCGATCACAGCCAATAATATCGCACTTTCCAGTATAGCATTATTTCCCTGTCATTTCAATGGTTTCTGCCCCATAATAGTCCGATCCGGCCGAGCCGTCGATGCTTCGCGGCCCGCTGTCCGTCCGTACCGGAGGCGGGGCGATTTCTGCGGACTGCCGCGCGGATCGCCGTCCGATGATCCCCTGTCTCCGGCGCCGGTGACAGGCAGCTTCCTGCAAATGCGGCCCGCGCCGCCTCCGCGGTCATTCACATACGGCCGAAATAAAAAAAGCCGCCCTTGGGCGGCTTTTTTTATTCAAACCATAGCTTAGAGAGATCTCGCGAACTCTCTGATCTCGCTGAGCTTCGCTTCGGATTTGTTTTCTTCCCCATGGGCTGTGATGACGCCGACCGCTTCGATCCCGGTATAGCTCGTATATGCTTTGAACTGCGCCACAGCGCCGTCATAGACGCCCGGCGAACCGGAGCTCAGCAGCAGAGCGGCTTTCTTCGCTTTCGCGGGCTTCCCGATGCAGAACACCCTCTGGATAGCGGCCTCCATCTGCGCGGTCATGGTAAAGTAGTAGACCGGCGACGCGAAAACGATCATATCGGCGTCTTTGTAGGCCGGCATGATCTTTTCAAGATCATCCTTTTGAATGCAGACGCCTTCGCCCTTGGTTTTGCAGTACATGCAGCCAAGGCAGCCGGCGATCTTCATTTTCCCGACATGGTACTCTTCCACTTCATGGCCCGCGGCCTCAGCGCCTTCGCGAAACGCCCGGATCATAGCGGAAGTATTCTCTTTCCTCGGACTTCCGTTAAAAACTGCGATTTTCACTTCACGACCTCCTGTTTTTCCCTGCCTGCATGATGCATGATGCAGGTAACCTCTGCCGATCTTTCCCTTTACACCTCAGTGTAAAGCTCCGGAGGATAATTCTCCTCCGCGTACTGCGCCATCTGCGGCACGATCCTCTTGAAATGCTCCGAGGCCATATGAGCCTGCAGCGCCTCCATGCTCTCCCACGCCTCGATCATGGCATGGAGCCGCTTGTCCTCCACGCCCTGATTCATGGTATAGAAGACGTTCCCGCTCTCCTGCACCGTCTTCTCCACGATCTCCTTTGCCAGGGCCTGATACGCTTCGATGCATTCTTCGCGGACCAGTGTCCGCGCAACGACCTTGATCATGGTTTTTTCTCCTTTCACGTGATACGACCTGTTTTTCATCCTCTGCCTTCGATCCCCGGTTCGGCCGAACCCCCCTTCCCGTACATTCACGCAGGCGTTTCCGGATCCGGCAGGATACCGTGATCCGCCTATCAGACGAGCTTCACTTTCTCCGGCTTATCCTCATCATAGACAAGGTCCACCTGTTCCCCCTCGGCCGGTACAGGATACCCCGCGCCGATCCATTTCCGTTTCACATATTCAACGCCGTCTGCCGTATATCTCACCTTGATGATATACGGGAAGACCGCTCCGTCAAGGGGGCCGCTCCGAAACGCTTTCGTGTTTACCTTGAACCACCACTGTTTCTTCACGGAAACAACCGTTCCGGTCGTTCTTTTCTGCATCCTCTTCCCTCCTCAGCCCGGCGGATCGCCGCTTTCATCACTTCTTACGGTCCCCGCTCCGTGTGGTTCCTCTGCGCGGTCGGCGCCGTTCATCACATATGAGCGCGCTCTCCGTCGAACGACTTCTTCCGCTCCGCGCCCGGTCTGAAGGCGTCCGAAACCTTACCGCCAAGCGCCAGATACTCCATCTGCTCCTCATCGTAAATCAGGGGCCGCAGCCGGTCCAGGAGGATGCGGCCTCTGTCGTTCAGAATACTCTCGTCGGCCAGTATATTCTTTACTTCGCCCGTGATCTGCGTGTGGCTGCCGACGGTGACCGTATGCACCACCTCGCACTCGAGGGAGAGCAGCAGCTCGTTGATCACCGGCGCATGGACGGTCCTCGCTTCGCTTACGGTGAAACCGATGTTTTTCAGTTTATCCGTGCTGTAGCCGGATTCCACCCCGAGATAGTCCGCCTCGCCGACCTGATCCGCGCTCGGGAATCCGAGCACAAAGGCCTTCGTCTCCAGAATGTCCCGCAGGGTCTTTCGCTTCTGCGTCGCGTTGATCGCGATGGTCACACAGGGCGGTACATGGCTGCTCACCATGTAGAAGGCCAGCGTGCAGGCGTCCGCCTTCCCGTCCGGATCATAAGCCGATACAACGACCGTCTGTGTCGGCGCTACGACGGCGTGAAGCCGCAGTTCTTTTTTTGCCATCCTTCAGTCGCCCCTTACCCGTTCGATCGGATGATATCCTTCAGCGTCACGTGCTCGTTGCGGTAGTGCGTGGTGCCCGCCTCCACCGGCATGTGGATCGCGCTCTGCGGACAGTTATGCAGGCAGGCATAGCAGACCTCGCAGTGATCCGAGAAGTGAACGCCGTCCTCCGTGACCGTGATGTTGTCGGCCGGACAGACCTTTGCGCAGATGCCGCAGCGGATGCAGTCGCCGTTCACGGTATACCCCAGAGCCGTATCCTTTTTCAGAATGTTGGCCGCGTGGTTCCGGGTCCATTTTTCCATCTCCGCCAGATTCCTGTCGGTGACATGGACCGGCCGCAGGACGCGCGCTGCGATATCCTTTACGATCCGATCCAGCTGGCCCTCCACATCCTTCGCGGGGAGCGTATCGATCTGCTCCCGCATGTCGAAGAAGGGGAGGTAATTGTCCACCATTTGGACGGCGTCTATATAGCTGAGCGTCAGGCCGGCCTTTCGGGCTGCGACCTCCACGTGGGCAAACGCCTCCGCATAGCCCATGCCGTAGGTGTAAACGAAGAAGAAATAGTCCGTCCGGATCTTCGCCTTCTCCAGAAACGCCTTGACCATCATCGGCATCTCCACCGCGTAGACCGGGGCCACGATCCCGACGGCGTCGTCCTCAACGGCGATCTCCTTCTGCCGCATGAGCTGCGGAATGGAGAGGAGCCTGCCGCCGATCCTTCCGGCGACATACAGGCAGTTGCCCGTGGCCGTAAAATAGCAGGTCGTCACGCGCTTACCCCCTGTTGAACTTTTCCCTGGGCTGTTTGCAGCGCGGGCACTTCCAGTCCTCGGGAAGATCCTCAAAGGCCACGCCGTCATGCTCCGCCGGGTCATAGACATATCCGCAGACGGAGCAGACATATTTCCCGCTCGCCTGCTGCTGGGAGAAATCAACCTCCGCGGGGATGGTCGGAACGGGATGGTCCAGGTCCATCACGCGCTTCGCCTCCAGGTTTTCACAGCCCTGCGGCGTATGCGTGCCGCAGTAGACCGTCGGGTGATCCCGGACGAACGCACGCACCCGGTCAAGCGTTTCGCGGGCCGCGGGAAGATCGTCGAATACCGTGGACAGCTTGTTTTCATACAGCGCTTCATCCACATAGGTGACGTCCCCGTGGAGCATATAAAACAGGCCGTCGCTCTCGACCACGACGATGCTGTTGCCATTCGTGTGGCCCTTCGCTTTTATAAACGTGATACCGTCCCGGATCTTCTGACACTCCGGGAAGTTATAATACGCGCCGTCGGTGAACTTCACGGGCACGATGTTGGGAAGCCCCTGGAGTTCGTCAGCGGAGAGCTCATCCTCATTGACGTAGATCTTCGCGCCGGGGAAGGAGCGCAGTTCCCCGGAATGATCGCCGTGCTTGTGGGTCAGGAGGATCGCCGTCACCTGCTCCGGCCTGTAGCCGAGCGCGGCAAATGCCTCCATATAGCTGGAAATATCTTTCCCCGTGAACAGGGCGTTGTTTTCGTCCGGCACCTCTTCCGGCGTTCCCGCAGGAAGTCCGGTATCCACAAGGATCACCTCATCACCGGTATCGATCAGGTAGTTCTGAAGGCTGCCCCGATAGCGGACGTCCGGATCGAACTTGTCCGTTCCTTCTTCTCCGCCAAAGGCGAACGGCTGTGAATAGAACCCGTCTTTTCTGAATTGTACTGCTTTGATGATCATGTAGTTCCCTCCGTTTTAATAATCTCACCGTTTTGCGGACCGGGAACGCGGTGATCGCGCTCTGATCTGCCTGCTTGCAAACGGCTCCGCAGCCCTCCCCCGGCTCGTTCGGGCAGAGCATGAAAGCATCTGTTTCGCCCCGGGCCGAAAGGGCCATGCCTGCCCCGAATTCACTTCCCTCCGCTCAGCCTCGCTCCCATCTGAAAGGCTTTCTCCAGATCCAGCGGGAACTGCTTTTCCCGCACGGCCTTCTTGTGATCTTCGTTAAAATCGGCCATATTGTATCTGCTGTAATCCGACACCTGCAGGGTGTCGCAGCAGGCGTAAACCTCTGTCGATCCATTCAGCGCCTTAAAGGACTGCTCGATCTCCCCGGCCTTTTTCTTATACGCGAGATCATAGTAAGTCTTCGGCGCATTCATGGTCAGAATGATCCCCACATCGACTTTCCCGGTGAAGTAGTTTGAGTAGTCGTCATAGGACAGCGCGCAGAAATGGAGCCGTTCGATCAGCCCGTGCACCTGGCTCGTAACGTCCCCCAGATAAATGGGCGAGCCGATGATCAGGGCGTCGGCGGCAAAGATCCGGTCGATCACCGGGGACAGATCGTCCTTCCAGAAGCATCTGCACCGCTCCGCGCCCTTCCGCTTGCACGCCAGGCACGAGCGGCACCCGGTATAGCTGAGGTCAAACAGGTCGATATACTCTGTTTCCGCGCCGACGGATTCCGCGCCCTTCCGCGCTTCCTTCAGCATCATGGCCGTGTTCCGGTTCTTCCTTGGACTGCCGTTCAGTATGATCGTTTTCATGTCTGCCCCTTTCACCGGCCGGTAAAGCCGTCATGCCCGTCTCCGCCTTCCGCGGACCGGCTCCCGGGCATCTTTTCGCCGGCCGTAAGTGCATCTCTTTCGGACTCGGGGAGCGGCGGTCCCTGCCGTGTCGTACCGGTCCCCGCCCTGTGACGGTGGACTTTGAAAATGAACAGATACAACACCGCGCAGTAGGCCGCGGCGATACCCAGCACCAGCCAGCAAAAGGCATTGGACTTCGGGGCAAGGCTGACGAGCACCAGAACGGGCGCGCCGAGGATGATGCCGAAGCTGCTGCCGGTGATCAGGTTGTTTGCGGCCGGCGTACCGAAATTCGGATCGATCTCGCGCAGAAGGAGCACGCCGGAGCTGATCGTTCCCGTCAGCATTCCGTACATGGAGATGAGCCCCTCATAATAGTAGCCGCGGTAAACCCGTTTGCACACGATCGCCAGGTGGACCCACGTGACTGCCGCGCCGGCGAGGGCGAGAAGCACGAAGGGGAGCCACAGATCCCGGATGACCTCCAGATTGATGGAGGCGATCCCCGCGACGATCATGATGTCAAAGAAAAAGCCGGAAAGACGATTGAGCAGGTAATTATTCTGATATTGACGCCGAATCAAGCCTCTGCGTTTCCCCTGCTCCAGCAGAAGGCGCAGAAGCATGGCAAGCACGGCGCCAATGATGAAATTAAACCCCCATATCAGCGAGTTCAGTGTGTTGGCAAGGCCCTCCGACAGGGCGGCTATGCCGGAGGTCAGTCCCCAGGAAGCCAAAAATGTCGCCAAATAGACCACAAGCACCATGGCAAGCTGAACCGACAGCTTGTCAATGGAATCGGAGATGGAGATTTCGCCCTTTTGCTGGAAAAAATCCACTCCCAGCTGCTCCTCCGCCATACCTCCGGTCGGCCTGATCCTCCCCTTTTTGTTCAATACGTTTAAGATGACGATCCCCACGATGCAGGCCACGAGATACCCCGCGGCGGCAAGGGCAAGGCCGAAGCTGCGCCCGCCGGCAAAGCCCAGCGCCTCATAGCTGGACCCGATATTGTTTGCCTGCCCCGGGCCCTGTCCATAGCCCATGGGCAGCAGAAGCCCGGCCGCGCGGAACAGGCCCGGCATGACCGTGCAGCTCAGGAGGATGGTGATCAGCAGACCCACTCCCCCCTGTACCAGGTATGTGCTCACGATCACGGCGCCTGATTTGAGGCCGGTCATGTCGCCGGACTCTTTCCCCTTTTGGGGCGGAACGCGAAGTCCCATCGCTATGAAGCCAAGGGCGATGCCGTGGTACACGAGTATTTCCATTACTGTTTGATCCAGCCGGATGATGCCGATCGATTTCGCCGCCAAAAGCAGAAAACCGCCGAGCACGGCAACGGGGATCATGCTTTTCCTGATAACCCGGAACCTCTGGCGCAGGAAATTGGCTGCAAGGATAGTGGCGGCTATGATGCCCAATTGGATGATGATGCCCCAAAGAGATTGATTCGCTGCAGAATAATCCATGTTATGACTGTCTCCAAATCTCTAAATACTTGCGGAAACTGACTCCATTATCTGATTTCAGCTGATAGTACTCTCCCTGACAGGAAAACAGCAGCCGGTTGGCCAGCACATCTGCCATGTTTCGGATATCTTTAAGCAGGAAGCTGGTTTTCCCGCAGGCTATCCTGTCCTCATACTGTATCAGTTCGCCCTGCTCCAGCGGCTCATCCCGGTGATCCGTGGATACTTTTGAAAGCGCAACTGACCGGTCGGAAAACAGTTGATCCTTATCGGTGTGTTGAAAGTCCCGCTTTCCCAGCGCCTCGCGCTGCCAGACGTCCCACTCCGCGATGGTACGGAACGGGATCTCCGGGGAGAAGAAGCCCGCCGCGGTGTATCTCAAATCGAGTCCGCAGGCGCAGGACAGCCTGTCCCCGCAGGTTCTCAGCGTTCCGATCTGATGACAGCGGGGGCAGAGATAAAGCGCGCGCTCCAGCCCCTCGGCGGTCCGTTTCCCGCGGTATTCAACCGTCTCCCGCTGCTGGTGCTGCCACGCGTCTTCCCGGATATCACGCGTGATGAGTTCGTTGATCTCCTGCGGATCCATGGCCTTGAGCTGATCGGGCGGATAGATCCCGACCGGATGCCCGTGCACCTTTCCCCTGCGCACGCCCCGTCCCCACCGGGGAAGGCTCAGGTAAGCGCCCTCAAGGCGATAGGTCACGAGGGTCGCGCCGCAGACCTTTACGAGCTTTCCCGTGGCGGGTAAGATCGGTCCGCTGATCCCTGTCCAGCACTGTTCACCCTCGGCGAAGAGGCAGATGGAATGCCCCGCCCGCAGATGACGCAGGCAAGCCTTCACGGTGTCGGTGCCGACCACAGCCTTCCGCCGCGGGATCGGCGCGACCAGCCAGTTCAATATACGGGACACCAGGCCGAGGCGCAGGATATGCTCGCTCGCCACATAGTACACATGCTTTTTTCTGAGGCTCATCGCGACGAGAAGCGGGTCCCAGGCGCAGGCATGGTTTGAGATCAGCAGGACCGGGCCTTCAACCTCCAGGTCTTCATGGGTCATATTGAATTTTCGGCAGATCCAGGAATGGAGGAAAAAATAGAGCAGCTCCCAGATTTTCAAATGACGTTTGTATGTGTCCAGTATCGAGCACCCCTTACCGAAAGAAAGCGGGTAACCGCACTTTTGAGCCCCGCTTGCCGACTGATCCGGAAACGGCGCCGCGCTTCACGCCCGCGGCAGAAACGAACGGGAGCCCCTTGCGGGAACGGCCGGTATATCCGCAAGAATGCCGCGCGGGAATATCGATCCGAAAGGATCATCGGCGGGCTTTATCGCCTGCGCAGCCCCGCGGAGCGCCGCGGGACCGCCCGGCTTCACACGGGAACCGGGAAACCATTTGATCTCATATTTACCAAATAACAGTATACACAAGAATGCGGCTTCGCACAATACACACCGCGCGAATTTACCGGTCCGGTCTGTTTCTCCGGACCGCTTCATGGCCTCGGCCAACGGGCAGGACCTGATTCATTCCGCAAGTGAAAGCTCGTCGATTATGTCGGTGAACCAGCGGATACAGCCGAGATATTTCTGACGCAGGGCGGCAAGGTCGATCTTCCAGCCGTCCCGCTCAAAGAAATCGTATTCCGTATTCACGGCAATGTGCAGCCCATCGCGCACAAAGCTCATATAGAGCTCTCCCCCGTTCCTTTCCGCCACACTGAGGATCGCATCCGTCATGCGCGGATCCAGAATCGAATAGGCCTCGTCAGCGCTGTCGGCAACAACCAGGAACCGTTCATTGAACAGATCATTCCCCACCAAAAGCCGTTCATTCCGGAGCTGCTTGTTCAGTTTTTTGGTATTTGGGGAAATATGGATCTCGCCGGTCAGCTCTCTGGCAAGCCTGCATTCGATCCACTGACCTCTGAAAACCGTATGCTCCGTCTCATCTGTGTCACCGTCTGAATCGGTCGAATACTCAACCTGACAAAGCTCGATATCGCTCATTTCGACGTCCGTGCCTTTGTAAACGGCTGTGATGTGATCGCTACCTTTTATCCTGTCATAGTTGAACGGAAATACCATATGCGCGTCACGGATCTTCTGATCGGGAAGATGACCAAACGGGTCATAGCGCACGTCGTCCAGGACCTCGCGCAGCACATCGGTCACGATCTCACTGCCGAGCCTGTCTTTTATGGCATTACTGTACTTGCTTGCGATCACTGTGCCGACAAACATCACGACAAAGCTTCCCAGCGCCAGATAGAAGATGCTCATTCCGGTCACAAAGAACGCTATCATTCCAATAATGCCGATCACAAGCAGCGAATAGCCGACGATTTCTTTTCTGCGGAGCTTTCTGATCTCCGCAAGGAGCTGTTCATTCTTCATTTTCGACCCTCCCGGCGGCGTCTCTTCTCCCGAAACGGGACCGCATTCCCGGGCCCTTTCCGTTGGAATTGCCGCGTAAGATCCGTTCGACGCAGCAGCCGCGCTCAAACGGTGATCAGCTTTTTATTCCCTTTCAGCAGCTCCGTCAAGGGATTCAGCCATTTTACGAGATCGATATCAAGGGAACGCAGCGCATCTGTGACGCCCAGTTCTTCCGCGCAGGTGATGCAGGCGGAGAAACGGACCCCCAATTCCTGCAGATCCCGGATCCTGCCCTGTATTTGAGGATCCTCGGCCGCAAGCCTGGCTGTGGCTCCCCAAACAACGATCGTGACGGCGTCCCATTTGTGATAACGCATGCTGTTTTCCGCATACATGAAAACCATCAGATTTGCCGTAATGGGATCGGCGTTGGTCCACAGTATGTACAGCGTATCGTCGCCGGATTCTCTGATGGATCGCATCGTTTCCTCAAGGTCCATTCCGTTCATCCCCCTCCGCATTCTATCTGCCCGTGAAGTGCCCCCGATCGTCACACTGCCGCACGGATCGCGGCAGGACCGCTGAATATCGACGTCCGTGCAGCATGGAGCGCCTCCGGGCCCTCATCGTGCTCCCGAAAAAATCCAAATAACGATTAAATTATACACATAAACGCCCGCCTGCACAATATTCAAAAGGAAAAGTTCGCCGTTTACGCGCATCTGCTGGATGGACAGCGCAAAGCTGCCGCACCGGCGACCCCAGGGTCTGCGGCGGCGGATGTGAGCCCGACAGCCTCCCGGAAGAGGAGCTCGACTGATAACGGCCCAAATGGAAGAAAGCCCCTGCGGGCGTCCCGAAGGACGCCGCAGGGGCTCCTGATTTCCGGTCGGGCGGCGAAAACCTGACGACCGTTTTCTGTTGTTCGAGGCGTCGTATTCGACAATAGCGGAACGTGTTTCTTGTGTACTATGCCGGATGCCACATCAGGCGCATTTGATGTCAAGCCGGTGCCATAATCCCGATTTATCGTCTAAGTGCTTTTCGGTTGATCACCGCCGCAGCTCTGATCGCCGTATTTCCTGCCGGGATCGATGCGATCGACGATAAGACAGCAGATGACAGATATCCCCAGCCCCCCGACAATATCCAGGAAGTAGTGCTGCTTCGTAAAAACCGTGGATAAGCATATCAATATCGCCATTATCAATGAATAAGCGCGGAAGCCCCTGGATATCTCCGGCTGTCTGCGGACTCCCAGATAACAGTACAGGCTTATCAGACAATGGTAGGATGGGAACAGATTGAATGCTATATTGCTCCCGTCGGCAGCATATATCGTAGCCAGCATTCCGTTGAAGAAGCCCGGCTTCGACGCTTGTTCCATGAGCCCTTCAGCGGTTCTGTCCATAAAAGTCGGAACAAATACGAAGAACAGGAATCCGATCAAATACGCCATAGAGAGACCGATGATGTAATTGATGAAGTTTCTCCTTTTTGTCAGCGATACGGCGATGGGACCGCAGATCCAGAAGACATATGAAAACAGATATATTACTGTAAAAATCGGTATAATGGGAATATGATCATCGATTATGGGTATTTTAGGGCATACCGCGCCTGATATAGTCCCCAGCACGCGGCTCAAAAGATCCCCCAACCGGTACATCCCGTACTGGAGTCCAAAATAACCAAGTCCGAAGGCCCAACCCCACCATGGTATTCGCCTGATCTTTTTAATTGCGTTTGAAACCATAGAAGCAGATCTCCTCCACAAATCCCGATTAGCCCTGTCGCTCCGATTATACCATCACTTTCCCGGCATTTCCACAAAAAGACGTCCCGCCGCAATGGAACGTCTCGCTTTACGATCCGCCGACGGTCATGACGAACGCACGCGGCGGGCATATCGATCCTCGGCAGCCCTCACCGGTTTAGATTCATTCCCGCGTAGCTTTGCCGGGACAGCATACGAAAAGGAACGGCTTCAATCGTTCAGCCGCTTCCGACTGTACGGCTTATGCAGGAATACAGCCTTCTGCCGGATATGCTGCGGCAGGCGCTCTGTCGGCGCATTGTGCGCGCCGGATCTCCTGGGATTCGCCGGAGACCCACTTATATCTTGTGCTCCGGCGCGGCGTCGGGTATAATATGAGAAACACGACGAAAAGGAGCAACACATGGACGTTCAGGAACTGCGGGCGAAGCTGGACGACGCCCGATATATCTATGACGACACGCTGATCACCACCGTACTGGTGGCGCTGAAGCTGGGCCGCCCCCTGCTCATCGAGGGCGCTGCCGGCGTGGGCAAGACCGAGGTGGCCAAGGTCATGGCTCAGGCGCTGGATCGGGAGCTGGTGCGGCTCCAATGCTACGAGGGGTTGGATGAGAGCAAGGCCCTTTACGAGTGGAACTACCAGAAGCAGCTC
>JAFWFZ010000009.1 GCA_017515345.1 Oscillospiraceae bacterium | reverse complement strand
TGCGGTACGCCGCTCCGTGGTACTGGGCCGTGGGAGACTGCGTCCGGGCCGGTCAGGTGGTCAACGCCACCGAACAGGGCCACAACGCGGTATTGGATCTGTAAAGGCAAGGAGGAGCGTTTATCATGTATACGTGCAGATATCCCCACCTGTTTGAACCCATCCGTCTGGGGCGCCAGCTGTTCCGGAACAGGCTTTTTGCCTCCCCCACCGGATTTCAGGATACGAATGAAAGCGGCTGGCTTCCCCCGGAGGCCGCGGCCTACTATGAGCGCAAGGCCATCGGCGGCGCCGCCAGCGTAGCCTCCTGCGAATGCATCGTGGATTCGGAATACGGACTGGGAACGCCGCGCCACTTCCGGTTGGACGACCCCATGTCCCATTTCTCTCTTGCCCGGATCGCGCACGCCGTGTCCCGCCATGGAGCCGTCGCCAGCTGTGAGCTGCAGCACGCCGGCATGTTCGCCAACCGACAGCTGGCCATGTTCGGCGGCGGCAGCAATGGAAACGCCTACGGTCCGGTGGAAACAGAACTCAACGGCCGTCTCGTTCTGCCCATGGATGAAGCGCTGATCGAGCGCACCATCGGCAAATACGCGGACGCTGCCGCAGCGGCAAAGGCGCTCGGCTTCGGCATGGTCACCGTGCACGCCGGCCACGGCTGGATGCTGCATCAGTTCCTCTCCCCTCTGACGAACACCCGCACGGACCGCTGGGGCGGCGCCTCCATCGAAAACAGAGCCCGCCTGCTGCTGTGCGTGCTGGAGGCCATACGCCGCAGAGTGGGCCCCGGTTTTCCCATTGAGGTCCGCATCAGCGGCAGCGAGGCTTACGCGGGCGGCTACGGCATTGAAGAGGGGGTGGCGATCGCCCGCCAGCTGGACGGAAAGTGCGACCTGATCCACGTATCCGCCGGCAATCATGAGGTGGACGAGGTGTTCACCGTGACCCATCCTTCCATGTTCATGGAGGATGGCTGCAACGTGAAATACGCGGCGGAGATCCGAAAGCACGTGCGCACGCCCGTGGCCGCGGTCGGCGCGCTGAGCAATCCGGCCCAGATGGAAGAGATCATCGCCTCGGGTCAGGCGGACGTGGTGGAAATGGCCCGTCAGCTGCTGGCTGATCCGGACACGCCCAACAAGCTGCGCACCGGAAGGGAAAACGAGGTCCGCCGCTGCATGCGCTGTCTGAGCTGCTTCTCCGCTGAACTGACGCACGGAGCGCCCTATTGTGCCATCAATCCGGAAACAGGACGCGAGCTGGAGATCAAATACGATTCCACGCCGGTCAGGACCCGGAAGCGCGTTCTGATCGCCGGCGGCGGCATCGGCGGGATGCAGGCCGCTCTGACCTGCGCGGAGCGCGGACACGAAGTGATCCTCTGCGAAAGATCCGGCCGTCTGGGAGGCGCCCTTCGCTGCGAAGAGAAGGTCCCCTTCAAGAAAAACCTCGATCGGTATCTCAACGCCCAGGAGCAGGCGGTGAAGGCCGCTCCCATCGATCTGCGGCTGGACACCGCCGTCACCCCGGAACTGGCGCGGGAGCTGGCGCCGGACGTGATCATCGCCGCCACCGGTGCACGCCCCGTAAAGCCTCCTATCCCGGGCGTCGATGGGGACAACGTCCTCAGCGCGGAATACGCTTACGTCCATCCGGAAGCGGTCGGAGAGCAGGTCGTGATCCTTGGGGCCGGGCTCGTAGGAGTCGAACTGGGCATCTTCCTGGCCATGCAGGGGCGAAAGATCACAATCGTGGAGATGGCGCCGGAAATGAACGACGGCGGCAACTTCCTGCACGCCTCCGGCCTGCGGGTACAGATCCGGAAGTACGGCATCGGCATTCACTGCAATACCCGGGCCGAGCGGATCGCTCAGGACGGCGTCACCTGTTCCGCAGAGGGAAAAAGCGTTTTCTTCCCGGCGGATACGGTCGTATACGCCGTGGGTCAGCGCTCCATCGATGAGGATGCCCTGGCATTGAATCTCTGTGCGCCGGAGTTCTACATGCTGGGCGACTGCGTGACCCCGAGGAACATCGTCAGCGCCACCGGCGCCGCTTATACCGTCGCGCGGGACATCGGCACAAGATGAGCAGTGCAGGCGGCGATCAGCATCAACCAAACGAATTTTGAGGTGATATCATGGAAAAGAAAGTACTCAGCACATCCAGCGCCCCGGCTGCCATCGGCCCGTATTCCCAGGCCATTCAGGCCAACGGCTTTGTCTTCGTCTCCGGGCAGATCCCCATCGACCCGGCCACCGGTGCCTTTGCCGGGGACGACATCGTCAGCCAGACCCATCAGTGCCTGAAGAACGTCCGGGAGATCCTGCGTCAGGCGGGTGCGGACATGACGAACGTCGTCCGGGCAGACGTCTACCTGAAGCACATTTCGGACTTTGCCGCGATGAACGAGGTGTACGCCCAGTATTTTGAGGGCGCCTGTCCCGCACGCGCCGCCGTACAGGTGGCCGCCATCCCCAGAGACGCTCTGGTGGAGATCGAGGTCATCGC